>JBIJDZ010000016.1:0-33015 GCA_044343805.1 Chthoniobacterales bacterium | reverse complement strand
CATAACACCCCAGATCCCCGTAACCGAGGTCGTCGCAATTGATGAGAATAATATTCGGCTTGGATAGTGTCATCATAGATAAACAAAAGTTACACTTATCTCATCCATTGACCCCGCCACAAGCATGGTTGCCATAAATAACATCGCATGCAGGTTGGCTATTCACGACTCAAGGTGTCTAGGCGTGGAGCCGTCTGCGAGTGGCCCGGCATCCGCAGGCTCGGATCGCCCGCGTGGGCCATGGCTTGGCGGGCCTGTTCATGTCGTCGGCTCTCTTGTTCATGGAGTTGTCCATCGTTATTCGGCCCGCAACCGATGCGGAGCCGGGTTGCGGGAGTAATGCAGCAGCAGCGCGGTCTTGAGGCGGTCGCGGATCTCCGAAGCGGACGGATCTCCGATCCGATTTGTCCCTTCGCCCGGGTCGGATGGCACGTCGTAGAGCGCTTCTTCGCCGCAGCCGGGATAGAGGACGTACACCCAGCGGCCATCGGCGAGGCCGGACAGAATTGGCCGCCGTCCTCACTGAAGACATGGGGCGCACCGGCGCTGACGGATCCTTCCAGTGTTCAACGAGTGAGCGTCCGGTGGAACCGGGGAGGAAGACCGCGACCTGGCCGCTGCCGGAAGCCGCTGCCAGGCACGTGGCCGGCATATCGATCAGTTCGATCAGCGCGTCGGTGGCAACGCCTCCGGCGTGTGCCCGGGCCAGCGCATCAGGCAGGGAAGGCGGACCGACGGATCGAACGGGAAGCATTTGCCGGCTAGCCCCCGATCCTCCAGCATCTCGCCATGGTCCGCGGCGAAGATCACCAGCGTATTGCCGGTGAGTCCCCGTTAGTCCAGCACCTGGAGCAGGCGCCCAACCTGCGCGTCGACGATCTCGACCATGGCCGAGTAGTGCCGAAGACGTGCAGTTTGCCGATGGCGGCGGTGCGGTAGCCGAGGCCGCGCAAGACATTCGGCAGCATCGGAATCCCGAACGGCCAGTGTCCGACATTGTGGTCAAACCCGGTCCGGTGCGCGTAGAGGCCGTTGTGCAGGCTGGCGCGGGCCGGCATGCAAAGCGGAGAGGTGGAATAGGTTTGGCGGTACCAGACGCCCTCGCTCGCCAGGCGACCAAGATTGGGCGTGCGAACGGGTTCTCTGCCGTTCATTTCCAGTCAGTTCCAGCGATGCTGGTCATCGGTGATGAAGAGGATGTTCGGCAGGGTGTTCACAGCTTTATCTGATTGCGATCCGTACGAGGCGGGCTGTTCCCGGCACAACGCGGCAAGACGTGCAACCGACTACGCGCATGGGCTGCTCCTCTGCGTGCAAGCATGGCTGCCATGGACACGATCAGCATGATGGACTCCGCGTCATCATCGTCGGCTCAGCTTCCTGCGGCAGATAGCACCCGCGAGCGCGGAGCGTCTGCACCAGCGTGGCGGTGTCCAGGTCGCATGCCGGCTGGCCGGTTCTGATCGACTGCACGGCGGCGCAGCCCGCCGCTTCCCCGAGCATGTAGCACGCCGGCTGATCGCGGATCGCGCCGTTCACTTCCACGTCGCTCGACACGCACCGGCCCGCAGCCCAGAGGTTCGTCCACCCGCGCGGCACCAGGATGCCATACGGCAGACCGTAACTTTCGCCGACCTTCAGGCGGTCCCTCCGTTCGTAGCTGTCGCAGTAGCGCTGAAACTCCTCAGGTGTGAGATCGTAGACGTGGATGTCCAAGCCTTTGCTGTACACGCCTATCTGATCGTCAAACTTGCGCCTGGCTTTGAAGTCGGCGTAGTTGAGTTCATATTCGCCGTCGATATTGCGTGACTCGCGCACGCCCATCAGTGCGCCCGTGGAGACGAGTTCGAGTTTTTCACAGCCCGGTAGATGCCTCTTGAAGAAACTCGCGTATTCCGATGCCAGCTGGCGGCCTTTCACGTAACCCTCGGTGAGGCTCTTGATCTTCACCGCGTTCATGCGGAAGATGTGGCCGGCATTCTGCATGCCGTGCGATCCTTTGCTGTGGAATAGGCCGGGCACTTGGCGGTCGGGCTGGCTGAACTCCCCGGCCTCGACGCCGCGCTTGATCGCATCCTGCTGGTCGGCGTAGCTGAAGCTCCAGTCAACGTTCTCGACCGTGGCGCACAGCGTGGGCGGCATAATGTTCGGCGTATCGCGGCCGGCTTCGCGATATTTCACACCGCAGAGATCGGCAAGGACCGCGTCGCCGGTGGCGTCGATGAAGGCTTTCGCCGGCACATAGCGGAGGCCCTCGACGTGCTGGATCACCACGCCGCGGACTTTCTTCAACGGCTTGTCGACATCCGCCTCGATCACGCGCGTGGCGAAGAGCAGATCGACGCCGGCGTCGAGCACCAGCTTGTCGAGCACGCGCTTGAGCGGCTCGGCAGAGAACTGGATGCCCATCTGGGGCTTCATCGTGTCGGGGTCGAGGCCGTTTTTCATGCCGCCGGCGCCGTGGAGGGTGCGCACGATTTCCCAGAAGAGGCCGCGGGTGATGATCTGCTCGCCGTCGGAAAGGCAATACCAGTTGGCGACAAGGCCGTTGGTGCCCATGCCGCCCAGTGCGCCGGTGGCTTCGACGAGCAGCGTCTTGGCACCGGCGCGTGCCGCGCTGATCGCAGCCGCCGTGCCCGCAGGGCCGCCGCCGGCGACGACGACGTCGTACGAACTTTCGATCGGAATCTCTCGCTGGAACGTGTAATGCTGCATGGTGTGATTAATGGATAGGTTTGTTATGCCGGATTTCTGGATGTTCAAGATAACTCATCAAAGAATGGTCCGGTCATTGCCGACGATAGCGGTGTGTTGATACAGTTCACCTTTTTGCCTAGACGGTGTCCCGCCCGTTTCCGGTGCGATGCTCGGCATCGATGGGTGGCGGGGGTTGTACGGTCATATTCACCGGCGGCGGTCTTGGTCGAATGGGACAACGTCACCGGTCTCCATGAAAAACGTGAGCAGCCTTTCCCGGTGCCTCGCCATCATCGGGTGCTCGCGCAGGTTGGTGGTCTCGCAGGGATCGTTGCGGAGGTCGTAGAACTCGTCCGCCTCATAAAGCCGTCGCACGTATTTGTAGTGGCGGATCCGGCACATGACCGCCTTCGAGTGCGCCACGTGCAATTCCCACAGCAGGCTGACCCGGGGCCAGTAATTATTCTCCACCGCCGGCTTCGTGCCGCCTTCCTGGCAATGGTCCTCGCCCTCCAGGAGTCCGCCCTCGCAGAACACCGCGTCCCGGTGTTCCTCGCTCCCCGCCAGCACGGGCAAGAGCGACCGGCCGAAGTGCGTATAGCCTGGCTGAATGCCGGCCAGATCGAACACCGTCGCCGGAAAATCCACCAGCTCCACCAGCGCCTCACTCATGCGCGGCCGCACTGGCACGCCGCGCGGTGGTTTCACCACGAATGGAACGTGCGTCAGCACGTCCTCGAACGTGTTCTGCGTCTTCTCGACCAGTGCTTAGTCGCCGGTGGTCGAGTCGCCCTGCGTGTCGAGCTTGCCGCCCCACCAGACGCAGTAGCCTTTCTCCTTCAGTGTCCGCAGCAATTTTTAACCTAGCGTCATGTGTTGTGTCGCCGAATCGTCATCGGCAGCGACGCATCGACGAGCCGCGGAGTCACAGTGACGCCGGGGATGTCACCAATGGTCAGGTAATGCTGGCCGAGCCGGCGGGTCAGCACCGCACTGGTGGCATGGCCATTGACCATAAAATCGAGGCGTCGTTCACCGTCGGCGTCCAAGGGTGCGAGCACCAGCTCCACCGTCCGGTCTGGGGTGTCGCCGACCCACTGGTGAACATCACCAAGGGGCACGATTGCACCCTCGCGCAGCCAGAGCGGAATACGGTCGAGGGCGGCCTCGGCTTCGATCCAGCGGCCGCCGGCGATGGCGTCGCCGGTCCACCAGTCGTACCAGGTGCCCGGCGGCAGGTAGACGCTGCGGCAGGCTCCGGCATCCATCACCGGAGCCACCAAGAGGTCGCGGCCGAAGAGCCACTGGTCGTCGACCCGCCAGCCATTGCGGTCGTTCTGGAACTCGAGCACCAAGGGCCGGGCCAGCGGCAGGCCGGCGGACGCGGAGATCTGCGAATGGGCGAGGATGTACGGCAGCATCCGGTAGCGAAGTTCGAGAAACTCGCGGGCGATGCGGATGGTTTCGGGTGCGAATCGATCGAGTTCGCGGACGCCCCCACCGTGCACTCGCGAGTGCGAGAGGAAGAGGCCGGCCTGCATCCAGCGCAGCAGCAGGTGGTCGTTGGTTTCACCGAGGAAACCGCCGATATCTTGGCTCCAAAAAGTAAAACCCGAGAGGCCCAGCGACAGGCCGCCGCGCATCTGCGGGGCGAGGTTGTGCCAGTTCGGGCTGTTGTCCCCGCCCCAAGGCACGGGATGGCGCTGCGAGCCGGCCCAGCCCGAACGGTGCCAAACCTGGCCACCTCCGGTGACCTCCTTGGTGACTTCGCTGGCCGCCAAATTGTAGAGCAGGGGATAAAGGTTGTGCATGCGGTGCGCCGGGGTGCCGTCATGCCACACGCCGTCGGCGGGGGCGTCTTCGCCGAAATCGGTCTTGATCACCATCACGCCGAGCTGGAACAGACGGCGCAGGCGCTCTTGGTAGATACGGGTCGCCGCGGGGTTGGTGAAGTCGATGATCCCGACCGTGCCTTTGAACCCGGGGGTGAAGCAGATCCCAACGTTGTAGATCGAGCCGTCGGGGCGTTTTACGAAGCCGTCCACCGCCTTCAACTCGTCATAGTAGGCGTTTCCTTCGGGAACATAGGGCAACTGCCACAGGCAGATCTTGAACCCGCGGCGTTTCATCTCGGCAAGATAGGCGGCCGGGTCGGGGAATCGGTCTTGGGCGAACTCGAGGTTGCAATACCAGTCGCGTTCGAACCAGAAGGTGTCGAGGTGGATCACATCGCAGGGGATGCGCTGGGCGCGCAGTCGCCCGGCGATGTCGAGGGTCTCGTCCGCAGCCTTGTAGCTGATCTTCGACTGCCAATAGCCGAAGGTCCAGTCCGGCGGCACCTCGCCGCGGCCGGTCAGCGCAGTGTAGTGACCTAGTATCTCGGAAATCGAACCGGTGAAGATGTAGTAGTCGAGGAAGTCCTCGTCGAAGGCCAATTGGATGTCGCAGCTCGAGAGCGAGCCGATCCAAGCGGTGCCGGCGCTGGAATGGTTGAAGTAGGCACCCCAGCCGCCGGTGGTGACAAAGAACGGCACGTTCTTGTAGGCTCGGGGGGTGGTGGTGCCGAGCGCGTCGCGCTGCCACAGCTCGACTGTTTGGCCGACCAGGTCGAGACTGGGGGCGAACCGCTCGCCCAAGCCGTAGACCGCCTCGCCGGGTCGGAGGTCGAAACACTCGTGCGCCACTGGCCGGCCGTCGTGACGCTGCGAGACCCCCAGGGAATAGGCGTCCCAGTTGCTGAAATGGTCCTTCTCGCGACCGCCGATCCCGCAGATCACGCTGCCATCAGGGCGGCGCAGCTCGATGCGCAGCGGGTCGAGGCCGACCAGTACCCGCATCCCGGCGCCGTCGAGGGCCACAGCCGCACCGCTTCCGGGCGCTTCGCCCAGCCAAGGAGCAGCGCGCATCCCGGCGTCCAGGCTCAGGCCGTCAACCTGCGAGCAGGCCGTGGGTGGCGGCAGGGTGCCGACCACCATCGAGGTTGGGTTGGCCGGCACTGCGTCGCCGAGGGCGTAGCGCACCCGGATGCAGCCATCCGACACCAAGTCGATACGCAGGGTGCCGGTGACGGGCTGACCGTCCTTGAGCCCCTGCTGGTCCATCATCGCCGAGTCTGCCGACGACAGGGCGGTCTTGGCCTTGGCGAGAGCGGTGGTGCGCAGGACGATCGCCTGCGGCTCGCGCGCCAGCACCGTGGCGCTGTCGGCGGTCGCGCGCATCACCGTCTTGTCATTGATGGCACGCGTGGGGATTGCCGTTTCGTTCGTGTTGTAGCTCATGATGGGATTTTCTCTTGGTTGCTGTACATGGAATGGAACTTCATGTCAGCATGAACGAGGATGCCGGCATCACAGATGCGGCACGGTCATTTCGATGTCACAACCCGTACATCCGCTTTGCCGGCCGGCAGTTCGAACCCCAAGGCGCCGCCTTCGAAAGTGCAGGGAATCGGGCGGCCGTTCACCAGAACGGAGGTCTTCGCCGATGGTGCGAGTCCCTTGGCCTCAAGCCGCACGCGACTTGGCTCCTGCGTTGCCGCGCTGAAGGCAATCCCGTCGTCGGTCGTAAAGCCGCGCACCGCGATGCCGGGCTCGGCCAGAAAACGCCATTCCTCGCCCACGCTCACCCGTGTCCGTTGCGGACCGGCTTCGGCCTCCACCGGTTGGCCTTGCCAGGTGAAGTTGCGCCAGACGGCTTGCTCCGACAGGTGCGGATTGCCGAAGCGCACGCCTGCACGCGTGACTTCCGGTGCGAAGATCTCTTCCAGGCCGCAGAGCGGCAGCATTCCCGACCAGACGTAGCGCAGTTCACGCCCGCCCCACATCTGCACATAGAGGAAGCGATGGTCGACCTTGCCTTCCGCCGGATAGTTCTCATAGGAGTGGCCGTGCGCCCGCCAGTATTTCATGAACTGCTCGCACACGCGGCGGGCGTATTCGGCGGCGAGGTCGTCCCAACCGGCCTCCTTGATGGCCAGGTAAACCATGTACGTGGTGGGCGCCCAGCAATTGCCCCGCCAGTAGTTGCCGTTGCCGTCGAGGCCGTCGCGATAGGCGGGATCGTCGCGGCTGACGGTGGGAATCAGGTTGTCGCCCCAGAACTGTTTTGGGTCGAGGAGCGTCTCCCTGAGCCGCGCCTTGACGGCATCATCGGCGATGCCAGCCAAGAGCGGATAGAAGATCGTCATGGCCTTGACCGGAGAAAAATCACCGTTCCAGAAGCGGTCGCGGAAGAAGCCGTCCTTTTCGCAGAAGAGACGCTCGCGGACGCGGGTTTCGACGCGTTCCGCCTCGCCACGCAACCACGTCGCGTCAGCGACGAGCCCGAGTCGGTCCGCCCAGCGGGCCATGATCCGGGAAGAGGCGATGTAGAGGCAGTTCTGGCAGAGAAGCGTGACGGTGAGCGTGCGGCTGGGCCAGTCGAAGTCGACACCGTCGGCGAGCATGCCCAGTCGCCCTTCGGTGAAGCCGGCCGAGTAGATCGGAATCTCATCGTAGCCCGTTTCGTCCATTGCCTCTTGGATGAGGATGCCGGGGGCGACATCGGCGGGATCGCCGGAGGCGCCAGCCTCAATCAGGCCGTCGCAGTTGCCATCGCGCCAGGGGCGGCCGTCGCCGCGGTCGGCAAACCAGAAGCGCATGAATTCCATCATCACCGGCCAGGTGCGTCGGGCGAGGGCCTCGTCGGACAAGATATCCAATGTGCGGCAGTAGATGACGGGGATGATCAGGTTGCGCTGGGTGGGGCCGTGGGCGATTCCTTTTGCCCCGTAGGTCGCGACGATGTGCTCGAGCGAGGCAGCGCCGAGCCGAGGATCTTCCCAGGCAGCGATGTAGGAGTCGAAAAAGTTGTCCCAGCCGAAGATCAGCCCCGGCTGGTTGGGGCCGCCCCAAGTGCGGTTGACGGTGGTCTGGAGCATCTGCCGCTGGGGATCGTAGGTGCGGCTGTAACCGGTCAGGCCGCCGAGGGCCTCCGCCGCACCGGAAAAAGCACCCGTGCTACGCATGCGGGAAGCAGCATACTCGCGGGCGCCATCAGCCAGGCTTTGATCGATCGCCGCACGATCAAGCGGCGGTGGTTCGCCGGGAGCGGTCGTGCGAGGCTCGAGGCGCATGACGAAGTGAAGCGGCCGGTCGGGGCTGAGCGAAACAGGGTAGAGGGCCATCGCCGTACCCGCCGCCTGAATCACCCCGGCCCAGGCCTGCTCGGCCTGAAGGCGGGAGTCCACCTGCAGCGGTGCCTCGATCGCGCCGGCCAGGGACAGCTCCAGCGCGGAGTCGACCAGTTCCAGGCGGCAGTGTGCGGGCGCGGCCGCAGTCACGGTGGCGGGAGCAAAGCAGCCGTTGACGAAAAGTCCGGCGCGGACCGGCGCATCCGTCGTGTAGCGGCCGATCACGGCGTCGCCCTCCCGACGCCACTCCAGCGTGATCGCCGCCGCCTCGCCCGGGGCGAAGTCGTAGACCAGTGGCGCATTGATCGAACGCCGTGGCCAGCCACCCAAGCGCCGCACCCCGGACGGAGTGATAGGCACCCGCCAGCGCACCCGTGTGTAGCGCTGATCCGGGGCGAAGTCTTCCGGTCCGTCCATGGTCAGAAGCACGTCCTTCTCATCGACCAAGCCCAACGCGGGATGCGGGCAGGCCATGCGAATACCCAGGACGTCGGTGCCGCGGGCCAGGCTGACTCCGGAGATTCCTTGTAGTTCGAACGCTCCGGCCTCAATCACTGGCGCGTGTGCACAGGCGGTGGGTAATGTTGCAGCGTTTCTCATCGCGCGGTCTCCTCCTTCAACGCCATTCCCGGAACGCGCCTCTGCAGGACTAGATGTTGCACGGCGCGAAAGCGGGGATCCTCAGTGCCGACATTACTCACGTACGCCAGCACAGCGCCGTGGTCGAGCAGGCGTTCTTGCAGCTCCGGAATCGGGATATCACGTGCTTCGGTCCCGGCACGCCTACTCAGGATGGCCGCAAGCCCGGCCGCCTCATCCAGGGCCATCCAGCACGGCTCCATGCGCAGGGAGCCGTAGCCCATGTGAGAGGCCGAGATGGCCACGGATACAAGCAGCCCGTCAACCGCCTCCGGCACCATGATGCGATAGGGCACGGTGTAAAGCGCCGTCGGATAGGAGATGAAGCCGTCGAGGTGCACGCGCCCCGGTTCCCGCTTGTGGCAGGTGTGCGACTCGATGTCGTAGTGGCTACCAGTTACGCTGTCGGCATGCACGGGCGGCCGCAGGGCATGATCTGGTTCGCGCAAAACGATCCCGAGTTGCCGGAGAGCTTCCGCCAGAAGGTCGCCAAGTGGGGCCTCGCCAAAGACGAGTACGAGGACAAGGGCCACTTCCCGCGCCAGGTCTACTTGCGCGAGGCCCGGCGTATAGTCGGCGGGTACACCTTCTCTGCGCACGACACCTTGCCCGTCGGCCCGGCCAAGGGTGTAGTCTCGCAACCGGGCAGCGAAGGCGTCGCTCCAGGCCCAGTTCTCCTCGGGCAGGTCGCTCGAGAGAAAGGCGGCTTGCTGGTTGTTGGCGTCGGTCTTGCCGCCTGGCAGATGGCCGATGTTGAATAACCGGTCGAGACCCTCCCGGTCGTGTTCCCAGTGGTAATACCCGGGGGGGACGGGGGCGAGTCCGAGGCTGACATCGTCCACCAGACTGGCGTAGTCCTGGCGGTGGTAGCTGGCGGGTTTTGAGATAGGCACGCGGCGGTCGGGGTCGGCGGTCAGGCAGAGCCGGTGGTTGTGGGCCTCGATGGCTGCGTCGGCTGCGCCGGTCGAATCCTCTCGGACCTCGCCCTCCCAGACCTTGTAGATACGTCCAGCCATGGGCTCGCTGTATTCTTCGCGACCTTCGCGGCCCGCTCGGAAGGGAGCACCCGCCGCGGCTGCCAGATCGCCCTCGTAGGTCGCATCGATGAACGTGTGGGCGGTGTAGGCTTCGAGTCGGCCGGTGTCGCGGTCGATAACCCGGATCTCGCGCAGGCGCGTGCCTTCCCGTGTGACGCGATCCGGCGACGCGTCGAACTGGCGGCGGCGCCGGACGACGATGGCCGGTATCTCACGCGATGGTTTCTGAATGTTCATGGCAAATCCTTGATGAATGGTTCGGCTGGGAGAGCATGGGAATTGAAAAGGTTCGCATTCGTCAAGGAGCTCCAGGCGTAACGTATCTTTCGGATCTCGCCGGAACTGGTGATGGTGATGGTGTCGCCGGTGATAACGGCGTTGACCGCATGGAATGCGCCGTCCGCTCCGGCGACCTCGAGCCCGCGCAGCGGCTGGCCGTCGGTGTGCAGGCCGTCGCCGACGTTGTCGAACCGGAGTGTACGCCCATCCCGTTCAACGCTGGCTAGAGTCGGTCCGCGCCAAGCGACCGGTTGATTGTAGACCAGCGCCCGCGCGGCGCGGGCGAGACGCTCGCCAACCGGCTGTTTGCGCTTGGGATGGATGTCATCCTTCTCGCCGACATCGAGCGAGACGACCATCGCGGTGTTCGGTACAGTCTGTGCGACGTTGCGCTGCACGTCGCGCAGCAGAGCCCAGTCTTCATGAGGGTGGCCACCGAAGCTGGAGAGTTGCACGAAAAGGAACGGCAGCTCCCGGCCCCACGCCGCGCGCCAGGAACGGATCAGGGCGGGGAAAAGCGTTTCGTACCACTCGGGAAATGCCGCATCACCCTCGCCCTGATACCAGATCACCCCGCGGATCGGGAGTCGTTGCAGCGGCGCGATCATGCCGTTATATAACGCCCCCGGCCGCCGCACGTAGGGGTTCGGCGGCAGCCAGATGGACTCCGGGTTGGTCACCTCACTCCGCTTCTTCAGTGCCCATTCGTAGTGGGAGATCTTGTCCGCTTCACGGGCCGCGATCTGGTCCCAATGCGGATCGGCCTCGACGACTTCGCGTGGAAGCCAGCTCACGATCGACGTCGCACCAAGACTGGCGTTGATCATCGAGACCGGCTTGTCCAGCGCATGACGCAGCTCCCTGCCGAAGTGATACGCTACCGCCGAAAACTCGTGCGCCGGCACATCCCACTGAGGCTCCACCTCGGAGCAGGGCGCATCGGCGTCGCGGACCGGGATGTGGCAGAGGCGAAGGAGCGGATCGTCCGGCCCGGCCGGTTCCGCCGCGTTCTTCACCACCAGTTCCATGTTCGATTGCCCGCTGGCAAGCCAGAGTTCATCATTCATCGTGCAGCCTTAATATCGAAGCCTTTTCCGGTGATCGGCGGCAGCTTCAGCAACCGGTAATGCGCAAAGGGAATCGCTACCAGGTCCGGCCCATTCAGCAGTCCAGCCCAAGAACGGTCGGGCTGTCCCCACAACCCCTCCGCGTAGATAGCGGCGCCTTTGCCCCAATCCACATCCACCATGCCGTAATCCTGCAACGCCCGGGCAATTGTGCGCGCGGCGGGCGAGAGCGCGAAGCGGTCGAGGTCGAGCGCGGGGTCGAGCTGGAGCACGGCGCCTTCGGGGATACCGCCGGGAAGCTTGCCGTCACCCCATATGGCCGGGTAGACGAATTCCTTGAAGGCGTTGACGCAACTGGCGAACGAAAGCTTGTGGTCAATGCGTCCCTGCCGCAGTTCCTCGTACATGATCAGACCGGCAATAGCCGGGACGCCGGCGTGCCGGCTGGGTCCGTAACAATGAATGCTCTCGCCGTCCTTGGCCGGGAAGAGCGCCGGATCGAAGACGCCCGGGCCGTCGAGGCTGTAGGCCATACCGGTAAAGGATTCGAGTTCGCCATCTGCGCGCCATTGGGCCGCCCACATGTCCCAGGCGAGCCGGCGTTCATAATCCACGAACGCGAGATGGGCATCGCCTTCGCGCGACGGAATGCAGTGCTGGCCGGGCACCGGGATTAGCGGTCCGAAACCGGGGCCGTGTCGGAAGCCGCTTCTGGGGACATGCTTTTCACCGGGCTGGACCTCCCGCTGAAGTACCTGACGCTGCGGTGTGTCTTTCGTGACCTCGTAGACCGGGATGGTCCAGTAATCTTCGTTGATCCAGAACCCGCCGTGCGGGCAGAGCTCTTGCAACAAGCGGATGCAGTGGTCGCTGCGCGGGTCGATCTCCGGCTGCGCCGATAAGGGCGTGTTCCAGAAACTGTCGCCGCTGAAGAATCGTTTCATGGCTGTTTCACTCCTTGGGTCATTTGCCGGGACTTTTCTCCAATCCGGCTGGTGTGCCGTGGTCGCTAGCCCGTCCCGGTTCCGGCCGGACCGCACCATCGTCTTGCGCCAAGCGGATCAAAACTTCCAGCGTGGGGGCCATCCATCTTTCGTCCCACCGGTGCGGCACAGGAAGATTGTTGATGTAGACATGCCTGACGCCTTCCCGGCCCAGCAATTGGTGCATCTCTCGGGTGTGGCTGCCACCGCTCGGAGTGGGGATTCTCTGGCTCCCCCAGAGTTTTTCGCCGGCCAGCACGAGGCGAGTCTTCTCCTGAAAGCTCGCCCGCTGCCTGGTCACGAGTAGGTCCGGACGATAGGCGTCGAGTTGCGTCTGGGTGCCGTAGATCTTCGCCATGTTGAACTGGAAACCGGGGAAGAAAAAGGGGGCGTCCCACGCCGCGGCGTAGCCAAAAAAGTCAGGATAGGTCAAGATGAGGCTGAAGGCACCCCAGCCGCTCTTGCTGAAACCCAACAGAAGTCGGCCTTCCGGCTTACGGAGAGTCGAGTACCGATCTTCGATGAAGGGGACGACGAACTCCTTCATGTAGCTGGCCTGCCGCACCTTCTTGTCGGAGGCGTGATCCCCGAACCACGGTTCCATCTCGAAGCCCATCTGGACCATGATGATGTCGTAACGGTTGTGGGCGTCCATGCCCTGGAGCAATCCCAGCGCATATCCGTTTAGGTCATTGAAACCCTTTTCGACAGGCAGTATGTACAGCACCCTGTACCCTTTAGCCGAATTGTAGGAATCTGGGAGTAGGACCCGGATTTCCTGTTTTCCTCCCTGGTATTCTGACTCGACCGTGTAAGTCTGGATCTTCTGTGGTTCAGCACACATGGCCTTCCCCCACACAAGCGCGATCAACGCACTGATGGCAAGCAGGGTTTTCTGTATTGCGCTTTTCACGGCTGTATTCCTATTTCCTATGGATTGGCGACATAGCCATGTGGTGCTCACCTGCATTTTTGTATGATCGAATACGTTGTAGTCCCATGACAGTCGGTGGCCTTCAATTCATCGATCAGGAGGGCTTTCATTTGCTCCACTACCGGTTGCATAGACGGCAGGTGTGCAAGGTTGTTCATCTCATGGGGATCGTTCTGCAAATCATACAGCTCGCATCTCCCCGAAGCGCCGGCGCTGAACTTGTACTGTTGGTGCCTGATCGTGAACATCGTATGCGCCACGCCCAGAAGTCCGTTCGTTTCTATCAGGATCCGGTCTCGCCAAACTGGCTTCTCCCCGTTCAGCAACGGCCAGAGGGAACGGCCCTTGACCTCGGTCTTGTCGTATTCAGCCCCGGCGATGTCGCAGAACGTCGGGTAGAGATCCGCGAGGGAAGCCCATTCTTTCAGGACAGTTCCGCCCGGCAGGGGCTTGCAGCCGCGTTCTTCAGGCAGGTGGAACAGCAAACCGATACGCTGGACCTCTTCGAAGGTACATCGGCCCTTATCTACCAGCCCTCCGTGGCCGCCGATCGTGTCTCCATGATCGCTGGAAAAGACGGTGACGGTGTTTTTGTCCAGGCCGGTTTCAAATAGAAAGTCGAGGACCCGGCCGATCTGATGGTCGATCAGGGTCGTGAAGGCGTAATAGTAGCGGATGGCCTCCGCCCAATCGTCCCAAGTGAAGGAGTCTGCTGGTTCTCGCCGCTGCACGGCATAAGGCATGCCGCCTTTCAAAGCATCGAACTCATAATTCGGCCATGGCGGAATCTCCATATCCTTATACATGTCATAATATTCCCGCGGCACATAATAGGGGTGATGCGGCCCCCACTCATTGTGCCAAATGAAGAATGGCTTGTTCTGCTGGATGGCATCCTTGATCAAGCCGATCGTATGTTCCGCCAGAAAATAGGGCACGCTTGATTCCACGGGGCCCTCCAGAATGCCATATTCGGCGGGATACAGTTTGCCTTCGGAACGTGGCAGAACCGCGTGTTTCCAGCCATTCCTGCTTAGATAGTCCTGATACTCCTGATATTTGAATCCGCCACCGCCATGGCCGTGAACATTATGGCCAACGAATCCGACATCTTTGGGCAGTGCCGGATGGTTTTCATAGCCGAACATTCTTTTCCATCCGGATCCCAGGTGCCACTTGCCCGTATATCCACAAATGTAGCCCGCTTCGATCAGCCGGCGAGAAAGAAGCCCTGGCCGGTCTCGCAACTCGTGCATCCCCGACTGCAGGTCTTCGGCATTGCAGCAAAAACCATGCTGATGCGGGTACATTCCCGTCATTACCGTGGCTCTGGCCGGTGTACAGACCGGGGTGGTGGTATAGGCGGTTTCAAACCGAACCCCCTGAGCCGCGATGCGGTCAATATTTGGCGTCCGGCATACCGTCGGACCATAACAGCCCAATGCTGAAAGACGTTGCTGATCGGTAAAAAAGAAAAGGATGTTGGATTTAGTGGGCATGGATGGTCTGCACTAATTGCGCCGCCTGATTCAGCAGCCACGCAGATATGCACAATTTCACCTGCAAGGGATTTATTTCCCACTCACTGGATCAGGATGTTCACCGTGTGACTTGCAGCTGAAGTCTGGCTAATGAGTGTGACTCAGGGTGCGTTGTGAAACTCGAAAACACCCCAATTCATCGGAGTCAGCATGGCCTCGCCGGGAACGTCAGCAGTCAGACCGGAATTCTTGTTGTTCCAGTAGAGCCGCTGGACCGTGCTTCCGGACGGGCCGCGCAGGAATCCGATGTCACCTTTGACGGTGGCGCCCTCAGAAGGGTTCAGGCCGAGAACCTCCAAGGGCACGGAGAACTCGAAGAGAAGACGGTCGATGGGACGCATCTTGACGTTGGTTTCCACCGGAAACTGGACTTTATCGGTGATGTCCTCCACACGGTCGAAAAACACATTGCGCCAACCGGAGCTGAATTCAACGCGGTTGGTTTGGTTTGATGGATCGACTTGCTGGTAGAGGGTGGCCTTGATCTCCCCGCCCTTTTTGCTGCGAGTCACCAAGATACGCTGATCGCCAGCCACCGGTTCGGTGCGGGACGGATCGGCTTTCGGATTGTTGGAGATCATCAAGTCGAGGGCGGCGCCTGTTTTGAAAAGAATCTGGGGGTCTTCCAGATTGTTTTCGAGCTTTTCGCGGAACGATGTGCGGAGCGCAACATGCAACCTGTCGCCGGCCACCATGGCAGCGGCGTCCAGGTTCTCCTCGATGGGAGCCCATTGGGCATTTTCCCAATCTTTGGCGTCAGCCAAGGTGGGACGAGGGGAGGCCGAGACAGACACCTTGAGGGGCGCCTGGGTTTCCTGCTTCGAGGCGGCACGGCCGCCCCCTTTCTGGCTGGCAGCGATGAGTTGTTCTCCGGTCACGGCAAGCGTTTGCGGGGGGATACGGCGGATGGTGTCCACGCCATCCAGTCTGGCAATGCTGGAGCGCTCGCCGCCAATCACCATGTAAATATTGCCGTTTTGAGCCTGGATGACCGAGGGCCAGAAGCTTTCTTGGCCATTGGTGTATTCGCTCACCGCGTCACCGCGTTTGATATCCTTGGGCCAGCTTTTGCCGCGTCGCTGATCTTGGGTGACAGATGCGACAAACAGACCGTCTGAGGTCATGGCATAAATCGCGCCGTAATTTCCATTGTAAAACCAGATCGAGCCGGCGTCACCCTTTTCAGGGAACACGGCGGGTCCAAGCACGCGGGTACCGCCAATGATATCCCCGGGCCACCGGGGAGGCGGGGAATCATGGGAGGCGTGCAGCGAGGGCCATTCGTTGGGATAAGTCCACATTAGCTTACCGTTGAGATAGCCCTTGAGGGGGCCGTCGGATTGGATGATCCATCCTTCATGGCCCCGGAGCACCATGTTGCCGCCGCTGCCGGTCTCGTTGTATTTCAAGGGCTCTGCCGTGACCAAGGTCTTGGCTTCGGCCTTGAAAACCGGCGCACCGACTGCGTTGAACTCGGTGGGTTTGAAGCTGTAGCCCTGCGAGTCGATCAATTCCATCTCCGGGGATAGTGTCAATTTGCCCACGCGGAAAGATTCATCGAAGACAACCTCGTTGGGTTGGGGGCTGCCATCACCGTTCTCGTCGGTCCAGATGAACAGCATCCGCTTCGGCCATTTTGCAGATAAATCAAGGGAGGCAGGCAGCTTCCCGACCCATTCTTCGCCCTTAAACGGCGGAAAATCCGGGGCAGAGCCGACAGCAGCCACAGGTCGGGCGATGCGGTCTTCCTCTCCCATCAGCCAGAAAACAGCTACTTCAGCGCCGGCCGTGGGATGATCGTGTGTTACGTTGGTGAGATAACGGCGGTTGTTGATGAGGATGGGATATTGTGGGGCGCCTGGCATGCGGGCATTGGCAGACAGTCCCGGACGGTCGTAAATGAGGCTGTTCACGGAGAAGTTACCCTTTTCGAAATCCAGTTTGAACTCCATGGGAGGTGACCAAGATTGTTTATGGTCGTAGTAGAAGTATTGGAGATCCGGAGAGAGTACGCCTCCGCCGCCGTAGTTGGTGGGGCCGTAGAAGGCTTTCTGGAAGCTGCCGTCTTTGTTCCACAAACTGAACCGGCGAGGTCCCGTGTAACTTTCGACCACCCAAAGCGTGCCATCCGGCGCAAGCGCGATGCCAGCGGGTGATCTCATGCCGCTTTCATCGTAGCGACCGATCTGTGGCGTGCCGGGCTTGCCGTAGGTACGAACAAGTTTCCCGGACGAGTCGAAGGCTTTGACCTGTTGCGACGGGTTATCGCCCCACAGATCGAAGTTCGAGACGTAAATTGTGCCGTCATCAGCAACAAGAATCTGGTTGGGGTTGTCTAAACCGGAAGTTATGAGGTCGCGGGGGGCAGGCAGTTCCGCACCACCGTTCGGCCAGTTGGCGGGCAAATCATAACGAACTACTTTTTTACCCGATCCCGCCAAGAGGAAGCGTCCTTTGGGATCAAAGGCGAGACCGGTCGGGGAGGGCAGCTCAACTTCCCCCACGAGACTGCCAGCCTTGGCATCGATGATGAGAATTTTGCCGGCGGCGTGCAGGCTGACAAGGACGATGCCGTTGTAGGCTGCCAGACCGCGGGTTTCCATGTGTCGGAATTCGTGGTTGAGGGGAAGCTCTTCGGGGAGAACACGCTTCTCTTTGCCGTCCTTCATTAGCGCCATGAGCCGTAATGCCTTACTGCTCTTTTTTTTGGCATTAACAGCAACATTGACGGTATAGACGTGAACATCGGGGTCCGCCGCGGGCCCTCGATCCTGCGTGACCCACATGGCGGCGGTGTGGGTTCCTCCTATCCATCGACGACCATTGAGTTTGCGACCATCAAGGGTCAGCCAGACCAGCCCGTCACCCCATTCAGCCCCCGGGGAAACGATAAGCATTTGCGGCTCCTCACCGTAGGGTGAGCCGTTTGGCAGAAATGTTATGCCTGTGGGCGAAACGTGATCGGCAAGCCAGCGCCCGATCTGGCGTCCATTTTCCGTGTAACTCCATGGCGGGGTGCCGGGATTGTAGACGGTGAACTCATATTTGAGTTCAATTTTGTCCCTGATGATGCCACGAACTGTATAATTACCCGGCTCGACCATCGGCCCCGCCAAGCCGGTACCTTTACTGTTCAGCGTGTCGGCCCCAGCAGCTCCATCCCACCAAATCGTTTGCTTGCCGGCAGGCAGGAGGGTTTCACTGATCAAGTTTCTCACCCGCTTCCCGTCCTTATCATCAATGACCAGCGTGACATAACTCGGTTTCTCCAAATCGATCTCAATCGGAATCAAACCTGTTGTGTCCGCACCTTTCTCCAGAATGACAGGCTGGGCATTTGAGGAATGCGGGAAGGCCAGAATGGGGATAACGAGCAGGAGGGGCGTGAGAAGGGAAAGCAATACACGTGGGGGTTGGGATTTCATGGGGATGTGTTGACTTGGTTTTCGAAGCTGATGATGAACCTTATAGATTGATGGCGCAGCACATGGCCAGATCGATCCGCAAGTGGTTAGAGGATACTTTGCAAATGGGGATCTTTGCATTCGAAGCACATAGGTGCCACTTCGGCGGCTTCCCCAGTTAGGGTCATGTTCACCAACACTCGGATGCCCGCGTGAACCACTGAAACGGCGTCGATCATTTGTCCGCGGTCAATTGTTCTCCAACCAAACCGTTCACCGATAGTATTGTTGCCAAACTTAGCCATTCTTTTCTACCGCTACGCTGCTTCGCGGATTGCCGAGCAGATCGTTTGCAGACGAACGGTCGGTCCGGAACGGCCCCGCCGGATAGCCGATGGTATTGACGAGATTTGCTCCCTCGGGATTGTCGGCCCAGGCGTAGCGCACCGCCAGCGGCGCTGTGATGTCCGGATGCCAAACCAGAAGACTTTCTCCTTCGATGATGGATTGGGCGGGCAGAAACACACCGTCCGCTCCCGCAATGACCAAGGTCTGCACCGTGTCACCGTCGCGCAACGCCAGTCCGTCGCCGACTTGGTCGAAGAGGATACGGATCCGGGAGCCTTCTAACCGGTTTTCCCGGTAGATCGGGCCACCGGGAACAATCGCCCGGCCGTAAACCTTGGCCAAGGCCCATTGCGCCAGACGGATGCCGACCGTCCGTTTATCTTTCGGGTGGATGTCCGCGGCGTCGCCCACATCGTGAATGATCGTCAATCCTGTGTCTGGCACTTCGAGTGCATCTTGCTGGGCTTCGCGCAAGAGCGCCCAGTTGGAATCGGGCTGGTAGTTCTGGGGCGCCATGTAGCTCGTGAGCTGGACGATGCCAAAAGGAAAATTCCCCAAGCCGAAATGGAAGCGCCAGTCTTCGATCAGGTCGCGCAGGAGTTGCCGGTACTTGGGTGCCTTGGGGGCGTTAGACTCGCCCTGGTACCAGATCGCCCCGGCGATCCCCACCGGCAGCAGTGGCCGGATCATGTTCTCGAAAAGTATATAGGGCGAGTTGGGCTGGCCGTGCCCCATGCTCTCGCTCACCGCTATCAAACCGAAATTGTGCTCTACCTGCCAACGCCAGTCGCCAGCCAGAGGGATCGAAGTTTCCTCCGCATTCTCAGTCGCAACCAAGCGCATTGCGGACGCCGGTCCGGTCAGACCACCGCTGAAACGGAACGAATAAGCCCGCACGGCAATCACGAGTTCCGCACCTTGGGTCAACTCGGACGGTATGGTATATTTACGGTGCTGCGCCCAGACGCTTTCGTCGAAACCGGATCCTGTGCGACCGATTTCTACGCCGTTGACGTAAGTGATGTCCTGCTTGTCTACTGCTCCGAGGTGCAGGGTCAAGGGCTTGCCGCGCAAGGAGGGGGGGAGTTTAACGCGCGTACGGAACCACATCACCGCCGAATAGTTGTGTCCGTGTTGCTGCCAGATGCCCGGCAACGGCATGGTTTCCCAAGATCGGTCGTCATAGGTCGCCGTATGCCAGCCTCTCTCGACCCCGCGATTGCCCGGATCGGCAGGCAGAATTTCCTCCAGAGAGCGCTTGTCCCAGCCCGCCTTGCTGTTCGCGAAGCTCTCGTAGTTCCGCACCCAATCGCGCGTATCGCAATTGAGCAGGAGTCGTTCTCTGCTGATCCAAGTTTCGATAAAAGTGCCCCCCCAACTCGCGCTGATGATGCCGCACGGAATGCCGATTTCATCCTGCAACCGCTGGGCGAAAAAGTTCGCCACCGCGGAGAATTCGCTCATCGTATCCGGAGTGGCCAGCCGCCATTCGCCCTTAACCGTCGATTGCGGCGCCGCATCGGCGCGATTCGCGATTGTGATCATGCGAATCTGATCCGGTTTGGCTGCAGCGATCTCGTCCGTGTAATCCGATGCCGACATCGACCATTGCATATTGGACTGGCCAGACGCGAGCCAGACGTCGCCCACGAGGACGTCAGGCACTTCGAGGCGTTCGTCGCCGTCGAGTCTCTCCACAACCAATGTGTGCGGGCCCCCAGCCGGCAGGGCGGGTAAGCGCAACAAAAAGCGGGCATCGTCGCCCGAAACTCCCTCGGCTTCGCTGGTCCCCAGATAAGCCCTGATGCGGGTCCGAGGCAGATCTGTCCAGCCCCAGATAGGAATGGGCTGGTTGCGTTGGACAATGGCGTGCGGGGTCAGTAGGGGCGTGAGTTTCATGACAATATTTGCCTCTTCTGTTCAGTAACCTGCTGGATCTTGCCCCTACCTAGCAAGGCCTCTCCTCCAACCCGCCAATACCGGATTGTGCGATGATCGGCCCAACGGGAGAGCGTCGGGAAAATGGAAAGTGTGGGGGAGGGTGTTATTTTTTGGGTGCGACCGGTACCTTTTGCCAGCCTGTCGATTCGGTCAATTCGCGTACCGTAAAGCACCACACCACGACTTTTTTGTTGTTCAAGTAAGAGGGGTCCGATTTGACACGCCGCATCATATTTACGCGCGCGGGAGTGGCGCCGGAGCCGCGCACCGCGATCAAATCGACGGGCATGCCAAGTTCATGGGCGAGCTGGTCGGGCAATCCAGCGCCCTTGGCCAACATATCGTCGCCGGCATGAAAGACGAGGTTGTGGCTGTCCCCTAGCAGAACGATCGGGCTTTGGGCTGAGGGTTCAACGGGCGCGCCGGTGGCCTGGTCCGTGACAAAGCGCAAATCCAAAGATTCCGGTGAGGGTTTGGAGCTTTCGAGCATTCCCCGAAGGTCACCGTTGACCTCCACTTTGCGGTTTTGCACGGATGTTTTAATGCGCGGGGCCGATTCCGGCCAAGCTGTGTCTTTGATCATCCCGGCAATTTTTTCCGCGGCCAGAACCGTGGCTGCACCGGACCAGTGTGAGTCCTGCTTGCAGGCCATGAGATTTCCGTCCTGATTGCGGCTCGAGAGCAAATCCGGCAGCAAATCCAGAACCTCTACTCCTTGGTCTCGAAGGGTTTGGTAGAACTCCTGATGGTAGGTGTCAGTGCGCGGTCCGGCGGGCGCCGAGGGATCTCCTCCTGTCACAGCCTCTGGATAAACAAAGGCTTTGGCAGGAACGGGAACCATGATGAGTCGTATTCCGGCCGACTTGAGTTGCTCTTGGAAGTCCAAGATGGCTGGCACGGGGTCGGCTGATTCCGGACGTGCCGCTTTGCTGACGGCCGCCGCATCTTGTCCCCAGAAGCGCCCGACGCCGATGTGGCGCAACTCTGCGGGCAAGAACAACCATCCGTCGGATCCCTGAACCACGGGACTTTCCTTGGCTTTGGCGGCGGCTGCTTCGCGCAGGGGCGCGCCGGGATCAGCCAGCAGCGGCTGGCTAAGGCAATGCCCCAGTATGAGAAATGTACTTAAGGTATGGTATTTGAGTGTACGGGTTTTCATTTTGAAAGTTCGCCCCAGGTGGGAGTTTCGAGTTGAAGTTCCGGAGAGTCCAGTTCACTGCGGTTGAAGCGTTCATTGTCCGCCGAGACATCATCCCACGCACGCAGCGAAAGCTCAACCTGATCGCCAGCCCGCCAGGAGGCGGCGGACGTGAGGACGTTGTCTTGCATCCCGAACAAATAGACCACCGCTTGGGATTCGGCCGCAATGCCTTCGCCCTGCAAATCCGTAAGGTGAACGGTCATTACATGATCCCGGTAGGGAACGGTGCCGGGACGTGGAACTGGCGAGACCGCGACCACGCGCCCGGTGACTTTGACGGGATTCGACCCCGGTGGGAGATCGAGAAAAGCCGATTCCAGGGGACTTTCCGTCGGGGCGCTGGTGACTTGCGGCAGCGGCAAGATTTTCCAATCGCCTTGGGAGAGTTCCCGCTCGGCGAATTGCCACACCACCACGCGTTTGCCGGCAAGACGGTCAGTGCCTCGTGCCATCTCACGGACCAGAATCTCGCGCGTGGCGTATGATCCGGCATCGTTGCGCAGAATCGCGTCAACCGGTCGCCCAAGCTCATAGCCAAGCTGCTCGCCGAGCCCCGCGCCGCTGCCCCAACCCAATGCATCGAGCGAGAAAATATTCGAGAAGCTGTCGCCCAGCAGGAGGACGTCCGAGGAGGAATTGAACGCGACCGGCTGCCCCTCGTAGTCGAGCACGCGTTCGGTGGTGACTTTCTGGGGCGGGAAAAGGTTGGCCCATTCCGGCAGTTTCAACATTTTGGCAATATCGCCCACTCCTTCGATTTCGGTCCGGGCGCGTGACCACGCCGCCTCGGGGGTGTCTGCAGTTTGCAGTTGCCGCGCCAAGGCTTCCGCGACGTGCTCCATCGCGCTGGGCGTCCAATGTGTGTCGGTCTGCAAATAAGCCGATCGGGAGTTTTTGATGCGATAGTTGATGAGGGCCTCCGCCGGATCGAAAATTTCCACGCCTTCCGCCCTCAGGCTTTCCGCCCAACCGGCGAAGGACGCATTCCGCAGCGCGGGACCATTGAATCCCTGATATCTGGCGCTCAACATTTCGGGCTCGATTGAGGGTTTGAGTGGCGTGGGCATGACGATCAGTCGGATCCCTCTCGCCGCAAGCTCCCTGTGGAAGGCAAGGATGGCGGGAAGCGGATTCGGTTTCACTGCCTCGCCCACGGTGGAATCGCCACTGCGCATCCGCGCCGTGAGTACGCGAGGAAGCAAAAATCCCGGGCCGGTCACATAATCCACGTCGGGCCGGTAAAAGAGCCACCCGTCTATCCCCGGATACACCTTCTCATTTCCCAATCCCAGCCAGCGCAGGTAGAGCGCTTGCATGACGGGAAGAAATTTCTGCGCACCGAAGAAGGTTTCTTCGAGTTCATCTTCAAACGATCCGATACCACGGAGCATAACGCCATTGGCAGAGAATACTCCGTTGAGAAGTCCGGTCGGCGCCTGCTCTTGCAAAGCCGCCCATGCCTGCGGAACCACCGGAAAAAGACCGAAGGCCGATTGTTGTTGGCGACCTGTGGCCGCCTCGAAGGCGAACTGCGCCAGCGGCACCATGGTGATGGTCAGCAGAAAAAAGCCGGACAGCACGAAAGCAAGCTTGGTCGAAATGGTGGTTACGCCGATCTCCTTCTTGGCGATCGCTTCACGCGTGGGAATCTCTTCGATGGGTGTGACGTCCGCCATAAATTTAGAAAATGAAGTAAATGAAAGGGTTGAATGACTGCGTGGTCATGACCAGAAGCGAAATCAAGAACAATACCACAATCACCATCGCCTTTGCGGGAGTGATTTTCCGCGTCCAATCCCAAGTCTGCGGAGCGCCCCAAGCTATGATCCCTGCGACAATCAGCATGATGACATAAAAGGGTTGGTAAATGATGCCCCCGATCAGGCCAGCTCCGGCCTGCGGATCAGCAAATCCGAACATCGCCCGGCAGTACGCGAGGGCAGTGGGCAAATCCGCCGCGCGGAAAAACACCCAGCCCACCAGCACGATCACGAACGTGATGGCTACGCGTGCGGGGTGGGGCAGGCGGCTGTAAAACGAATTTTTTCCCATCGCCCTTTCGGCCCCGAGCATCGCCCCGTGGATGCCTCCCCAGATCATGAAATTCCAAGAGGCCCCGTGCCACAGCCCCCCCAAGAGCATGACAAGCATGAGGTTGATGTAAGTGCGGACGTTCCCCTTACGGTTGCCGCCCAGCGGGATATAAAGATAATCCCGCAACCAAGTTGACAACGAGATGTGCCATCGGCGCCAAAACTCGGTGATCGATGCCGACTTGTAGGGCGAATCAAAATTCTTCGCGAAGACAAAACCCATCATCAGCCCCAAGCCGATGGCCATGTCCGAGTAAGCGCTGAAATCGAAGTAAATCTGGAAGGCATATCCTACCACACCCACCCAGGCGTCCAACGTGCCTACCGAGCCTGAATCGAAAGCCAGATCGGCTACCTTTCCGCAGGGATTGGCGAGCAGAATTTTCTTGGCCATGCCCATTGCGAAAAAAGCCACCCCGCGCGCGAATTTTTCCCCGGTATGCGTGCGCTCCCGCAGCTGATCCGCGACTTCGGCAAAACGGATGATCGGCCCGGCCACAAGCTGCGGGAACATCGAGACAAAACAGGAGAAATCGGTAAAATTCTTCATCGCCCGCGCATCTCCGCGATATACGTCGATCGAGTAGCTCATCGACTGGAAGGTGTAAAAGCTGATGCCGAGCGGCAGGGTGATCCGCAGAATATCGTAAAGTTGCAGATGCCCCAGCCCCAGCCCATCGAGGATGAGGTTGTAGTTGTCGATTCCGAAGTTGAAATATTTGAAAAAGCCCAGCAGCGAGAGGTTCGAAACTATACTGGCGATCATTGCCCACTTTTGCGTTCGCGACCTCGGTCCACCCGGTGTCAAAAGTTTGGGCTCGCGACTCCAGCCGCGCCACCCGTTGTTGGCTTGCACCAGCCCGGCGACGTAGTCGATCACGGTGGAAACGAACATGAGGACCACGAAAAGCGGATTGGCCCATCCGTAAAAGAAGTAGCTGAGCAGCGTCAGGCTCAGATGCTTCCATCGCCACGGGGATGCGTAATAGATCAGGAGGGCGATGGGTAAAAAATAGAAAAGGAACAGATGGGAGGTAAAAACCATGGCAGTGCTCGGGCTACGAAAGAAAACAAACGAATCAAAATTAGGATCAACAAGTTGGCAATCTTTTAAAATTTTTCGGACGCTGGCGCGAAGTCCGGAGAAAAACTGCTGACAACATTTGACAAATTATGGCCCAACTTTTATTCGGTTGTGATGTGTCCCCCACCGGCGCCAGTTCTGTTCCCTTCGCCAAGCGGCGCAAAACTCGAAGATGGTGAAGATCGCAAATTCCGGTGCCGGAGATGGGTCGAGGGGCCCGCAGTTTTGACCTTGCTCGTGGCTGTGGTTCTTTCCTTCTGCGCTTCTTATGGCTTTGGAGAGTCCGGTTCGGATTCGTCACGACCTGAACGAGTGCCGGGGAGCTTTGCCGATTTTGATCGTCGGGCCCGCGCCGGGGAAAATCTAACGGTGGTATTTTTCGGGGCTTCGCTCACATGGGGCGCAGCGGCCAGTGATCCGGAAACTACGTCGTTTCGCGGGCTGATGGCGGCAAAGTTTCGGGAGTTTTATCCTGAGGCAAAATTTACCTTTGTGGACGCGGCGATTGGCGGGACCGACTCTGTTCTCGGTGCGTTTCGGTTGGATCGCGATGTGCTGGCGTACAAACCTGACTTGGTTTTTGTCGATTTCTCCGCCAACGATTCTTTGGAATGGGCCAAGCCCAAAACGGTGCGGGCCTATGAAGCAATCATCCACCGCTTGATCGCGGAGGCAGGAGTTCCGGTGGTGCAGATGATTTTTCCCTTCAAGTCTCATGCTACCGGCAATCAGAGGCTGTTTCGTCAGGAGGCTCATCAACAGCTTTCCAAGGCCTATCAGACTGGTTTGGGGGATGTGGTCACGCATTTGCGGGAACGCATCGCCTCTGGCCAAGTGGATCCCGGACTTCTGTGGGGCAAGGATACCATTCATCCGCTGGATGCAGGATACAAAGAGTTTGCCGCGGTTGGTTGGGCAGCCTACCGCCAAGCGGTAGAAGAACAGCGAGTGAGCCGTCCTCCGAATGAAATGATTTTCGGGCCGGCATTTACCACGGTTGCCCGCGTTCCATGGGTCACGCTACAGCCTGAGGGTGGATGGAAAGCCGCTGCGCCCAGCGATCAGGGGCCTTTGCGGGACATGCTCATGAGTCGTTGGCTGGACAGTGTCGTCGAAACCCACATGTCGGAAGCCGGGGAGGGGCCTGCGCTCTCGGCGTTGGTTCAAGGAGAAGTGGTGATGTTGTGGGGCGAGTCCAATCCCGATGGATTGACTTACAAAGTCCACTTGGATGGAAAAGAGATGACCATTCCCGGATCCAAGGGAACTACGGTTGATTCCAGCCAGCTCGGCCGGCGTCTTGGCGGGAATGTGCACCATGCCAAGGTCATTCTGGAAGATTTGGATCCTACGCGAGTTCACCGCGTGGATATTTTTCCGATCCTGCAAGGCGAATCGAGCAAGGGCGTGCTACGTTTGGAAAGTCTGTGCGTGGCTGGCTCGCCGGCCAAAGTTTTATCTGTATCGAACAATTCCGAAAAACCCTAATCACCCTATGAACTATTTCGCGAAACATCTCTCCGTCTTGATAGCAGTGCTTGCTTTGTTTGCCGCGTCGCAAACCCAAGCTCAATCGGTTGACACCGAAAACTACGGCCTGCAAGTTGTTCCCGCCCCCGGAAAAGTCGAAGTCGACGGACTTGTTGATGATTGGGATTTGAGCGGCGGGGTGTTCACCACGTCGGATATTGAAACGCAGCGCGACCAGTATGCCGTCTGGACCCATGCGATGTATGACAAGGATTACTTGTACATTCTCGCCCGGTGGAATGACCAAACGCCGATGAACAACCCCAACCAAACCATCGCTGGTTCCGGGTTCCAGGGCGACAGCCTCCAATTCCGCATCATCACCCGCTTCAAGGAAAGTGATGAACGTCCCTCCCATTGGACCGCATGGAAGGGCAGCGATGGCGAAGACATCATCAATGTGGATTACCGCTATTTTGGTAAGGCCGGCAAAGATAAGCCGAAAAGCTCTATTCCCAACGCCAAGGAGAAGGGTGCCTTGCAGGCTTTTGCCGTCAATGAAGACGGGCAGGGGTATGTGCAGGAAATCGCAATTCCGTGGAGCTTGTTGGTTGCCGAGGGAGTGCAGATGAAGCCGGGCGATCAATTCATCATGACCATTGAGCCCAATATGACGACTGGCAAAGCCGGCCGGCTGACCATGAAGGATGTTTTCAAAGAAGGTGTGGCTGTGGATCGGGTGTTCACCTTCCAATCACCTGATTCATGGGGCACGGCCACCCTGGTGGACAGCGGCAAGCTCTCGCCGCGTCCGGTGCGTCTGTCAGATGGCCGGACTTTTCCCGTGACGATGGTGGAGGGCAAACCGTCCATTGATATTTCCAAACTGTTCGAACGGCCACCGGTGCCTGGGGTTGTTCCCATCAAATTCGAGGTGCCGGAAGACGGTTACGTATCTTTGTTGATCCGCGATCGCGAGGGACGTGTCGTGCGCAACCTCCTGGGCGGTGAATTCTTCACCAAGGGGCAACATGAAGTCATGTGGGACGGGTTGGGGCAGCAGCACTGGTCTCTACGTGGTTCCCCCGTAGCGGTCGGCGAATACACTTGGGAGGCCTTGCACCATCCCGGATTGAAGCTGCGCCTGCGGGGATGGGCCAACAACGCCGGTATCGCGCCTTGGGACAACGGACGGGACACCAACTGGGGTGGTGACCATGGGTTTCCATCCAGTGTGGTTGTGGGAAAAAAACAAGTTTATCTGGGGTGGACTGGAGCCGAGTCGGGAAGCGCCCTTGTCGCCTGCAACATGGATGCCAAAAAGCAATGGGGCAACACGCGCGGAGGCATCGGCGGTGCGGTGCACATGGGCATCGATGACAGCATCATTTTTGTGCTCAAAGATGGCCCTGCCAAGCCCACCAATACGCTTTACAAGATCAATGACAAGGGGGCTTATGTGAACTGGGAGGGGATTTCCAGTCCCGATCTGCCGATCAAAAATCCTGCGGGCGTGGCCGCCCACAATGGGGAGGTCTTTCTTTCCTACTTCGCCGATAACGTGATCAGCGTCTTGGACGCAAAAACCGGCGAAGAAAAACGGGAAATCGATGTCGCGGGCCCCGGAGCTTTGCACGTCGGGGATGATGGCGGGATCTACATTGTTTCCACCGGAAAGCCCGGCACGGCCGAGGAGATCAAGGACGGTCGCGTTATTGGCCGTCAGATCATGCGTTTGGATCCGGCCAAAGGCGATGAATTGCGGACGGTGGTCAGCGGGTTGGATTCCGTGGTGGCAGCCACGGCTGCCGGTGGCGAGATCTATGCAGGGCTCGAGGCGCCTGCCAATCAAGTGCATGTTTTTGACGCTGCCGGTAAGAAACTGCGCGAGATCGGTGTGGCCGGAGGGCGCCCGAAGACGGGGCCGTGGGTCGCCGGCGGGCTGCGGTCGATCCGTGCGCTGGCCGTGGACGGGCAAGGACGTCTGTGGGTTGCCGAAGGCAGCAAGACGCCTCAGCGCTTTAGCCTTTGGGATGCCAACAAAGGAACCTTGTTGCAGGAATTGTTCGGTCCCACGCACTACGGGGCCAGTGGCGGCACCATCTTCCCGAAAGATCCCAACATCATGATCAGCGAGGGAGCGGAATGGAAAATGGATCCTGAGACCGGTCGGGCGGTTTGTCTCGGAGTATTTGACAACGCAATCGCCGGGGCTGCGCGCTTTTTCTTCCCCTCGAACGGCAAGGTGTATTTGGTCACCAACGATGACCGCGGAAAGAAGACCAGTATTTTTGAGCGTCTGGGCGAGGGAAACTATGCTTTGCGTACGGTGATCGATGACGCATCCCTTTGGACAGATGTGAATGGAGATGGCGAGCAGCAGCCTGATGAGATGTTGAATATGGGTGGCTCTTTCAATGCCTCCGGGTACCTAGGTTGGTCACTGGGCGTCGACGATGAGCTTGGGCTTTATGGCAAACTGGACAAAGAAAGCCGCCATTTCCCGGTGGTGCGATTTGCCCCTTCCGGCGCGCCCGTTTACGATCCGCAGCAGTCGCGGCTGATTCCGGCCACCGGCATTCCTACGGCAGACGGCCGATACCTTCTGGCGAGAACCACTCCGGAGAAAGGTGTGGATTTTTACACTGCCTATGATTTGCAGAACAACAACCGCGAGCTTTGGAGTTATCCGAATGCATTCCACGGGGTTCATGGATCGCACCGCGCCGCCCAATCGAGGCCCGGAATGCTCCGCGGCGCCTTTGACCCGGTAGGCACTGCGCGTTTGTCCTCCTTGGGTGGGGATGTCTGGGTTTGGGCCATCAACAGCAACCTCGGTGAATGGCATTTGCTGGCCAGCAACGGCCAATACATCGGACGCTTGTTTGAAGGGGATGCCATGCGGTTCCAATGGCCGGCAGAGGCCTTGCCCGGCGCGGTGCTGGACCGCGTGCCTCCAGGGATGGGTATGGAGGATTTCGGCGGCTCATTCGTGCAGTCCACTGATGGCAGCTATTTCGTGCAAGCGGGAAAAACAGCCACGTGGAATGTCTCGCTAACGGGGTTGGAAAAATTGCAGGCGATGGGCTCCGGCAAGATTCAGATCAGCGAACAGGAAGTGTCCCGCGCGGTCACTTTGCGCGAAGAACTGGAGGCGGGCGTTGCACAGGGTAAATCCATGGTGGTGAAACAGCATACCCCGAACTTCACCGGCGACCCCGAAAAGGACTTCGGCTCCGCAGCTCTTGTTGAATACAAGCGCGGAGACGCACGCGTGGAGACACGCGTCGCTTGGGATGACAAGAATCTCTACGTGTCTTGGAACGTCGAGGACCGTACCCCTTGGGTCAACGGGGCCCCGGATCCTACTTATCTTTATATTGGTGGCGACACGGTAGATCTCCAGATTTCCACCGACCCGAACGCGGATAAAAATCGTGATGAGGCCGTTCAGGGAGACACCAGAATTTCGATCGGTAATTTCAAGGGTAACCCGACGGCTGTTCTGTACCGTCAGATATCGACGAAAAAGGCGCCGGCCACTTTCAGTTCGGGAGTGGTCGCGGCCTACACCATGGAAGAGGTGCGCGTGGTTGATATCCCCGGCATCAAAGTCCAAAAGCCCCGGCCGGATGGTCGCGGCTACATTGTCGAGGCGGCAATTCCCTGGGAAGTGATCGGGGCCAAGCCGGAGGCGGGATCAATCTGGTCGGCTGACTTTGGAGCAACCTTCGGAGACCCCGCGGGAGCGCGCACAAGGTTGCGCAACTATTGGAGCAACCAGGATGTGGGCCTCGTTGATGATGCGGTATACGAACTCAAAATGGTGCCGCGCAACTGGGGGGAAATTCGCTTTGAATAAAGACATAATCCAAATGAAAAAACTTTCTTATAACATTGATATCCGGCGGGGTACCTTCGCCGGCCATGTGGTTGCAGCAATCTCGTGCTTTGCCATCTGGTTCGGCGCGTTGGCGTCTTGTCCGGCACAAGAAAAACGTCAGTTGTCTCCCGATGAACTTCAGTCAGAGTTGCTCAAGCTCACCGGAGGAGCGAGAGTCAAACTTGTCTGGCAGCAGGATGAGAATGCGATTGTGGCCTTTGATACCGAGGGCGCTAACAAGCGGACCTTGTATTCCGGCGCGGTCGGAGAGCGTTGTTGGCCCATCATCACTCCGGACGGCAGCAAAGTGTTGTTTGCCATTACTGATTCGAAGGACACCCCCGGTCCGGGAAGCGGCAAACTCTATGCCATTGACTGGAACGCTCCGGAGGGGACTGCTCCGGTCGAATTGGGCTCCGGCATGGGTGTGTTGGCTCTTTGGCGAGATCCTGCCGGGGAGACTTGGGTCTACATTGCGACGCGCCGCGGCTCGGACCGGCGTCTCTCCGGCCTGGAAAGGTTCCCGTTGTCCGATCCGTCCAAACGGAGTCTGGTTTGGGATAAAACCGACACGGATGCGCCTTTGAGCCTTTCGGCGGACGGACGTTTTGTGGCTACCCAGATCCAGTGGCCCAATACCGGAATTTTTACCTACCCCAACGGCAGTGCTTTTATCGGCGAAATGGGCGGCTGTAACTCGAACATCTTGCCGGACAACAGTTATCGCATGTTTCACGTGAATTTCGACCACAAGGGCCTTTACGTTTACGACCGTCTCTACCGTGACGATCGCAAAAGCAGCCGCCTTTTGCCACTTCTGGTTGACGGAGATAAAGTGGACCGAGCCCGAATTTCCAACCGTCCCGAGTTTTTTACGTTCTTTGGACCGATGGGAAATAAAGAATACGAGGATTCTTTCTTTGCGAAATTCGACAAGAATTATGAAAAAATCGAGGGTCAAGTTCGGCTCACGGCCAACGGCAAAGGTCACTCCACTTTGCCTTATGCTTGGGTGGATCCCGGCGATTATTCCTCATTTGCTTACCTGGCCGGGCGTTTTCTCGGCAAAGCCCCGTTAAAGGTGGATTTCCAGTATCCGTTTCCCGCGGGAAACGTGTCGTGGGATTTTGGCGACGGGCAAACCGGGACGGGTGCCGCGCCCTCGCACACCTATGACAAACCCGGCGAATACAAGGTTCTCGCCAAGGCGTCGGACGGCAAGACATTTGACGGTCTGGTCACAGTCGTCGAGCGCACCCCCCCGATGGTGGAGTCTGTCGATGTGAAAGGAGCCAACCGTTTGCATCTCGTCTTCAACGAGAAGATACGGTTGAAGGACGCCTCCATACGCTTGGCCTCGGGTGATCCCGTGTCGTCCTTTGCTTTGGATTTGAGCGAGCGTCGACTCATTGTGGACCTGGCCGGGCCGCTGCGTGAGCAGGACAAGCTTGTAATGGTCGGGATTTTCGATTTGGAGCCCGATCCCACGGCGCTGGTCAACAATCAAGTCGAGGTGAAGCGGCCTTTCTGGCCCGCGAATCCCGATGGAATCATCGCCCTGTGGTCCCCCAAAAATAATTACCTGAAATCGGAGAAAGGTGAATTCGAACCCATGCCCTACCGCGATGCGGATCTCGTTTCGCCGCGTTCGGGTGAGTCGATTTTTGACGGATGGGGAAGAGCGCGCGTGCACACCTCTCCTCCATCATCGAACGACGCGCTATTTAACACCAAAGTTGAGGCCAGTAGCACGGGACTTTTCATCGCGAAATCCGGCGAGTTCACCATCGAACTGGGGTTCAGCCCGCGTGAGTTGGAGCAGGAGGATCCAGACAGCAGATTCCGCGATCCCGATGGTGCGGTCGTGCTCGTCTCGCAAGCCAACAGTTTCCAAAAATACAACTTCATCATTGGCCAGAAAGGTCGTGACTTGCTCATGAAGCTGAACACCTCGGGAAAAGAGGGTGGCGGTTGGGTCAAAATCGCCACGCTGGAAAGCCCGGGCCAACAGCATCTCATCGCCGCTTTCAAGGATGGCGATCTTCGCGTCTGGCTGAACGGCCAGAAGCAGCCCGTGATCAACGATTTCAGCGGTTCATTGGATAAATGGGCAAAGCTAGGCGGTAAGTCCTCTCTCAATTTTCTGCGCTTGGCAGGAAACAGCTCGATCGGGTGGCGGGGGTGGATTGATTCATTTATCCTGCACAATGCCGCGCTCACGGATCAACAGGCCGAATCCGCCCATGCAGCCCATCAGCGATGGATCTCCGAGGTGATGAAATTCCCTTCCGATTATTTGTTGCGCGTCAACCTGAAGGAGAAAAGCAAAGTCCCGAGTCCGGAAAGCATTGCTCCTTACAGTCAGGCACTGGTGGTTAATGAGTATGAGGTGGTCGAAACCCTGCAAAGCCCGAATGGTGCGAAACCTTTGCCTGCCGGGTCTGTCATTCGATTGCAAGAATGGGGTGTTCGCAACGGCAAGGCGTTCAACATGCCCCGTGATGTCAAATTTGAGCCGGGCCAATACACCAATCGTGTCGTCAGAGTCCAGCGAGTGGAGGACAACCCGCAACTTGCAACCGAACTGGTCTTTGATACGTTGCCGGAGAACTTCGACGCGGAAGTTTTTCTCCACCCCGAGCCTTGGATTATTGAACGGCAGAACTGAGCCATGACCCCCACTATCTACTTGCTGATACCGTACGAAAAGGGCGCCATGTGCGCATGGCGGGATTCAGTTTGTTGGAAATGCTCACGGTTGCGGCGGTTATTGCCATCTTGATCTCCCCGTATAGGTTGGCATTTTCAACAGCCAGGCCACTAGGCCGTTGCTCACCAGGATGGGCAACGAGGTGGTCGGCGCCCTGACCTTCGGCGCAACAGCAGGCCATCACCCAGAATACGGCCTCGGCTTTTTTGGTTGTCACGCGGCCCAATGATGAGGGTTCGCGCCGCCTCTACACCACCTTGCGGTTGGATGCCGACTCGCAAACCTAGGGCGTCACCGCAGGGGCATTGGTGAGAAAAGCGCTGTTGGTCGAATCAAAAAATACGTCGGACGGAAGCAGTTTCCACTCGATGACAGGTATTCCGTTGCCCACGCTGTCGTATGCGGGCAGAAGCTTCAGTCCGTCCGGCGATTATGTCTATCAGGTGATCCAACCTTCGGGACTGCCCTATGAGGTCTCCTCGGCCTTGAAGCTTCGACTGATCCGCGGGGTGATAGACACCAACAGCGGGGGCG
>JBIJDZ010000015.1:0-33419 GCA_044343805.1 Chthoniobacterales bacterium | reverse complement strand
GCACGCTTTTGCGCATTGGCCACGGAATTTGATCCGTCATCCCAAGGCATGAGCGCCGTGCCGCCGCCGAACGGATCAGCCAGCTGGTTGCGCATCACATGCCAGTATGCGGCCGCAAAGCGCAGGTGCTCGCGCATGGTTTTGCCCTCGACCAGCTCTTCGGGATTGTAGCGCTTGAAAGCAAAAGGATTTTTCGACTTCGGGCCTTCGTAGGCGATTTTTGGGATGCCGGGAAAATATTCTTGGGACATGGAGAAGGTGATGGGTTCGGATCGTTTATAGGTAGGGTTTAGTTTGGCAGTTGTATCGCTTTGGGGCGAATACACTGTGCAAATGAATGCACAAACGCCGCCCGGGCTCAACTTGATTGATTTCCACCGCTCCGACAAGGCGCGTCACGCCTGACGATCGTTGTGAGATATTCAGATTTTCAAGGGGCGACCACCTTTTTCTGGCTCGTGGCGAAATGCCCGTGCCTTAAAAGCGTCAACTTCTCCCGCGTGGACGCAGGGCCAAATCGCATGCGATCAAGCCACCAGCCACGCAAAGCGCTCAGCGCGTTACTCTCCGCGCGGCGAAGCATACCGATCTCCCTTCGCACCTCCTCGTTTTGACGATCCCCTTTTTTTCGCAAGGCCCTTTCCTAAGCGAGGAACTGTGCATCAGTTGCGGGAGCCAGCGAGGTGGTTTGCTCGGGTGCTTTCAGCTAAGATTAATCGGCTTGCTGCAGGCCGAGTCCCGCCAACGCCTCTGCGTCCTCGGGGGGGCACCAAATGCTGCTCGCCTCAAAAGATGGGAAGCCGCATCGTTATTCCATTCAACATTGGCAGAGCAAAACATTCACCGAAGTTAACCCCCCATCCGGCCCTAAGTTGCGGCAGAGTTCAGATCAACAGGCACCCTTGCACGCCTGGACCGTGGACACCTTGAATGAGGATACCCTCGACATCAGCGGTCTTCGATGGACCGGACACCCAGATGACATTCGGATCGTCGGGCATCGCGGAAAGGGCATCGGAGATCGAACGATAGACAGATTCTTTGCGCACAACGGCGATATGGGTCCACGGCGCAAGCTCAGCCAACCGGTCAGGACTGGAGGCGTCCGTGAGAATGATGGTGCCCGATTCGGCGATGGCACCGGCGGCCGGCGTCAAGGCGGCATCGATCTCGTTCACTTGGTCTCGCCGGTATTCCATGGTGACTTCGACGACTTTGCCAAACAAGTCCACCAAGTCCGACATCACCGAAGGGATGTAAACTTTTTTGATTTGCTGGGCCCCCAGCCAGGAATGGCAATCATCCGCCGAGGTAAAGCAAACCGTGCCCGTGGCTCGGGCGCGCTTGAGGAATAGCTCGGTGGTCGGCCCCTCCCCATCGAGCCATTGAGCATCGGCAACGCCTAGCGGAACTTCGGGGCGGTCAGCACGATGAGGCAAAGGTGCCAGAGCGGCTTTGATGTCGGCAAAAATTTTTTCACGGGCGGCTTTCATTAACCATTTCCCCCTTTGCGGCCGGGACGTGACTTCATCCATGAGCGGAACTTGCCGCCACGCCACTTCGGCAACGTGCGAGTCTTCAGCCATGCGCCGAGGTAAGGCACGGGCATTTTGTCCAGCAGAGGCACAAAATCTTTGACGACGCCGAAAGTCATGGCCGAACGCCAGATCAACGGATGGCTGCCCAAGATGGCAAAACCCTCCATTGGCGGTGTGCCGGGCGAAGGAACATGTTCCTCGTGCGCGCGGTTCCGCAATCGCAGCAGCAAGTCGGGAATGGGAATATCCACCGGGCAGACTTCGTTGCACGCTCCGCACAGGCTCGACGCCTTGGGCAAATCGGCAAGTTCTTTGAATTTGTCGCCCGCAAGCAGCGGCGAAAGCACCGCGCCCACCGGCCCCGGATAAACGCTGCGGTAGGCGTGACCGGAAGCTTGGCGATAGACGGGGCAGACGTTGAGACAGGCACCGCAGCGGATACAGCGGAGGATTTCTTTGCAGTCTGACGCGAGTACTTCGGTGCGGCGATTGTCGACGAAAACCACGTGCATTTCCTTCGGCCCGGAAGGCTGACCATCGCGCGCCGGGCCGTTGATGAACTCAGTGTAAACCGTGAGTTGCTGCCCGGTGGCGGAGCGTCCGAGAAGATTGAGAAGCACGGCCAAATCGGCGTCGGAAGGGATCACTTTTTCGATGCCCACGATGGCGATATGGATGCGCGTCGGCGCGAGGCAGAAACGCGAGTTGCCTTCATTGGTGACGAGCACGATGCGTCCCGATTCGGCCGAAACGAAATTGGCACCGGTGATACCGGCATCGGCCGAGAGGTATTTGCCGCGCATGAATTCGCGGGCGCGGCGTGTTATAACCTCAGGATCGTCGTTGTATTCCCCCAACCCTTCACGCTCGAAGCTACGTGCGATGTCGCCGCGCATTTTGTGAATGATCGGTTTGACGATGTGGCTCGGGTGATCGCCGTCGATCTGGATAATATATTCACCCAGATCCGTCTCCACCGACTCAATCCCTTCGGCCAGGAGGTGATCATTGAGGTGAATCTCCTCGGAAACCATGCTCTTCGATTTGACCACACGTCGGGCTCCGGCGGCTTTGAGAATGTCAGAAACCGCGCGGCAAGCCTCCTCGGAAGTCACCGCGTAATGGACCTTGGCCCCGTGACGAGTCAGGCTCTCCTCGGCTTGGGCAAGGTATTGGTCAAGATGCTCGAGAGAGTGCTGACGGATGGCGCCGGCCAGTTTGCGCAAGGAATCGGCGTCCGCGTAATCTGCCCCAAGGATCGTGTAGCGTTTGCCGGTGCCAGCCGCGCTGTTGTCGTGAACTGCTTTCTGGACAACGGGCTCCAGACGCCGCGCGTAGGTGTCAACAAGTTGCATGGCCATGTTGTTGTCGGAGGGCGTCGCGGAGAATTTGGACGAAGTGAAGCACTTTTACCCGTTTGTTGTTACGGGCCGCCAGACCCGAGAGATGCATAAGACAGCTCATGTCGCCGGAAACAATGTAGTCCGGCTTGATCGCCTCGATGTTTTCGAGCTTGAGCTCGCCCATCGACGAAGAGACGTGGGGAAAACTGACCGAAAAAGTGCCCCCGAAGCCGCAACATTGCTCCGGCTCTCCAAAGGAAACAATCTCGAGTCCGCGAATGGATCCCAGCAATTGCAATACGGCCGGCCCGCTGAAGGTGCCGCGTGTGTGGCAGGCCCGATGAAAAGCAATGCGGGCATTGAACTCCCCCGGCCACTCGTTGATACCGAGGCCATTGACTAGATAGTCGCCGAGCTCCCAAGTACGGCCTCCTACCTGTTCGATCGCCGCACGGTCTGGTTCATCTTCGAACTCAAGCATCGAGCCATGGAACATCATCGCCGCGCAAGAACCCGAGGGGACAACAATCGGCTTCTCCCCGGCGAAAACTTCCGCCGTATGTCGCATGACTTTACGAGCAGCAGGCCATTGACCGCAGTTGAAAGCGGGCTGACCGCAGCAAGTCTGATTCTCGGGAAACTCCACATCACAACCGGCGTGCTCGAGAACCTCCACAGTTGCCCGTGCGACGTCGTCATAAAAGGCATCGCACAAGCACGTGGCCATCAACTGGACGCTGCGTGCCTTGGGACGGGCGGATAAGTTGATCATGAGGTAGGCAGCAATTTTTCTAAGCGGGCGGCTTTCTCGTCCCAAACACAGGGATCGCGCGGCTTGAACTCGGCAATTTCGAATGAGTCCCGGATGATAGCGCGGGCCTCGGCAACCGTAGCCACTTCCCCGCAGGCAATCATCTGTGCGGCAATGTTACCCGCGGCCGTTGCCTCGGACGGGCCGGCGAGAACACGCAAGCCGCTTGCATCGGCGGTCATTTGATTAAGCAAGGCATTACGTGAGCCTCCCCCGACTATGTGCAGCGTATCGGGAAAGTCGGGCATCCATGACTTCATCTGGCGCAAAAGCACGCGGTACTTGAGAGCAAGACTTTCCAGGATGATCCGCGTTATACCGGCCCTCGTGTTAGGTGCTTTTTGTCCCGTGCGCTGGAGCCACCCTGCGATGACGGCGGGCATATCGCAAGGCCGGGCGAATTCCGGGGCATCGGGATCAATGAAAGCGTCGGTTTGCGTCCCGGCTGCTTTGGCCACGAGAGAACCGTACTCAAGAGCTTCGCCGTTGCGTTCCCAATTGCGTTTGCACTCTTGGAGAAGCCACATGCCAGCCACATTCTTGAGGAGTCGGGTCGTGCCGGCAATGCCTTGCTCGTTGGAAAAATTCGCAGCCCCCGTCGCCTCTGTCACCATCGCTTGGTCAAGCTCTCGCCCGAGCAGCGACCAAGTTCCGGAGCTGAGAAACAGCGGATTCTTCTCTGCCGAGGGAACGCCAGCCACCGCAGAGGCGGTGTCATGACTGCCGCAAAACACCACCTTAACATCACAAGGGTTGCCCTCATCGTCGAGAAGCGCTCCAGCAAATTGGCAAGACTCGCTAACTGGAGGGAGAAGGTCTACGGGAATTCCCAAGCGACTCACCAAGTCAGTATCCCACTCGGCGGTGCCGGCCTTTAGCATTTGGGATGTGCTCGCGATAGTACGCTCGACCGCAAGCCTACCGCTCAACCAAAAAGTCATCAGATCGGGGATAAATGCGATCTGATGCGCGGCATGCACAGCCGCCGGACGCTGCCGCGATTCGGCATACAGCTGGTAAAGCGTGTTGAAAAACATCGGTTGGATTCCCGTCCGCCGGTAGAGTTCATCCGGAGGCACCAAAGCTGAAACAGCCTCCATTACCCCGTCGGTGCGCGTGTCGCGATACATCCATGGCAAGCCCACCAGGCTTCCATTAGCGTCGAGCATTGCATAGTCCACCCCCCACGTATCAACCGCGAGCGAGATGACCGCCGAACCAAACCGCGCCCTAGCTTTGCTGATGGCCCGGCGAATGTCGGAAAAAATCCGCATGACGTCCCAATGCAGCCCGTCGGGCAATCGCGTGCCTCCGGTTGGAAAACGTGCCAATTCCTCTAGCACCAACTTTCCGCCCTCATAAATCCCAGCCATGACCCGGCCGCTTTCGGCACCTAAATCAACCGCTAGATAAATTTGTTTAGCCATAATCAGGATTGCTCCGCCACCAAGATACGCAGGCCCTGCGCGGCCACCGTATCTACGACCGGAGCAGGCGGTGCGGCGTCGGCGATCCATAAATCCACATCTGCCGCTTTGGCAAAAAAGTAACTGGAGGCCACGCCCACCTTCGATACATCGGCCATAAGAATGACCTCCCCAGACCGGCTGATCACGGCATTTTTCAGCCGCGCATTCACTTCGCTGGCGTCACTGAAGCCGTGCTCAGGGTGAACCCCACGGCAAGATAGAAAAGCAGCATCAAGGTGGTAAATTTCCAGCGCTTTTTCGGCCGCCCAGCCGCCCGTGGAAAGAGAGTTGGGCCGCAAACTTCCTCCAAGCAGAACACATTGAATATCGCGCTTCTCAGCCAAAGCCATGGCGATTTGCAGACCGTTGGTCACAATCGTCACCGGTTGATCGGGTAGCAACTGGGCCAATTGCAGCACGGTAGTGCTGGCATCGAAATAAACCGTCTGCCCGGGCTTGATGCGCGGCACCACAGCTTCCGCGATCCGCTGCTTGGCGGAAATGTTTTGTTGTGCCCGAGCGTGCAAAGGAGACTCTTGCCGGTTGGCCTCTAATCGCACCGCACCGCCGTGGGAACGCAGCAACATACCGTCGGCCTCAAGTTTCTCGAAGTCTCGCCGCACCGTCTCCTCCGTCACACCCAGCGCCTGCGCCACATGCGATGTCCGGACGCTGCCTCGATCGGCCAGTTCATCCAAAACCCAGCGATGACGCTCCAGCGCTAACATGCAAAAAATTTCTGAAAATATGGTTTTGCCTGCAAGAACAAAAAATTCTTGCCTCGATTGCCACGAAAACACAGGATTTCCAACATCAGCTCATATATCTGCCCGGCAGGCAGCGTGAATAACCATGTCCATGACATCTTACGAAGTCTCCCGTGAAGTTTACCACTCCCTCGGTGTGGACACGGAAAAAGCCCTTGCCACCCTCGGCACCACGCCGATCTCGATTCATTGCTGGCAGGGCGATGACGTCGGAGGCTTCGAATCAACCGCCAGCAGCGCACCCGGCGGCGGTCTGGCCGTCACCGGCAACTACCCCGGTCGCGCCCGCACTCCCGAAGAATTGCGGGCAGACTTGGAAAAAGTCTTTTCGCTCGTTCCCGGCAAACATCGGCTCAACCTCCACGCGCTTTATCTCGAAAACGGCGGCAAAAAAGTGGACCGCGACGCCATCGAGACGAAACATTTTCAGGGTTGGATCGATTGGGCCAAAAATCTCGGACTCGGCATGGACTTCAACCCTTCCTACTTCGCCCACCCCAAAGCCGCGGACGGCTTCACGCTCGCTCACCCTGACAGGGGCATCCGCGAATTCTGGATCGAGCACGGCCGACGCTGCCGAAAAATCGGTGCCGATATCGGTCGCGCCCTCGGCTCCCCCTGCGTGACCAATGTGTGGATTCCCGACGGATACAAAGATATTCCCGTGGACCGCACCGCTCCTCGCCAGCGCTTGATCGAATCACTCGACGCCGTTTTTGCCGGGAAGCTTCCCGCCTCAGAAGAGATCGATGCCGTGGAATGCAAACTCTTCGGCATCGGCTCGGAAAGCTACACCGCCGGCTCACACGAGTTTTACCTCGGCTACGCCGTCTCCCGCCAGAAAGCCATTTGTCTGGACGCCGGTCACTTCCACCCTACCGAGACGCTGACCGATAAAATTTCGTCCGTCCTACTCTTCGTCCCTCGCCTTCTCCTGCATGTCAGCCGCGGCGTGCGGTGGGACAGCGACCACGTCGTCATCCTCGACGACCCGACCCGTGCCGTCATGGAAGAACTGGTCCGGGGTGGGTATCTCGGACGCACCAGCATCGGCCTCGACTACTTCGATGCCAGCATCAACCGCGTGGCCGCATGGGTCATCGGCATCCGCGCTGCACAAAAAGCCCTGCTCCTAGCCTTGGTCGAACCCATCCACGCTTTGCGCGAAGCGGAACAAGCGGGCGACTACACTCGATGCCTTGCACTGCTGGAGGAGACCAAGTCAATGCCATGGGGCGCAGTTTGGGAGGAATTTTGCCGACGCTCCAACGTACCTGCCGGTCCGGCTTGGATTGACGAGGTGCGCAACTACGAGAAAAACACACTCGCCCAACGCTCCTGAGCGGAGAGAGAAAGCAAAACAAAATAATTCCAACAAAAACAAAAAACTTTTCCGTTGCCACCTAGTCACGGAAAAAGTAGTTTCGACAAGGTTTCTTTAAATGAGCGCCACCGCCACGCACCTCCACCGCTCTCACATAGAATCCCTCGTCCGCGACCTTCTGCTGAGGGAAATTCAATCCTCCACAACTTCCTCTGAAGCGGCACCGACACTGGTCGTCAATAGCTCGGCACGCCACATGCACATCTCCCCGGAGAATCTGGAGGTTCTTTTCGGCCACGGCGCAGAGCTGTCAGTCCACAAATGGCTCTACCAAGAAGGACAATTCGCCTCGGCCCAAACTGTCACCTTGATCGGCCGGCGCAAACGCATCATCCCCAACCTTCGCATCCTTGGACCCTGCCGCAATCTCACGCAGATCGAACTGGCCCTCACGGACGCCGTCCAGCTCGGCATGGATATTCCCGTCCGCATGTCTGGCGACATCGAAGGAACCCCCGGCGCTTACATCATGGGCCCCAAAGGAATGCTGGAGATGAAAAACGGCGTTATCCGAGCCGCCCGCCATGTCCACATGTCACCCTCCGATGCGGCTTTTTACGGCGTGAAACACCTTGATCGCGTGACACTTAAAGTTGAAGCAGAAGGTTGCAATACGCGATTTGACGACATGATTGTCCGCGTTGACCCCTCTTTCAAACTCGAAGTCCATATGGACACCGACGAGGCCAACGCCTGCGACCTTGACCGCGCTACCAAGGTTGAGTTAATTTGTAATTGACAAAACAAAACCAAAACAACACAAACACAACATGAACGAAGCAATCGGACTCATTGAAACACGCGGCTACGCGGGATTGGTCGAGGCAAGTGATGCCATGGTCAAAGCCGCCAATGTAGAACTCATCAAATCCATCCCCATCGGCGGAGCATTGATTACCACGATCGTGCGCGGCGATGTGGGCAGCGTCAAAGCCGCCGTCGACGCCGGAAAAGAAACTGCCGCCCGAGTCGGCAACTTAGTGGCTTCGCACGTTATCCCGCGCCCCTCACCGGAACTGCTCAAATTCTTCACCGCTTAAACCTCAACCCACACACCAAATATTATGGCCGGACAAGCATTAGGAATGATCGAAACCAAGGGCCTCGTGGCGCAGTTCGAAGCTACGGACGCGATGCTCAAAGCAGCCAACGTTGAACTCGTCGGCTGGGAAAAAATCGGATCGGGACACGTCGCAGTGTTCATCCGCGGCGAAGTCGCCGCCGTGAAAGCCTCCGTCGAGGCTGGGGCCACCGCCGCAGGTTCCATCGGTGAAGTTGTCGCCGTTCACGTCATCCCGCGCCCGCACGGGGATCTCGCCAAGCTCGGTAAATTCCTCGTAGAGAAGGCTCCTGCCGCGAAGTAACACCCGCATGCCGGACGCCCGCCAAATTCTGGTCGCCAACCTCGGCAGCACCTCGTTCAAGTTCCGCTTGTTCGAGATGCCGTCCGAACGTTTGCTGGCCAAAGGCGGGTTCGAGCGTATCGGTTCCGCTGGCGCCTCTTGGAAAATCCGCGTCGGCGACGCTCCCGAAAAAAGCGGCGAAGGTAACGTCACCACCCACGAGGACGCGATCCGTCTCGTGGAAAAAGAACTCGGCGGCTTCGGTAGTCTTGCCGCAGTCGGCTTCAAGCCCGTGATGGCCCGCGGTATTTCCGGAACACAGTTCATGGACGGCCGCGTGCTAGATGCGATGGAGGAGATTTCTTCTCTTCTGCCTGCGCACAACCCTCCCTATATCGCCGGCGTGCGGCTTTTCAACAAGCTCTACCCGACGCTGCCCTGCATCGGGACCTTCGAGACCGCCTTCTACGATCACGTGCCCGCACGCAATCGACGCTTCCCTATTCCTCTGGAGTGGGAAAAGAATTACGGCATCGCTCGCCACGGTTTCCATGGCGCCAGCCATCGCTACGTCAGCGAACGCTGCGCCGAACTCAAAGGCACCGATCAACTGCGTATCGTCTCCTGCCACCTCGGCGGCAGCTCGTCCATGGCCGCTGTCCTCGATGGCCGCGCCGTCAATTCCAGCTGGGGAATGACCCCGCAAAGCGGCCTCCCGCAAAACAACCGCGCCGGCGATTTCGATTGTTTCGCCATGATGTATCTGGCGCGGGAATGCGGCCTCGGCTGGGACGCCGTCGAGAAGGCCCTCGCCTCCGAAGCCGGCCTCAAGGGCATGTCCGGCCTCGCCAACGGCGACATGCGCGACCTGCGTGAAGCCGCCAACGCCGGCAACAAGGACGCGCAACTCGCCATAGACGTCTTCGTGGCCGCCATCCGCAAATACCTCGGGCAATTTTACCTCGAACTCAACGGCCTCGACGTCCTCGTTTTCACTGCCGGTATCGGGGAAAACAATCCCGACCTGCGCGCCGAGATCTGCGCCGATCTCGATTGCCTCGGCCTCAAACTCGATACCGAGGCCAACCACGCCTGCCGCGCCACCGAAGCCATCATCAGCACACCTGATTCCAAAGTCGAAGTACGCGTTATCCCCACCAACGAAGAAATCGTCATCGCCCGCAATGCTTGGCACCTCCTGCAGGAAAACCCGCAGAAAAAAGCCGCCTGAATTTTCCAACCACACCAACAAATCAACCAACCACACACTATGCAACAAGCCCTAGGAATGATCGAAACTCGTGGCCTCATCGCCCTCGTCGAGGCAACCGATGCCATGCTCAAATCTGCCAACGTCGAACTCATGGGACCGCTGACCCAAGTCGGCAATGCCATGGTTACCGCCTGCGTTACCGGTGACGTCGCCGCCGTCAAAGCCGCCGTCGAAGCCGGCCGCACGGCCGCCCAGTCCCTCGGCGAAATCGTCAGCGTGAGCGTCATCGCCCGCCCGAACGCCGAAACCAGCGTCGTTCTGCCCAAAGCCAAATAACGCCATGATTCTGGCGCAAGTCGAGGGCAGCGTCGTCGCGACGAAGAAGAACCCCAAAATGCTGGGGCACAAATTCCTTGTCGTCCGTCCCCTCGTCGTGGACTCACCATCCGCCACCGAATTACGCAAAGGATCGAGCACCCTGGTGGCCGTGGATCAACTCGGTGCCGGCGAGGGCGAAGTCGTCCTCATTGTCCAAGGCAGCTCCGCCCGACTCGGCAGCACGGACAAAGACTCACCCGTCGATGCCGTCGTGATCGGCATCGTTGACACCGTGGACCTCTCCAAACGCAAAATCTACCAAGCCCTTTGAAAGGCGCTGAACCATGCCCGCGATTGACGAACAAGTAGTGACCAAAGTGGTGAGCGAAGTGCTCGCCCGTCTGCGCGCCCAGTCTCCCACCGCAGCTCCCGCCAAATCAGATCAGAATCCCGTCACCAATGCCGGTTCCTACGGCGTTTACGAGAACATGAACGTCGCCTGCGAAGCCGCCGAGCGTTCGTTTGAAAAACTTCGTGCCGCCGGGGTCACCGCCCGCAAGAAAGCTATCGGCGTCATCCGCCGCCTCTGCGTTGAGAATGCCGACAAGTGGGGCCGAATCGAATTCAACGAAACCAAGATCGGCCGTCTCGAGCATAAGATCGAAAAACTCAAAATCTGTGGCGACCTCGTACCCGGTGTGGAAATGCTCGAGCGCATGGCCTTCAGCGGTGACTTCGGGCTCACCGTCATCGACTTCGCCCCGTGGGGTGTCATCGGTGCCGTTACACCCTCGACCCACAGCGTCCCCACCCTTACCGGCAACGCCATCAACATGATCGCCGCCGGCAACTCCGTCGTTTTCAACACCCACCCAAGCGCTGCGAAATGCGCCGCCATTGCGATCACGGCCTACAATGAAGCCATTGCCAAAGAAACCGGCATCACCGATCTTCTTTGCACTGTGGAAAACCCCACCCTCGAGACCTTCGAGGCGATGTGCAAAAACCCCCACGTTAAACTTCTCTGCGTCACCGGCGGACCCGCTGTCGTCGCGGCCGCCATGAAAACCGGCAAACGCGCCATCTGCGCCGGTCCAGGCAATCCGCCTGTCGTTGTCGACGAAACCGCTGACCTCGCCCGCGCAGCCGCATCCATTATCCAAGGTGCTTCCTATGACAACAACCTGCTCTGCATCGGCGAAAAGGAAGTGTTTGTCGTTGATTCCGTTGCCGACAAACTCGTAGAGAAACTTCGGCAAGCCGGCGCCGTCCAGCTTAACTCCCAGCAGGTCGAATCCCTTGCGGACAAAGCTTTCGGTTTTCCGCAAGGCAAAGGCGCCGGTTGCCCGCATCCTGTCGTCAACCGCGACCTCGTCGGCCGCGACGCTGCCGTCCTCGCCCAAGCCATCGGACTCAACATCCCCGCCTCAACCAAACTCCTCTTCGGCGAAACCAAAGCCGATCATATTTTTGTGGACGAGGAACAAATGATGCCCTTCATCCCCATCGTTCGCGTGCGCAACGTTGATGAAGCAATCAAAGAGGCCGTAAAAGCCGAGCACGGCTACAAGCACACTGCCGTAATGCACTCACGCAACATCGACGCGCTCACCAAAATGGCGCAAATTGCCGACACCACCCTTTTCATCAAAAACGGCCCGTGTATGACCGGCCTCGGCCTCGGCGGCGAGGGCTTCCTCAGCTTCAGCATCGCTACGCCGACAGGCGAGGGCGTCACCACACCGATGACCTTCACCCGCTCACGCCGATGCGTGATGGTCGAAAATCTCAATCTCTACTGAATGCGCACCGCCGTCATAGTCGGGCACGTCACCTCCTCGGTGAAGCATCCGAGCTTCCAAGGCTCGCGGTTGCTCATCGCAGTGCCGGAGTCGGACGACGTCGCCCCTCAGGTCGTCATCGACCCTCTCGGGGCGGCCATCGGACAGCGCGTCATCATCTCCAGCGACGGTGCCGAGGCGCGCAAGATCGTGAAGGATGAACTCAGCCCCGCCAGGTGGAACGTCACCGGCATCATTGATCCGGAGGGAGCTCTCGCCGTATGAGAATCGGCACTGTCGTCGGCCGCGTCACCCTTTCAGTGCGCCACCCTTCTTACCAAGGCGAACGCCTGCTCCTCACCTCGCCTTGGCGCCGCGAGACACTGGCAGGCGACGATAAGTTTGACCCCTCGATCGTCGTTTACGACCAACTCGGCGCCGATGCGGGCCAGAATATCGCAATCAGCGAGGGCCGCGAAGCTGCTTGCCCTTTTCCTCAACCGACACCGGTAGACGCCTACTGCGCTGCCCTCATCGATGAAATGTTTATCCAATCCAACTCATGAAACTGTTCGCCCAAAAAGATGCCGCTGAGTTTTTGAAAACCGGCGCTAAAGAATTTCGCCACAACCGCGAAACCCAGCTCACTCCGGGGGCTCGTGATGTCTTTTCCGAAAGCGGCATTAAAATCATCTTTGATGACGGCTCCAATCCGCCTGTCTCCATCGGAGCCACCGCCATGACAGTAACGAGCGACGACGCCCGTCTTTTCAGCTCTCCCGCCGCGGAGCAGATCAAAAAAGAAATCTGCGAGATCGGGCGACGCATCTGGATGCGGGAATACTGCGATGGTAATGGCGGCAACATTTCTGCCCGTATCGCCCCGGATCGTTTCATCTGTACACCGACCGGAGTCAGCAAAGGATTTATGACTCCTGACATGCTTAGCATGGTTGATGGCGAGGGCCGTCAAGTCGCCGGCACATGGAAACGCTCCAGCGAGATCACAACGCATCTGGCGATCTATCATGCAACGCCCGACGCTGTATCAGTCTGCCATGCCCACCCCTGCCACGCAGGCGCCTTCGCCATCAAAGGTATGCAGCCGCCTCCTTATCTCATTCCCGAGCTGGAAGTTTTCGTCGGCACGGTGGCGCTCGCCGAATACAAGACACCGGGATCCGCGGAAATGGCCGAGGCCATCAAACCTCTCGCCCCACAGCACCAGTCGATCATCATGGGCAACCACGGCGTCATCACCTGGGGCAAATCCGTAGAGGATGCCTACTTCAAGATGGAAATCACCGATGCTTACTGCCGCACCGTCATTCTCGCCCAGTCCATTCCCGGAGGCACCTCCATCCCTTGCGAGAAAGTAGGCGAATTGCTCGACATCAAAAAATCCCTCGGCCTGCCAGATGACCGCTACGGATTGAAACCGGCCGAACTTTGCGAGATCGACCCATGGACCCAAATGTGCGGACAGCGAGGTGTAACTCTACCGGTAACACCATTCAATTCCATGACACCATCCGAACCTGCCCCGGCTCCTGCGGAATTTGAAGCCTTGGTGCAAAAGATTACCGAAGAGATCGTCGCCAACCTCAAATAATATCATGAAAGTTGCCATCATCGGCGGTGGCGGCCGCGTGGGAAGCTGCGCGGCGTTCGCCCTCCAGTGCTCCGGAATCGTCAAAGATCTCGTGATTCTCGACGCCAACCAAGCCACGGCTGAAGGTGAGGCTCTCGATCTTCTTCACGGTGCCTCCTACTCTGCCGATCAGAGCATTTATGCGGGAAACTACGCCGATTGTGCCAAGGCAGACATCGTCTGCATCACGGCCGGACTACGCCGCAAACCAGATGAATCCCGGCTTGACCTTATCAACCGCAACGTCGACCTCTTCAACGGCATTCTCGATAGCCTGATACGGGCTGGATTAAAAAAGGACGTTATTATTTTTGTTGTCTCCAACCCCGTCGACATCCTCACGCAGCTCGCTGTTGAGCGATTGGGACTTCCGGCCTCACAAGTCCTCGGGCTCGGCACAATGTTGGACACCTCCCGCTTCTGTTCGCTAATCGCCTCCGAATTAAAACTTCCCGCGACGCAGGTGCGCGCCATGATTCTTGGTGAGCACGGCGACAGCATGCTTCCCGTATGGTCCTCAGCTTCGGTGGACGGTTTCCCATTGCTGAAATTCCCCGGGGTCACGCCAACCTTCCAATCCAAAATCTTCGAGCGAACCCAGAAAAGCGGCGCCGAAGTCATCTCGCGCAAAGGCGGAGCCGGTTGGGCCGTAGGCGTGGCCATTCGAGAAGTACTCGACTGTATCGCGCTTGACCGGCGTCGCATTCTCCCGGTTTCCAGTCAGGTCAACGGAGCTTACGGCATCCGAGGTATCAGCATCAGCGTCCCGACGGTTGTCGGAAGCGGCGGGGCGCTCTCACATATCGAACTCGAGCTTTGGCCCAAGGAACTGCAGGCTCTGCAAGCCTCAGCCCTAACGCTGAAAGCCACTCGGGCCAAGATCAAATAGCTCCCTGCCGGAAAAAGGGTCAGCCGGTGGCTCCAAAAAAACGCCACTGACTACTGGAACGTCGCCAAAAAATGGTCTAAGGTATTTTGATGGTGTTTATTCGTTCCTCCCTGGCCCTCATTCTGCTGCTCGGCAGTCTTTCAGATTGGGCTCAAAGCGCGCCCGGCAACATCTTGCGTAATGGCGGTTTCGAGCAGACAACACAAGCAGTCAACCTATGGGCAGGCACAGACAGCGGAGGACATCTGATAGGGGCACAAGATAAATTGCCTACTCTTCAAGCCAACGGCGACATTGGCGACCAGCCCATGCCTGTTTCTGTGGCTTTGGGAGATTTGAACGGGGATAGTCTAATAGACTTAGTAACTGCCGACCCTCTCGGCTTTATTCGTATTTATTTCAATAGCGGCACCGCTCAGGGACCGAAATTTACTTTTGCGGAGTTTACCACACCGTTTCTCTCCATTTCTGCACCGCGCCCAGCGTGGTCTCCTCCCAGGGTTACATCATATGAAGGATCATGGGCTAAACGCCGTCGCGCGGTAAAAATTGGTTTGGTCGACACATCAAACTCAGGAAAACTCGACATTGTCGCCGGCAACTACTTCGGCGAGATATTTTTCATACCAAACCGGGGCTCAGCATCGTTGCCGCTTTTCCAACAACCGGAACCGATCTCCAAAGCGCTGCTTCCGACCTTGAAAGATCCCAACCATCGCTGGGGCAATCTCTTTGCACCTTTGCTTCATGACTGGGACGGCGATGGAAGACCGGATCTTCTTATCGGAGAGGGCTCCTACTCAGCCAACAACATTCATCTTTTTCTAAATCAAGGCTCCGCTGCTTTACCCGCCTTCAGCGAAGAGAGAAGCCAAGTGTTGGCTCTGGGAGAGGGGCGACAACAACTTCATCCCGCACTCGCCGATTTCGATGGCGATGGAGCAATGGATCTTCTGGTCACAGATCGCGAGGCATTGGTGACCGTTTACCTGCGGCCCAAAAATTGGAAATTAAACGATACGATCAGACCTTCAGGGTATTTGTCGAAAAAAGGAGGCCTGACAAAAGAAGCCAAAGAAGCTTTGTCACTTCCAGCGGGCATCAACACCATTGCGACCGGCGACCTCGATGGTGATGGTCTGTTCGACCTTATCATCGGGAAAGCCAACGGCAAAGTTGCCTGGGCTCCCAACAAAGGCTCCAAAGAAACGCCCAAATTTGAGGCTTTCAAAGATATTTTAGGCGAGAAATCCCCTCAAGCATCATGGGCTCAAGCTTCAAACTGGGAGATCGATGTGGGAATAGATCGTGGCAATTATTACGCTTACCAAAGTTGTCCGACTGCGGGCGAAGATGCCAATGCTCAACCCATCGAAGGCACTCGGGTGGCTAAGTTCGGATATGCACTCCCCGGCAAAACAATTGTTTCACCTCCTATCAGCATCATTCCAAACAGACAAGAAGGAGACCCGGCAACCTCCCTTGATAATACCACTGTTCAAGGAATAACCCGCAACTCCCCGAGCAACCGTTGCGTTATTAGACAAGAGATAACACTGCAAATCGGTAAAACCTACACTCTCAGCTTGCAAGTCAAAGGCACGAAAGTGAGCAATGTTCGCGCCAGAGTCAATTGGACTACCTCGAAACAAACTGGTGAAGCCCGTACAGTTCGGGGAGAACGCGGCAGCGTTACCAGAACCAGTGAAAGCATAAGAGATTCCAACGCAATAACATTCGATCTGGCTCCAGGCGCCACTTGGAGCAAACAAAGCACCAAATTCAAAGTTGAGTTTCTCAACAACAAAGAGCTGAACAATGAAAAGGAAGCAAAAGGCGCGTTGGTCGTACTTTTCGATCTCGGCAAGCCGGATGGAACTTTATATCTCGATGATGTGAGCATTGTTCCCGAGCAATGAAGTTGCTTATACCCAATGCGGTTCGTTTTCTCATGGCCGCTGTTTGCTTCTCATTGGCTGCTTGCCCGTCCCCAACCTCGCACCAAACGGAAATCCCAAAAGCCCTGCTGGCCACGGCCGAGCGTCGCGATGTCAGTGAAACAATACGCCTCAGCGGCGAAATTGCTCCAGCTTACCAAGTTGAAATCAAACCGGAAGTAGGCGGCAAACTTCGGGAGGTGCTTGTCAATACCGGCCAGCAAGTCAAGCAGGGCGATCTTCTCTTTGTCATCGACGACAGCGATCTGCAGATCGAGAAAGCTTCGGCCCAAGTGGACATCAGCGGTGCAACCGTGACTTTGGAAAAACTCGCCGGCAATCTCCAGCGCGCCAGCGAACTGTTCGCCGCAAAGCTCATCAGCAAGGAGGTCTATGACAACCTTGAAGCCGATCATCGCTTGGCGGAGACAGCTCTCGAACGGGCCCGCCGCCGGCTCGAAACGGTGGAGGACCGCATTGGGAAAACCCGCGTCTTAGCCCCGGCCAACGGGACCATCCTCACTATTCCCGTTATCCAAGGTCAGGTGGTTGTGGCCGCCGCGAGTGTCAACTCCGGCACGACGGTCGCCACCTTGGCCGACCTATCCAGCCTTCTGGTCAATGCCCACGTCAACCAGCTTGACATCGAAAAAATCGGCCTCGGCGAATCGGTCGAAATTTACACCGGGTCTGAGCAGGAAGCACGCACCACCGGGCGCATAACTTTTATCGCGCCGCTGGCCTCGACGAAAAACAACGTCAAAGGATTTTCTGTAACAGCAACATTGGAGGGAGACACCTCTCGATTTCGGCCCGGCATGACAGTCGGCCTCGATCTCCCTCTGGCTCGCGCGGACAACGCGTTGACCGTTCCCGTGACGGCCGTTTTCCCGCAACCAGAGGGCGGAAAAGCCGTCTATCTGCAGATGACGGATGGTCAGATCGAAAAGAGAGCTGTCGAAGTAGGCGCCACCGACCTTTTCTTTGCCGAAATTCTGTCCGGTCTGGCCCCTGGAGATCAGGTTCTTTTGACTGAACCGGATAAACTCCCGACCGGAGACACCAAATCCTGAGCCGCTATGGCGGTTGTCGACATACGCGATGTTCGCAAAATTTACCGCACCGGTGGCGATCCGGTGGCAGCCTTGGATGGTGTGAGCCTGTGTATCGAACAGGGTGAATATGTGGCCATCACCGGTAGCAGCGGCAGCGGAAAATCTACCCTCATGCATTTGATCGGTTGCCTCGATACCGCCACTTCCGGCCAAGTTCTGATCGCGGGCGAAGATGTCAGCAGAGCCGGGTCCGACAAGCTGGCCCGCTTGCGCAACCGCAGCATCGGGTTTGTTTTCCAAGCCTTCAACCTCCTGCCCCGCCTCGATGTGCAAAAGAACATCGAGCTGCCGCTTGTTTACGCGGGAGTCCCTGCGGCTGAGAGACGCCGCCTGGCGCGGGAAGCCGCCGCTAAAGTTAACCTGACCTCCCGACTCACGCATCGCCCCTCCCAACTCAGCGGTGGCCAGTGCCAACGCGTCGCCATCGCGCGAGCTTTGGTCCACGATCCCGCCCTCATTCTCGCCGATGAGCCGACCGGCAACCTGGATTCAGCCAACGGTGCCGAGGTCCTCAAACTCATCTCCGAGCTGCACGCTCTCGGTCGAACCATCGTGCTGGTTACGCACGACGACACCATTGCCGCTAACGCCGCCCGGCGCATTGAGTTGCGCGACGGGCGTCTTGTTCAGGATAAAAAACAATGAGCTGGCTGGCTGGATTAATGGTCGGGTTGCAGGAGATCCGGGAACACAAATTCCGGAGTTTTCTGACCATGCTCGGGGTCATCCTCGGAGTTGCCAGCCTGCTGGCCATGTTTGCCCTCACCGCCGGCATGGCCGCCAGCTGGCGCGCCTTTATAACCCAGATCGGCGGACTCGAGCGCGTTACCGTCGCCGATAAAGCGCCCTCTCTCGAGCTGGCCGATATGGCCACTTTGTCGCCGGGAAGAACTTTGGCCGACGCCGAAGCGCTGGCCGCTGCCACCTCGCTCATTACGCATGTTTCCCCAGAGATGAGCGCCGCAGCCACTCTTTCCGCCCCGGAGGGGAAAACTATCGGCGCTCGCATCTTTGGTGTCTGGCCGGATAATTTTGAGATCAATCAGCATGTCCTCCGGCAAGGCCGTTTCATCTCCCGGCTTGATCTGGAGCGCGGCAGCCGCGTCGTTGTTCTCGGCGACAGCATTGTCTCGGAGCTCTGGCCCGGAGAGTCCGGTCAGGATACTGAATTTATCGGACGCAATATCACGGTCAATGGGCGCTCCTTCGCCGTGGCGGGCATCCTGGAGCGCTATGAGACAGAGGAAGATAAACGGACTCGCGAGGTCGCCTCATCCAGCGAAAAACGTCCAGCCCTCGTACGCGGACCGGGTTTTCGCCGTGATCCATTCCGGTGGAAAAACTCGGCTGTCTTGATTCCCCTCACCACGCTTTATCATGAGTTCCAGTCGGGTCAGACCAACATGCCTCCCCTGAGCATGGCTAAATTGGAACAATTGCATTTTCGGGTGCGCGATCTTTCGCTTTTTCAGGAAACTGTCGACACGGCCAACAACATTCTCCGGCAGACTCGTCGAGGCATCGACGACTACCAACTGGAAACCAGGGAGGAGATGATGGAGGGTATGCAAAAAAGTCTCCGCACCACTCAGCTGAGCGGCGGTCTCATTGCCAGCATCAGTCTCCTCGTCGGAGGAATAGGTATCGCCAATATCATGCTGGCCAGCATTGCCCAACGGGTCCGCGAACTCGGAGTGCGTCTGGCTGTAGGCGCCAGACGTCGCGATGTTTTCCTGCAAATTCTGGCCGAGAGCACGGTGATTGGTGTCGTCGGCGGGTTCCTGGGCTTGGGCGCCGGTGTGCTCCTGCTTGAAATACTCGAGGCCGTGGCTCCGTCGGGCAGTCCTCCGGTGGTCGAGCCCTCCGCCGTCATGATAAGCGTCGGCTTTGCCACGGCCGTCGGCATTCTCAGCGGTCTCTATCCGGCTTGGCGTGCCTCACGGCTCGATCCGATCTCCGCGTTGCGCTACGAATGATAACCATGAAACCGTCCGCGCTTGTCCTCTGGGCCATTGTAGCGATGGCTGCAACCTGCGCTTCGGCCGCAGGAGAATACTTCGCCCGGGTCTCTTACCCGGAAGCCGTTCAACTCGCCCTGCAGAAAAATTTCGCCATCGAAGGTGCGTCATTCGATCCGCTGATCAGCCGCGCCCAGCTCCGAAGTTCCCAAGGAAAATTCGATCCGGTCCTCAGCTTGGCTTACAGCCGCAATGACAACGCACAAGACTTGAGCGGACTGGTTGTCACCGGCGGACCGCAGCCCGGAGACGGGCTGATCCAACCGGGACTGTACACGCGGAATCTCCGCGACTTTGGCGAGGCCAACATCGGTGGAGTCACCCCTTGGGGGATGAACTACGAGCTGGGGGTGACTTTGGAAAACTTTCGCAACTCCCGCGAGAACTACGATGACCGATACACCAGCTTTGCTGGCGTCACCATCACTCAACCGCTCCTGCGCAACTTCGGCACGGGCGTCACCATGGCATCCATTCGTTTGGCCCGGGCCAATGATGCCATCGCCGGATGGAACTACCGCCGTCAGGTCATCGATACCGTCACCCGCGTGGCCGAAGTTTACAACGAGCTCTGGTTTTCATCGGGAAATGTCGAGGTGGAGCGCCGCTCTCGGTCGCTGGCCTCGCAGTTGGCGGCAGACAACCGCCGGCGCGCCGAAATCGGGGTGATGTCTCCGCTTGATGTGCTCCAAGCCGAGACCGACGTTGCCGCCCGGGAAGAACGCGTCCTGGTCGCGGAACGCCAGCAAGCGGATGACGAGAACTTCCTCAAACAACTTGTGACCAACCGCATCGAGGACGTTCTTTTGATCCGGATCGATATCTCGCCGCCCGCTCGGGCGCCCGGCGTGTCTGCCGAACGCAAGGCCGACCTTGCCGCCGCCATCGAGAATCGCCCCGACTACCAGATCGCCCTCCTCGAACTGCAAAAAAAGCAAATCAACGTCGTCTTCACACGCAGCCAAGGTTTGCCGCAACTCGACCTCGTAGCAAGCTTCGGCAGCAACGGTCTCGACCGTGAATTCTCCGACAGCGTCAGTCGCACCATCGAAAACAATGCAGCTGTATGGTCGGTGGGCGGGGTTTTTAGCGTCCCCCTTCCCAACCGCACGGGTCAAGGCAACCTCGAGGCAGCCAAGCTGGAAGTGGCCCGGCAACTTGTCGAACTCAAGCGCCTCGAACAAAGCATTCTGGTGGAGGCGGACAATGCGGCGGGACAAGTGGAAACAGCCTCGAAACGAATCGAAGTCGCCAGCCTGGCTCGCCGCTTGGCCAGCGAAACTCTGGCTGCCGGCGAGATTCGTCTCCGCGCCGGCACGGCAACAACGTTCGAGGTTCTGCAATTTCAGCGTGATCTGGCCAGCGCCGAAATCTCCGAGATCCGCGCCAAAGCCGATTACAACATCGCGGTGGCCCGATACGAAAAAGCCACCGGCACGACTTTGCGACGCAACAATATCTCGATGGCAGATTGATCTGCCCCATGCCTGATCTTTCACAACCCTTGGTGTGGATTGCTGCCATCTCAGCCGCTCTCTGTGTCGGCATGTCCAAGACCGGTTTCGGCGGACTCGGTATTTTTGCGGTGGTCCTTTTCGCCTCGATATGGCCGGCCAGGGAGTCCACGGGAGCCTTGCTTCCTCTGATGATCGCCGCTGACTTTGTGGGTGTTTATTTTTACCGGCGACACGCCCATTGGCCCGATTTGTGGAAGCTATTTCCCGCAACTTTTGCCGGTATCCTCTGCGGCTGGTGGCTGATGCCCCGCATCTCCGACGCCACTTTCACTAACCTGCTCGGGTGGATAGTCCTGGCATTGCTGACCCTCAACATCGCCCAGCGGCATTTTCCCCAGCTGCTTGAATCGGCCGCGCATCATCCCTTGCTGGGATTGGCCGCCGGATGGGCTTCCGGAGTGGCCACCATGATGGCCAACGCAGCCGGCGCCATCACGGCATTCTACTTTCTGGCTCGACGGATGGATAAAATGACATTCGTCGGGACAATTGCTTGGTTCTTTCTGGTCGTCAACCTGTCGAAAGTTCCGTTCAGCTTGCAACTTGGTTTGATCAATCCCGCATCGCTGGGCTTCGACCTCATGCTCCTGCCGGCAGTGTTGGCGGGGGCGTTGCTGGGTCGTTTCCTGCTGCAACGCGTCTCGCAGCAAACATTCGAGTGGATTACCATTGGTTTGGCCATGCTGGCGGCAGCACGGTTGATCGTTTTCGGTTGAAGGCCGGTTGAAGCTAGGCAACGGCCGCTTTTTTAGCAATGCGCACGCGGCTGAATATTTCGGTAAAATAAGCACCGATCACCAGCACTTGAGCCGAGTAATACATCCAGAAAAGCAAAATCATGAAAGAGGACATGGCCCCATAAAATGACTCTGCGCTCAACCAACCAAGGTAAAGCCCCATCCCCAATTTGCCGATAGAGAACAGCAAGGCTGTGCCAAAGGCGCCCAACCATACGTATCGCCACTTGACCCGCGCTTCGGGCAGGAATTTGAAGACCATCGCGCAAACCAAGGTCACAAGAACAACCGTGGCGGTGAATTCCAGAGAGAAAAGAAACGTGCTTGAGTAGGGCAAGCCGTCCGGCACGTACTTTTTGGTGGCCGCTAATGCCGTTGTCGAGAGGAGAGAAACAATCAGAAGCAACCCCGCGACCAACACCCCCGCGAGAGACACCAAGTAGTGTTCCACCCACATCCACCAAACCGCCTCACGTTTGTGCGGCACCCGCCAGATAAAGTTCATCGAATCCCGCAGCTGGCGCATCACGCTTGAGGAGGTGTAAAGCAATACCACCACGCCGATGATGGCAGCCCAACCGGAACCCCTGCGCACCCGCACGCTTGCCAGCAACCCTTCGATCGTCCATGCCGTCTCGGGCCCGAATGCATCGGTCAACTTTTCACGCAACTCACCCTGCGCCGCATCTTCGCCAAAAAACCAGCCGGCAATGGCCGTGGCAATGAGAAGCAAAGGACCTATGGAAAACACCGCATAATATGTCAGAGCGGCCCCGTGGGTCATACCTCCCTCCATCACGTAGCGGTTGAATGCTTCCGAGAGAATTTTCCAATTGCTTTTCTCTTTGTCGGACACTGGTTCCATCACCACGAATTATAAATGTTGATCAATCACTGAAAAGCGCGGCGTTCAACCCCGCAAACCGCGGGCGATAACCCGTGGGAGGCCCGGACCGCCATAAACCAAAGCCGTGTAAAGCTGGACCAAACACGCACCTGCCGCGAGTTTTTCTCTCGCACTGGCTACATCCGAAACACCCCCCACACCGATAACCGGTCTCGTGGCCCGGGCTGTTACCAAACGCAAAACTTCATTCGATCTTCCCCGCAAAGGATCACCGCTCAATCCTCCTTGGTGATCTTGGCCCTCTGGAACCGTGCGGTGATCGATTGTTGTATTGGTGGCAATCCAGCCTGCCGCCCCCTCCTCCTCGCCGACGCTGACAATCCGGGCAACGTCCTCATCCGCCAAATCCGGGGCAATTTTCACGAGCAGCGGTTTGCTTTGAACATTCACACGGGCAAGCGCACGTAAAATCATCCGTAAATGCTCCACCGCCTGCAGTTCGCGCAGGCCGGGCGTATTTGGCGAACTCACGTTCACCACAAAATAATCTCCGTAGTCACGCAGCAAACGGAAACTTTCCGCGTAATCCTGCGGGGCCTGTTCCAATGGGGTCAGTCGCGATTTACCAAGATTGATTCCCACCGGCACACGCGGCCATCTCCCGGAAGCTCGCAAATTTCCCAACCGGCGAGCCACCGCCCCGGCCCCCTCATTGTTGAATCCCAACCTGTTGATCAATGCATGCTGAGATGGCAGGCGGAAGATACGCGGCTGCGGATTGCCCGGCTGGGCCAACGCCGTCACCGTTCCGATTTCGACAAAACCGAAACCCAAAAGAGGCCAGATCGGTAATGCCGTGGCGTTTTTATCCATCCCCGCCGCCAACCCGACGGGATTGGGAAACCGCAGACCTAAAGACTCCACCGGATGCCCGGGCGGCGGGGGCACATGGCGACCGAGGACCACCGCCGCCAATCCGAGCATTTTCATGGCCAGTTCATGCGCCGTTTCGGCTGGCAGACGAAAAAACAAAGGACGGGCGATAGCGGAGTAAAGATTCATTTGCCGATACAAAAAGTGCTGAAGATTTTGCCGAGAACTTCCTCGGTGTCCACCACACCGGAGATCTCACCGATTGCCGCCAGCGCGGACCGCAATTCCAAAGCGGTGATTTCCGGCGCATCGCCGCGCTCCATGGTCCGGCGAGCTTCACCAAGAAAATCCAGCGCCGTGCGCAGGCAATACTGATGCCTTTCATTGATCGCCACGGCCTCCTCGAATCGCTCCAGCACCTTGAAGTCCGCCTTTTCGATGATCGCCACCACCAAATCCTCCAACCCGCGGCCATCCAGACAACACATGGCGACCACTCCACCAGGGAGTCGATCGCCCTTCCACAAATCAACCTTGTTGAGCACCGTGATCTCGCGGGAGGGCGCCACCTTCAGATCGGTCCAAGCCGAGGCATCCAGCACGCGAACAGCCACATCGGCTTGCTGCAAATGTTGCCGCGTGCGGCGCATTCCTTCCAGTTCGAGAGGATCGGCAGACTCGCGCAAGCCCGCCGTATCGATCACCCGGAAAGGAATCCCCCGCAAGGTGAGATTTTCTTCGATCGTATCCCGCGTCGTTCCCGGAATCGCGCTGACCATTGCCCGGTCATATCCGAGCAGCAAATTGAGCAAACTCGACTTTCCGACATTTGGCTCGCCGTAAAGAACCAATCGAACGCCCTCGCGAAGCATCCTTCCTTCGTCGGCTGTCGCCAGCAACCGCGTCAACCGAGAAGACAAAACCTCCAACCGATCAAGCAGGTCTTGACCGCTTTCGGCATCGATGCCCTCCTCGGGAAAATCGATGAAAGCCTCCAAATGCGCGAGGGTGGCCAGTGTGTCCTCCCGCAGCCTTTCCACGACACGTCCCAGACTTCCCTGCAACTGACCCGCCGCGGCCCGGGCCGAAGCTTCCCCGCGGGCGGAGATCAGATCCATCACGGCCTCGGCTTGGGTGAGATCCATTTTTCCGTTGAGAAACGCCCGCTGCGTGAACTCACCCGGTTCCGCCATACGCGCACCGGCGTCAAGCACACAGCGCAAAACGGACTGAGCCACCACCACTCCGCCATGCCCACTGATTTCCACGACATCTTCCCCGGTATAACTGCGGGGCGCACAAAAAACATTCACGAGAACTTCGTCGACCACGGCTTCGTCGACCACGATACGTCCCAAGACAACGCGACCGGCCGGATTTTGCGACAATGGACGACGACCCCGAAATATTTTCCCGACAACTTCAACCGCTTGCGGACCGCTTACGCGAATCATCGCCACAGCACCTTCGCCGAAAGGTGTGGATAACGCTGCGATCGTGTCAGCGCGATACATCAAACGACGGTGGTCAGCGTCCCCCGTCCGCAAACACCCTCCCGCTCCAAGTCACGCAACACGGCGATGAATGCCTCGTTCTGCGGCATCGTGCCGACCGAGACGCGAATCCATTCAGGCAAGCCGTAGCTCGCCATAGCCCGAACGATGATCCCGCGGCGAAGCAGCGCGTCAAAAACTTTTTTGCCGTCCCCGACCCGCACGAGAACAAAATTCGCGTGGCTTGGCACAAACTCCAAACCCATGTCGAGAAATTCAGTCTGCAAAAAAACCCGCCCCTCGTGAGTCACCCGCCGCGTTTCCTGCATGTGCGCTTCATCTTGCAGCCCAGCCAGTGCGCCCGCTTGGGCAATGCCGTTGGCATTGAACGGTTGCCGTGCTTTTTGCAGCACCTCGATAATCTCCGGCGAGGCGATGCCGTAGCCGATGCGCAGGTTTGCCAAGCCTTGGATTTTCGAGAAGGTTCTCAAAACCAAAACGTTACGTCCTGCGCGCACGTATTTCAGCACGTCCGGCGGTTCGTCGAGGAACTCGTAGTAGGCCTCATCAAAAACAACCATCACGTGCTCCGGCACACCCTCCATAAACCGGTCGATCGCATCTTGGAAGACCATCGTTCCCGTCGGGTTGTTGGGGTTGGCAATGAATACTTCTTTCGTCTGCGGCGTCATGGCAGCCCGCATTGCATCGAGATCGTGGACAAAATTGGGGTCCGGAACGTCGACCACTTTCGCCCCGAAGAGCTGTGCCATGAGACGGTAAACAACGAAGGAGTGCGACGCCACCACCACCTCGTCACCCGGTTGCAAATACGCGTGGCCGAGAAATTCGATGATCTCGTTTGATCCATTGCCGAGAATGATGTTGGACATTTTCAGCCCGAGCTTCTCCGCAATGGCCTCGCGCAGATAGTAACCTCCGCCGTCCGGATAAAAGTGGGCGCGCTCCAGTGTTTCCATCATCGCTTGGCGCGCTTTGGGCGAGGGCCCCAAAGGGTTTTCGTTCGAGGCCAGCTTGATAATTTTGGCTGGCTCGATGCCCATCTCGCGGGCCAGATCCTCCACCGGCTTGCCGGGCTCGTAAGCAACCAGCTCACGCAATTGCGGGTTGGCGTATTTCCACATGAATCTGGAATGTATCGGGTAAAATCGGTGTTTGCGAGCGATTCGGTGCCGCCGCAAAATTCCGGCCATGCTTATCGCCGTCATCGCCGACACCCACAATCATCTACCGTCCAACGTGAGGTCGTTCCTTACCGAGGCCGACGAAATCTGGCACCTTGGCGATATCTGCTCAAAGGAGACAATAAAAGAGATCGCGGCTCTGGGGGTACCGCTGCACGCCGTTCGGGGAAATTGCGACCCGCGAGGATTAGCTCCCGAGTCCTTGATGCTGCAGCGCGGCGAACATTTATTTTACCTCGTTCATGAGCCGCCTATGGCGGTTCCCGTCGGCACGAATTTTGTCCTGCATGGACACACCCATGTGCCGCGCAACGAGATCATCGATGGCGTTCGCCACCTCAATCCCGGCACCGTAAGCAAACCGAACCACGGTGCACCACCGTCATTTGCCTGGTTGGAAATCCGCGACAAATGGGAACCCCGATGGGAGATCGTACAGATCGACTGACACCAAAGGTTGAGCCCCGCACAGTTTGCCTCCATAGTTGGAAGTCATGAACGGTATCGTCCGGATCTTCGCCTTTCTGCTCACCGCGACCTGGCTGCCAGCCCAGGCGACCGAGCCAACACCCTCTCCGGCACCCAATGCCAAGAACTTGAGTGAGAACGAGGCTCCAACGGCAAAAGACCCGGCGACCTTCGCACCCAAACTCAAAGAGCAGGTGGACCTCAGCAAAACGCCCAGCGCCGAATCATTGGAATTCCCCCAACCCCCCGGCGCTCCCGACCCCTCGAAGGCACCCGAGATAACCGAACCATTGCCCGGGGATGAAAAGAAAGCAGAGAGTATTCCTGTCACAGACACTATCTCGATCACGGCCAAAGAGAATGGCCGGACGGTCAAGGCCGCTGTGGGCAATCTGATCCGCATCACTCTCGAGTCGAACCCGAGCACGGGCTTCAACTGGGAGTTGCGTGATTTCGAGTTCGGTGCAGCTATATTTTACAGCTCCGATTTAGTCGCCCGCCAGGCGGGAAATGTGTTGTTCGGCGCCCCTGGGGACACCGTGATTACGCTCCAGGCGGTCAAACCCGGCCGGCAGAACATCACGCTCGTTTACCGTCGCCAATGGGAACCGCCCGACCAAGTCGCCGCCACCTTCACTTTCACCCTCGAAGTCACACCCACGCCGTGAATACACCGTTCGTCATTGCCGATCGCCAGTTCCAATCCCGCCTGCTCCTCGGCACGGGAAAGTTTTCCTCCAATGAGTCCATGCGCGACGCTCTCGACGCAAGTGGCACGGAAATCGTCACCGTCGCCCTGCGCCGGGCCGACTTGAGCGGTTCACACGACCCTTTCGCCAATATCTTGGATTTCATCGATCCGGAAAAATATCTCCTCCTGCCCAACACCAGCGGCGCAATGAATTCCGAGGAAGCCGTCCGCTTGGCCCGGTTGGCGGCAACAGCCGGATTACCCAAGTGGGTCAAACTAGAGATCCACCCCGACCCTCAATATCTTCTTCCCGATCCCATCGAAACACTTCGAGCCACGGAAATTCTCGCCACCGAAGGTTTCACAGTACTGCCCTATATAAATGCCGACCCCGTGTTGGCCAAGCGCCTTGAGGACGCCGGGGCCGCGACTGTTATGCCCCTCGGGTCCCCCATCGGCAGCAACCGCGGCATCGAAACCCGCGCGCAGATCTCCATCATTATCGAACAAGCCCGCGTCCCGGTCATCATTGATGCCGGACTCGGCGCACCAAGCCATGCCGCCGAAGCTCTTGAAATGGGAGCCGATGCGGTCTTGATCAACACCGCCATTGCGGTGGCGGAAAATCCCGTCCGCATGGCTCTGGCTTTCAAGATGGCCGTGGAGGCCGGACGAGCCGCCCGAGAATCCGGCCTTCCCTCGCAAGAGGAGTCCGCCATCCCCACCAGCCCACTCACTGCGTTTTTGCAAAACGCCTGAGTCGATGAAAACAATTTGTCTTATACTCGCTGTTCTGGCACTGGCCGGGCCGGCAAATTCGCAGGTTTACAACGGACAAAAACTCGTTGAGGCCAAACTGATTACCGACACCGCAGCCGTCGTCCCCGGGCAAGCCTTCCGCATCGGCTTGCTGCTTCGCATGGCACCCGGGTGGCATACCTATTGGGAGAACCCCGGCGATGCCGGACTTGCCACCACCTTCGACCCGCAACTCCCCGAAGGATTCTCCGCGAGCCCCATCATTTGGCCCCTCCCCAAACGCCTCGTCGAGCCCGGCGACATCCAAGTCTACGCCTACCAAGGCGAAGTCCTCCTCGTTCGCACCATCACGCCCCCTGCAACGATCGATACGCCCGAAATCACCATCCGCGCGAAATCCTCGTGGCTCGTCTGCGAGGCGATCTGCATCCCGGGCAAAGCCGATGTGCAACTCACCCTCCCCGTTGCAACCTCCGCCGAACCCGCCAACGCCGATCTCTTCGCCAAATTCGCCGCCCTCGTTCCATCGTCGGAACTGCCACCGTTCGACATCTCATGGACGCCCACCGCCACCGAATGGAACCTCGGAATCCGCAACGCCACCGGCGCCACCCGCGCCGACTTCTACCCGTTCGCCAATGACAAACACCCCGTCGGACACACCGCAGCCCGCGAACTTGTCGACGGCGCTGTCGACCTCGCCATCCCCGTGGCCGACTCCGTGCCCGTGCGCGGCATCGTCGCGCTTGAAAACGGGCAACGCCGTGGCTGGCTTGTCGAGAGCAAAACCGCCACAACCCCAGCTGCGCCCATAGACCAAAAACCCGCTTCCAAGAAAAGTGGACTCTGGACCTACCTTCTCTTCGGGTTCATCGGCGGGTTCATCCTCAATCTCATGCCCTGCGTGCTTCCCGTCATCTCGCTGAAAATTTTCGGCTTCATGCGGCAAGCCGGTGACTCGCGCGCGCAAATCCTCCAACATGGCCTCGCCTTCACCGCCGGCATCTTCCTCTGGTTCCTCGGCCTCGCCGCCGTCATCATCGCCCTCAAATCCGCCGGCAGCGAAGTCACCTGGGCCTTCCAGTTCCAGAACCCGTGGTTCAACTTTGTCATCGGCGCCGTCGTTTTCGTCTTCGCCCTCAATCTCTTCGGCGTTTTCGAAATCGTCCTCCCCGGACGCGCCGCGCAGGGCATCGCCGAGGCAGGCAGCCACGGCGGACTGGCCGGATCCTTCGCCCAGGGCATCCTCGCCACCCTGCTGGCCACCCCGTGCACCGCGCCCTTCCTCGGCACCGCGCTTGGCTTCGCCTTCAGTCAGACCTCCGCCATCATCGCCGCCATGTTCGCCTCCATCGCCACTGGCATGGCTTTCCCCTACCTCCTCCTTTCCGCGCAACCCGGATGGATGAAATTCCTCCCCAAGCCCGGCGCGTGGATGGAACACCTCAAGCAATTCATGGGCTTCCCACTCCTCGCGACGCTGCTCTGGTTGCTCTATGTCATCGGACAACAACGCGGCGCCGAAGCCGTCATCTGGGCCTCCGCCGCCTACCTGTGCCTCGCCCTCGCCGTCTGGCTTTATGGTGCGTTCCTCGGCCCCCTCTCCTCGCTCCGCGCCAAAACCTTCGCCACCCTCGGCATGGCCCTCTCTTTGCTCCTCGGCCTCGGCTACTTCGCCGGCAATCTCTTCGCCCGCGCCGCCGCCACCATGCCGGAAAAATCCGCCTCGGTCCTCAAGGGCGGCATACCGTGGGTCCCGTATTCCGAAGCCGGACTGCAACGCCTCCTCGCCGAAGGCAAGCCGGTCTTCGTCGACTTCACCGCCGACTGGTGCATCACCTGCAAGTTCAATATGCGCACGGCGATCGACACCAAAGCGGTCCGCGCCGCGTTCGAAAAACTGGGGATCGTCCCCATGCTCGCCGATTGGACCAACAGCAATCCCGAGATCACGAAAAAGCTGGCCCAATTTGAAAGGGTCGGCGTCCCGTTTTACCTGTTCTACCCGGCCGGACACCCCAATGATCCGGTCATCCTTCCTGAACTACTCACCGAGCAAATCCTTCTCCGCGCCGTCGGCGCACAACCCTGAACAACACAACCATGAACCACATCCTCAAATACACCCTCGCCCTCCTCGTCGCGGTCGCCCCCGCCTTCGCCGCCCCGCAAGTCGGACAACCCGCCCCGGAGTTCACCCTCACTGACTCCAACGGCACGTCGCACAAACTCTCCGACTTCAAAGGCAAATTCGTTGTGCTCGAATGGCTCAATCATGGCTGTCCCTTTGTCAAAAAACATTACGACAGCAACAATATGCAGATGCTCCAAAAGGAATTCACCGGCCAGGATGTCGTCTGGCTTTCCATCGTATCATCGGCCCCCGGCAAGCAGGGTCACATGAGTGCCGAGGACACAAACAAAACCAAGGCTGAAAAAGGGGCCGCACCCACCGCCATTTTACTCGATGAGAACGGCACCATCGGAAAGTTGTATAATGCCAAAGTCACACCCGAAATGTTCATCGTTAACCCGGAAGGCCTCCTCATCTACGCCGGGGCTATCGATGACAAAAAATCAACCGATCCGGACGACGTGAAAACATCCAAGAATTACGTGTCCCAAGCTCTTAACGAAGCGCTGAAAGGCAAACCAGTTACCGAGACCACCACAAGCGCCTACGGATGCAGCGTCAAATACTGAGCCGCTAAGATTCATCATGCCCGCCGGTTCCAAGCGATCCGGCGGGTTTTTTTATTCCGGAATATTAAGCAGCATCCCCACCTTCAGTTTGGTGGGATCGGGCAGCACATCTTTGTTGGCCTCGGCAATTTTTGGCCACTGGCTGGAGTTACGATAAAACTTTCGGGCAATACCGGCCAACGTATCGCCTTTGGCCACCGTGTAGCTGCGAGCCGTTTTGTTCGCGGCCACCACGGCTTCAGCCCGGGGCGCACCTGTTAAATCCGGGGAGACCTCCGCCGTGACTGGCAACGCGCGCCGTATCTCCGGCTCGGGCGTCGCTGCAGGCACCGGCGTCGGGGGTGGAGTTGCGGCGACAACAAGCGTCGGTGCGGAGGCCGGGGCGGGCTCAGGCTCAGTCGCAGCCCTTGCAGCTGCCTGTGCCGCAGGAGGCCGTCCTTGGCGCAGCTCCGTCAGCTGTTTGCGCAGTTCGAGATTTTCATTTTTGAGTCGCGATGCTTCGCGAGCCGGAAGTACGGTTCCATCGGACAGCCGTGAAACCAGCGTCAAACGCAGTCTCTCGACGTAAGCTTTCACATCGGTGGCAAATTGTCCCTGCGGAGCCAACTCGAGATACCGCTCAAAGTGATGCAAGGCACCCACCTCGTTCTTGAGCTGATCCTCATAGACCAGCCCCAGACGGTAATGCGCCTCAGCCGAGAGCATCGTGCCATCCAAGGCGGTTTCGTAATACTGCAACGCCTTCTGGATTTCGCCGCGAACCACCGCTGCGTTGCCGTCGCGAATATTGCGCCCGGTTTGGGAAACGGTCAGAACATCGCAACCTGTCATCAAAATGATCGGAGCAAGCGCAAACAGCACGCTGCGTGGAAAGGGACAAATCCTTGGGGCTGGTTTCACCATGCGGCGGATGATATGGTTTCAGGCATGCAGAGCAAGGTTCTCATCGCCGCTGGAGTCACCGCCCTGCTCGTGACCGGATGCGCGACGCCCCCACGCGAGACCAAAGTGCCAGAGAAACCACCCGCGCCGTTAGTGACTCTCCCCACAGCAGCGTCCTCCACCTTGCCGCAAGCTGCGATTCGTTCCCGACCCTTGTCAGCCTCGGCTGCCACCACCCAAGCCCTCCCCGCTCCGGCAATGGACATCATCGACCTCATTCGCGCCCGGGCGACTTGGATTGAACCGGGACGCTCGCTTGCGGTTATTCGCGCCAGTTCAGGACAGCCGGTTCCGCTTTTCCGCCAAGCAATTGTTCTCGCAGAAGTCCGTGCGGCACTAGCTCGAACTCCGGCGCGGCCACAAGCAGAAATCCGGAGAGGTCAGCTCACACTGATATTTTCACAAGGCACAACACCACAGATCGCCGACGCCATCAACCGCACTCTTGGTGTTCCCGAGGTTCAAAGACTCACGGTCATTCTGCCGGGCTGAAAAAAGGCGAGGGTCGGAATCGAACCGACGCATAGGGCTTTTGCAGAGCCCGGCCTTACCACTTGGCTACCCCGCCGAGAAAACGACCTATGTGACAGCTCGGTGCGTCTTTGTCAAACCCGCCAATCGAAGATTGACGACCTCACCGCTCAATGCGTATTATTCAGGGTCACTGGCGCTGAAGTTAGCGCATCTCCTACATCAAAAATTTCATGCATCCCTTGCTCCTCGATAAAGCTCGCGAGACTGTCGGCAACGACAAAGTCCTCATCAACCTCGTCTCCCGCCGCGTGCGCCAGCTGAATGCTTCGAGCCGCCCGCTCGTCGAGGTCGATCCCGGCATGGGCTTCATCGATATCGCCCTTAAAGAAATCAACGAGGGCAAAATTTCCGCCCGTTTGCCGGAACCAGCGGCGGCTTGAGCCGTCAGCTTCCGCGCCGGGCCAGCCCGCTATGGGCACGGACATCGTAACCAACCGCAAGGCGCGGCACACCTACCATATCCTCGAGAGCTTCGAGGCCGGCATTTCTTTGCGCGGCACCGAAGTGAAGTCCATACGCGCAGGACTGGCCAATATGACCAGCGCATTCGCCCGTCTCGATCGCGGCGAGCTTTTTTTGCACGGGCTCGACATCCAGCCCTACGAACGCGCCAGCCACGAGCAGCACGAAGCTAAACGGCCTCGTCGTTTGCTCGTGCATCGCGCCGAGTTGCTCAAGCTGCGCGAGGCGGTCGAACTGCAAGGCTGCGCCCTCCCGGCCCTGCGTCTCTACTGGAAAAAACAACACGTCAAAGTGGAAATCGGCATCGCCAAAGGCAAAAAAACGCCGGACAAACGCCAAGATCTCAAGCGCCAGGTCGCGGAACGCGAAGCGGCCCGCACTGCGGCCGCATTCAACCGCCGCGGAGGCTGAGTTTTACTCCTGGCACTTAAGCCGTTAGGATTTCCCGCTTTCATGACCGCTCCCGATCTTCAACCCTCACTGGAAGAGTTTTTGCGACTCGCGGACCAGCACAGCGTCGTACCTGTCTGGACCGAGTTGGTGGCCGACATCGAGACCCCCGTGACAGCATTTGCGAAGATCGCCGGCGATGAACCTGCCTTTCTTTTCGA
>JBIJDZ010000057.1:0-12537 GCA_044343805.1 Chthoniobacterales bacterium | reverse complement strand
CAGAAAGAAGCCACGCCGCCGCCCCCTGAAGAACCAGTCGAGAACGGTATAAATTAAGTCTGACCAGATCAGACTATAATATTTATTAGGGACTTTACAGTTTTTGCCACAAGGTTTGGAAAATTTTGGAATTTTGTTCAATCGCGGCAGCACCGCGAGCAGAATTTGTGGTTTGTTGTGAGGCACAAAAAATTTGATCTGACTTGATCAGACTATAATTTTTCGTATTTTAACGCGTATGAAAGTCGTCAGCATTTATGAGGCGAAGGCGCATTTGTCGAAACTGATCGCCTCATTGGAGGCTGGTGAAGAACGCATTGTGTTGTGTCGTCATGGCGTTCCGGTAGCGGATTTGGTTCCGCACCGTAAAGAGGAGCGGTTGCTGGAACCGGACCCAGCGCTGACCGGCGCGCATTTTTTGGAGTTGTCCTCGGTGGCCGTGGCTGCTCCCGCCGAGAAACACACCGAGGTTGAGGAAGAGTGGCCCGCTCATTTGTTATGATCCTGCTCGATACCCGTGTGTTTGTCTGGATGGTGTCGGACCCCAAGCACTTGTCCGTTCCGGCGCGGGACGCCATTGCAAAGTCGAGGGATTCGCTGGCTGTCTCGGCGGTCTGCGCGTGGGAGGTGGCATCTTTGCACCGGCGCGGAGGTCTGATTTTGCCCTTGGCGCCACATGAATTCATGCGGCGGGCCTTGGAGCGTCATGGAGTATTGGAAATACCGATCGCGGGAACGGTGGCGATGGAGGCGGTCGCACTGCCGACAAAAGTCGTCTCGCCCTTGCAAAAAATTCTTCTGGCCGAAGCCATGCGACAGGAATGCGCCATCGTCTCGGACAGCGCGGAGTTGGCGCAGCAGGAGAACGTGTCCGTGATCTGGTGAAGACCTGATTTCGCCCGACCGGGTCAGGAGGGCGTGGAGAGAGCAGCAGCCCGCTCATCCGCCGGCATTTCGGAAAGCTGAAATTTCGGAACAGCCTGACGGATGAAATCTTTCAGCATTTCGAGCGTTTGTTCGTCGGTCTTGGCACCGGGGCGGAGGCCTTCCAAGACGGGAGCACTGACGATGACATAGGCCCAGCGGTGCTGGAGTTTTTTCACAACCATGTCCCAGTTGGTTTTGGCCAGGCGGACCAAATGGTGGGGAGTGGTGCTGTCCTTGCCGACGAACCAGTAAAGAAAATGGCTTTTGAGCGGCCGAAGCTCGCCGGGGGCGACTTCGATGTCGCGGACGATGGTGAGATTCATCACCTCGATTTCGCGACCATTGGCCAGAGTCACGGGAATGACTTCACCGGATTGGATCGACCACCCTTGGGCGGGCAGGCAGATTTCGGGGCGATGAATGCTGCGCTTTTCTCCTCCGCTCAGGACGATCTGGGCGGTGAGTGAGTTGCCGGATAGGTCTTGGTAAATTTTTTTAGCGAATTCGGTATCTCCCGGCAGCATGGCCAACTCGCTCGGAGAGACGGGTTCATCGGTGCCCCAGAACTCACCGATGAGCGTGGGCAGTTTCATGACTATGCCGGACTCGGGGGCGATCTCGGGCGGGGCACTTTGCCGCGTGAGCCAGAGCGTGATGCCGGCCAAGGCGATCAAGGCTCCCGTCCGCCACCAAGCGATTTGGTTGCAACGGTTCATGACTGGCGCGGTTTGGCCGATGGGGGAGGGGAAAATCTTTGCAGCAGAGAGCCGACCAGCAGCATGCCGCCGAGGGCAACGCCGAAGACCAGAAAGCCTGAGATCATGTGAAAAGTCGTCGGTTCCTCGATCGAGCCAATCGCTGTCTCGGGTCCGAGAACGATCGTGCCGACGGTCAGCATGATGATGCGGGCGAAGTTGCCGGCCACGGCCAAGGGGAGAGAGGACAGGAAAATGACCCATTTCTGCCAAGGACGATCCATGGTGAGGTAGCCGTAGAGCGCGCTGACCATCATGAGGGCAAAGAGAGAGCGGATGCCGCTGCAGGGGTCGGCGACATCGACAGCAAAACGGGCCCCGGCCGCCAGGCCGTTGGTGAAATCGGGGGCTGAAACAATGGCGGTACCGCTTTGCAGGCATGAAAGTCCGATCAAGTTGAGGAAGGTCACGCTGACCGTGGACATGAAGATCCGCAGGGGAAAGGCGAGGAAGTTGTCCATGAACGGCAGCGGGAACATGAAAGCCAGAAAGGCGATCGGGAAGGCGAGCGCTTTGAGCCATGTCCAGCCGAGCAGCCACAGGACCGAGGCTCCGACGAATCCCATCAGTGAGGCGTAGCCGATGTAAATGTTATCAGCGACATAGCCGAACCAATAAAAGAAGAACACTCCGAGGAGGGCGCCGAGACCGAGCCAAGAACCCTTGACCGGCAATCCGGCGAATTTTTTCCGCTGATAAACCACAAGGCCAATGGCTGCAAGTGGCACCAGCCAGCAGTGTTCCCATTCCGGATCACGCCAGACGTAGGCCATGAACTCGAACATGTGCACCCGCTGGGCGCCATATCCCGAGGCATAGGGAAAAAAGGCAAAGAGAACGTAAAACACCAAGGCCCCCGCCGCCGCGGCAAACAGATTGGCCGGAACCAGCGAGGAGCGCCAATCGCCGGACGCTAACTGTGGGGAGGAAAACATGGCTCGGGTGACAGTGCTGGAATGTTCTCCAGTCAGGGCTTGGCGGCAACCGTTTTTTGGCTGTCTAAAAAGTCACCCAGAGCTTCGGTCCACCAACGGGGTCCGGGCGGCAAAGCCTGTGCCAGCTTGCCGGTATCGAGGCAGGAAAAGCGCGGACGTTTCGACCAGTTGGGCCCCATTTCTTCGTAAGGAACCTCGATGATCTCCCGGCAGGCCGGCTTGGCCCCCTGGGCGCGCATGCGGTCGCGGCAAACGCGCGCGAACTCCTCCCACGATGTATCGCCGTCGTTGACGAGATTGAAAACTCCGGTGTACCCGCCTTCCACCAACCGGCGGATCCAGTCGGCCGCATCGGGAGCATACAAACAACGTCCGCGTTTTCCTGCGGCAATGCGCAAAGTCGCCTCCTTGGCCAAGAGTCCGGGCAGCAGGCTCATGAACGTTTTGCCGTTTTCCCCGAAGAGCCAGGAGAGACGGATGATCAGCGATTGGGGGCAAAGCTCCGGGATCTCATGTTCAAGATCGGCTTTTTGCTGACCGTAAACCGAGATCGGATCAACCGGATCGGTCTCGGTCAGCGGTCGCTCCTCGTCTCCGCGAAAAACATAATCCGAGGTGAATTGCACAAATTTAGCCCCTGAGTCATGGCAGCGGCGGGCCAGATCCAGAGGGGCCGCGCGATTGATGAGGCCGGTGCCGACGGGATCACGTTCGCAGGCGTCGAAATTGCAGATGGCAGCGGCGTTGACCACTACGCCCCATGGCTGTGTGAAAAGCTCATCGAGTTTTTTCCGGTCAGTGATATCAGCCTGGGCATGAGACAGAGGCGTCAACTCATGGCCGGCCCAAGCCCGGACAAGATGTCGCCCCAGCAGTCCGCCGGCGCCGAAGAGTAAAATTTTCATGGGTGACGGCGGAGATCTGCGAGTTGTGTGATCACGTCGGAAACCGGAATGCTTGCAAGGCAAAGGTAGTGATCCATCCCGCAGCGATCGATGCAAGGATGCAGCGGACATACACGCCGCTGCACAACGCGTTTGCGATTTTGCCAGGGAGCGAACCAATCCGGCTCGCCGGAGCCGAAAATGGTCACGACCGGTTTGCCCAAGGCGGCGGCCAGATGCGCGGGCAGAGAGTCGTGACAGAGGACGGCATCGGCCTGCTGCAAGGCTTCCACCAGTGCGGGCAAATCGGGCGTAGGGATGCAGCGGGCAAAGGCTGGTGCGATGGGTTCCATCCCGGGCGGAACAAGCTCGATCAATGCGAAATGCTCACCGACTTCCTGACGGCCCAGAAGCTCGCGCCATCGTTCCACCGGCCATTGCTTGCTGGGCACGCGGGCGCGGGTGTGCACCGCCAGTAAGGGGCGTGTGGTTTGCCGCCGCGGTGCTGCGCCCGTCGTCTTGATCCACGGCACCGAGTAATCGCCAGAGATGCTCAATGCTTCGGCGAGCTGTTCCCAGCAACCCAGATGGGGTTGGCGGTCAGCTGCGCGGTGGAGCTTGTCCGTCAGCAAAGGTCTCCTCGGATGCGTGATGTTCCACGCACGCTCAAGGAGGCGGCCAAGCCAGCGTTGCCGCCGCCGCCATGGCACGTTGGCGGCGTAGTAGTTGCCGCCCGCCATGGGAAACCCGACCCGCCGCTTCGCCCGGGTTTCCGCCATGAGAATTTCCACGCGTGCATCGGCCCACGCGCAAACAACGCCGGCAAAGTCCAGGGGCCGCAGCACGCGTCCTTCATTGCGCGCGGAGGCGATGGCGGCGCGGGCGGTGCATGCTTGGTCGTCGGCCCACGGTGGATTCCAGGTGTGGATTTTCGGCGGGACGGCCAGCAGTTCGTAAACTTGGCGTGAAGCCGGACGGCAGAGTACGTGGACATCGTAGTGAGCGAGGGCGCCGCGCACGAACGGCAGACTCATCACGGCATCGCCGAGATGGTGGAGTTCGACAACGAGCAGACGCGGCTTCATCGGGAGAACCAGAGACGTTTGAGTCGGTAGTAGTGTCGTCCCCATGCGGCCATGGCGAGAGCGTTCCACCAAGGTCCGAATCGCCACCCGTCCCGCGTGAGCATTTGCGCTGTTTCGCGCCACATGGCGGGAAGTTGCCGGCTCGTTTTGGCGTCGGCGTGGAGACGCGAAACAGCCAGTGCTTCAGGGAGGTAAAGCCATTGCACCTTCTCTCCGAGCCTCAGCCAATACTCGTGATCCATGCAGTAGTGCAGGGACTCGTCGAAACCGCCGAATTGCTCATACACGCGCCTCCGCCACCATACGGCCGGTTGTCCGAGCGGGTTTTTCCGGCGCAAGCCCTTCGGCGTGAAAGGTGCCGCCGACTTGCGGCGTTTGCGGCCCGAGCCGCCTTCGAGGAAATAAAAATCCGCGTAGATGATATCGACGCGGTCATTGGCCACGAAGGCATCGAGGACTTTTTTGATCGCCGGCGGTTCATACAAATCGTCGGCGCAGAGATAGGCAAGAGCGTCGCCGGTCGCACGGGCGAGGCCTTTGTTAATCGCGTGCGACTGGCCGCGGTCGGGCGCGGATTCCCATTGGATACCCTTGCGCTCCCGCAGCAAATCCAGGGTCGCGTCGGTCGAGCCGCCGTCGATGATGATGTGCTCGACCTCATGCGGGGCGGCTGCCGCGGCGGCGGTGCGCACCGAGTCGAGGCACTCGCCCAGATAGCAGGCTTGATCGAGCGAGGGGGTGATGACCGAGAGGCGCATGGGTCAAAGTTTGGTGTCCCCCGAGAGGATTTGCCCGAAAATCTCCTCGTAGCGATCGACAACTTTATCCCAGCGGAACAGCTCGGCCCGCGCGCGGGCCCGCCGGCCGGCGGCGGCACATTCCTCGGGATGATCTTGGGCCCAAGCGAGTTTTTCCGTGAGACTCCGCACAGGATTTTCCGGCCCGAAGGGAATCCCGGCATCACCCAGCACTTCCCTCGTGGCGGCGCAATCATGGTAGATGATGGGGCGCCCCATGCCCAGCTGGTCGAGCAGTACAAGGCGTGTCGCGCCGATCGTGGCGGGCATGATGAAGGCCCGGGAGTTCTGGCTGAGCTCGACGTAGGCGTCTCCGTAGAGTTGGCCGGTGAAGATCACGCGATCGGTGGCGAGGTCGTCGAGTTGGTGGTGGTAGGATTTCTCGTAGCGATCGTCGCCGACCAGCACGAGCGGGAGCGGATCGGGCAGTTTGCGATACGCTTTGAGCAAAAGCGCAGCTTCGTTTTCCGGCGTGAGCCGGGCCACGTATAAAAAGTATTCCCCCGGGCGCAGATTCCAGCGGGCCATTTCGCCGACGTGGACCGGCGTATCGCGCACGGTCAGTCCGTAAGAGAGATGTTCCGGACTAACGCCATAGTCGCGTTTGTAGCGTTCGACGATGGTATCATTGTCGGCGATCACGCAATCGGCTACCCGGAGGGCCCAGCCCTCGCTGCGGCGCAGCCAGAACCGGGCGAAACCGCTCCACTTTTTCCGCCGGAAGTCGGCCCCGTCCACATTGATGACAACTTTGATGCCACGCCATCGTGCGAGGTAGGCGAGCATGGCGTTGCCGACACCGCAGAGGTAAATGATGTCATATCGACGGCTCAGGGCGCTGAGCATCGACAAAAACGTATGAACAATCGTGTCGAGATTCTTGGTCGGGATGGTCGGCAGGGTGCGCAGTTTCATTCCCTTCCACTCGCAAGAAGAGGCGCGGAAATGCGGCCAGCGATTGTAAACCGTCACGTCATAACCCCGCTCGGCCAAGCGCGAGCCGAGTTCCTCGACCACCACCTCAAAACCCGAATACTTGGCCGGGACACCCCGCGAGCCGAGAAAGGCTATCTTCGGGTACTGGCGAGGCGCGGATGTCCTCGGCGGCCCCAGCATGGCATCAAGCAAATGGTACCAGAGGAACAGGCTGTTGAACCGCGTATAGCGCCGCCACAGCCGTCGTGGTTCCTGCGCCAAGCGGTAAGCCCACGTGATGCCGAGACGTTGCATCCACTTCGGGGCGAACGGGCGCTCGCCGGCCAGCAGTGCAAAAGCGTCGCCCACGGCAAAGAAAACCCCGTGCGTGTGGCGTTCGAGGTTTGCGGCAATCCAGCGTTCCTGCCGCTCGCCACCCAAGGCCACCCATACGAAATCGGCACCCGAATCACGAATCTCCAGGGCAAACGAGGCCTCGTCCTCCTCTGTCCACATGCGGAACGGTGGCGACAACATCCCAGCCAGGTCGAGATCCGGTTGGATTGCGCGGAGATATTGCTCAAGCTTTTGCAGCGTTGCGGGAGACCCCCCGAATAAAAAATGACGCCATGGGCGCGGGGTCGCCCGGATCATTTTATCCATGAAATACGGACCATACACCCGGTCTGGCAGGTGCGCCCCGCGGGCATTGAGAGCCCAGCGCAAGGGCATCCCGTCGGGCAGCACGAGATCGAATCCCCGCATGATCGCGCCGAAATCGGGCAGCTGGCGGGCCAGCGCAATGATGTGCGTGTTGCTCGCGGCCACGGCAGCGGCGCGATTCATCTGCGCCAATTGCTTGCATTCCCGGATGGCGGCGTCGTAGTCCACCACGGCTACGGGGGTACCGAGGATTTCGATATTGCGGAGTGGCGCGTTCATGCGCGCCGACAACCTAATGGAGCCGCCCCGATCCCGCAATGACGCTCCCGCCTCCCGCTGAAATCGCTCGCCGGGCCGTAAGGGTGGCTCCTATTATCCAGCCCATGAGTCTCGCTACCCAAATTGACCAAGATCTCAAGGACGCCATGCGTGCCAAGGATGCGGATCGTCTCTCCGCCATGCGCATGCTCAAATCTTCCGTCAAATACGCCGCTATCGAAAAAGGAGGGCCAGAGGCCGATGTATCGGACGCCGAGGTGATCGCGGTAGTGCGCAAGCGCATCAAGCAATGCCAGGATGCCGTCGAGGGATTCATCCAAGGCGGCCGGCCCGAACAGGCCGAGAAAGAAAAAATCGAAATCGCACTCTTGGAAAATTATCTGCCCGCCGCCCTCCCGCTTGAAGAGTTGGCCCGGCTTGTGCAGCAAGCCATTGCCGAAACCGGCGCGACCGGCAAAGCGCAAATGGGCGCGGTCATGAAAGCCGTGATGGCCAAAGCGGGCGGAAGCACCGACGGCAAAACAGTCAACGCGGAGGTCCTTCGTCAACTTGGCTAAAGCACGCACAGAGCGGAAAAAGGGCGTCTGGGCGGTGATCGTCGCCGGCGGGGCGAGCCGCCGCATGGGCTTCAACAAGCTCACGGCCGATTTGGATGGCCGCCCGGTGCTCGCTAGGAGCGTGGGTGCTTTCAGCCAGTGCAAGGCCATCGACGCGATCGTGCTCGTCTGCTCGTCCAGCGCCCGTGCCGAACTCGAGGAAATCGCGCGAGCGGCCGCACCCGAAAAACTGCAGGCCGTGGTCGAGGGTGGGGCGCACCGTCATTTGTCCGTGGCCGAGGGCTTGCAGGCCGTGCCGGACAATGCGTCGATGATTGCCGTACACGATGCCGCCCGTCCGCTGGTGACGTGCGGATTGATCGAGCGTTGCCTGGATGTGGCGCGCAACAGCGGCGCGGCCTCCTGCGCCCGCCAAATCTCGGACACGCTCAAGCGTATCAACGACGAGGGCTTCATTATTGATTCCGTTGACCGCACCAATCTTTGGGCGCTTGAGACGCCGCAGATTTTCCGGGCCGACCTGCTCCGCCACGCGTACCAGCAAGTGATCGAATCGGCCGCTTATGTGACCGATGAGACCTCGGCCGTGCAGGCGGCCGGTGCGCCGGTCGCGCTGGTCGATTCGTCTGTCTGGAATGGGAAAATCACTTATCCGGCGGACTTGGAGACCGCACGATTGATCCTGCGGGGGCGCGCCGGTAATTGAGCTCAAAGATGCTTTCCCGGCTGCTCATCATTGGACTGGTTTGTTTTTTGCTGGGAGCGGGTGGGGCCATGTTTCTCGCCCCATGGGTGAACCCCGAAAGCGATGATGACTTGCCGGTGTGTCCTTATCTCGAGACGCGCGAGCTTTCGCAGCTACCGCCGCAAGTCGTCGCCGCGGTGGGTGCCTACGAGGCGATCCGGGAAACTCTTGCGCGTGATTCGTTCGATGGCGTATCGGCCCAGGCCGAGGTGATCGCAAGAGCCTTCGAGGGAATCGACCCGAAAATTTCCTCCTGCGCCAAGCGTCTCGCCGATGCGCCGGATGTCGAATCCGCCCGCCGCGCGTTCATGCGGTTGAACCGCCTGATGGATAAGCACGCCGAAAAATTGCCGACGGCCTGACTTCAATAGCTGTGCGGGGTGATTTTGACCTTGCCGCGGAAGATGTAGTAGACGCTGACGGTGTAGGCCAGGACGACGGGCAGGCCGATGATGGCCATGATGAGCATGATGAAGTGCGTCTTGGGAGTGGAGGCGGCGTTGTAGATGGTGAGGCTGTGCTCTGGGTTTGGCATGGAGAGCACCATGTGAGGATAGACGGTGAGACCGAAGAGGGCCATGAGCAGGATCATGGCGCCGCAGGAGGAGAGGAACGCGGCGAACTCGTTGCCTTTGTGATTTTGTCGCGGGATGTTCATAACGACGAGGACGTTGAGGGCGAAGACGGCGAGCAACCATGGGCGCGCGCGCAGGATTTCCAAAATGTGCGGCGCGTAGACGAGCGTCGCCACGTTGAGGATGATGTAAAAGAAAAGGAAAATGCCGATGGTGCGGTTGACCCAGCGGCGCACGCGGGCCTGCAGTTCGCCCTCGGTTTTCATGACAAGGTAAATGGACCCGTGCATGGCGAAGAGGGCGATGGTGGTGAAGCCGAGGAGAATGGCATAGGGGTTGAGCAGCGCCCAGAATCCGCCGATGTAGTTGCCACGCGCGTCGAGTTCTATGCCGAGGAGTATGTTGCCCATGGCTACGCCGATGAGAAAACTCGAGCCGATGCTGCCGAGGGAAAATCCGACATCCCACATCAGCCGCCACCAACCCCAAGATTCTTTGCTGCGGAATTCGATGGCGACGGCGCGGAAGATGAGCGCGCAGAGCAGGGCCATGAAGGCGAGGTAAAACCCCGAAAAAACCGTGGCATAAGCCATGGGGAAAGCAGCGAAGAGCGCGCCGCCGCCGGTCACCAGCCAGACTTCATTGCCGTCCCACACGGGGCCGATGGCGTTGAGGAAGATCCGGCGGTCTTCGTCTTTCCTGACCAAGAGATGCAAGGCACCGACCCCGAGGTCGAATCCGTCGAGCATGGCGTAACCGGTAAGGAGGACGCCGACCAAGATGAACCAGACGGTGTTGAGATCCATGGCGCGATTATCCGGCCGAGCGGGCCTGTCCTTTGCGGCGTTCCATGAGGGCGACCCAACTGGCCGGCATCTCCTCGCTCTCCTCCTCGTCGTCCGGACCTCGCTGGATCTTGCGCGTCAGCAGGTAGAGAAAAACGGCAAAAAGGAGGGCATAGATGAAAGTGAACATGATGAGAGAGGCCAGCACGTGGTTGGCGGCAACGACTTCGCTCAAGCCCTGCGAGGTGCGCATGAGGCCGTAGACAATCCACGGTTGGCGGCCCATTTCGGCGGTGAACCATCCAGTCTGGTTGGCGATTTGCGGTCCGAGCACCGAGAGCACGAGAATCCAATAATAGGAGCGGACGAGGGGGTTGGCGGTGTTAAAGAGCTGCCCGCGCCACCACAGGAACATGCCGAACCACGCGATGCCGATCAGCGCCATCCCGACAGCGATCATGATGTGGTAAAACTGGAACACGGCCTGTACGGGCGGCCAGTCTTCTTTAGGGAACGCATCAAGTCCGGTCACCACAGTGTCCGTCGATCCGCCGACGAGAAAGCTGAGCATACCGGGGATTTGCAGTCCGATGACTTCTTCTTTTTCCATGTCGAGCCAACCGAAAACGGCCATCGGGGCGTTGGACTGTGTTTGGAAAACCCCTTCCATCGCGGCGAGCTTGGCCGGCTGATTGCGCGTCACGCCGTCGGCCGACTTGGCCCCGGTCGCGAGCTGCAGCAAGGAGGCCACCGCGGCGAAAATCAACGCGACCTTCATCGAGGTTTTGGCAAATTCGATATGCCGTCCGCGCAGGAGGTAGAAAGCACTGATGCTGATGACAAGGAAAGCACCAGCCTGCCAACAGCCGACGATGACGTGCGAGAGGCGCTCCATGGCCGAGGGGTTGAAGATCATGGCCCAGAAATCTTCGATGACCGCGCGCGAGTTCAGGATCTGGTCGGCATTCGGCACGAAGCCCGAGGGCATGATTTCGCCTTTGTATTCGATGCGGAAACCGGCGGGTGTCTGCATCCACGAATTGGCGATGACGATCCACACCGCGCTGAAGTGAGCCCCGAGGCAGACCATGCACGTGGCGAAGAAGTGCATTTTTGGTCCGACTTTGTTCCAACCGAAGAGAAGGATGGCCAGGAAGCCTGACTCGAGGAAGAAGGCGAAGATGCCCTCGGCGGCCAGCGCGCTGCCGAAAATGTCGCCCACGAAGCGGGAGTAGGCGGCCCAGTTGGTGCCGAATTCAAATTCCAGAACAATCCCGGTGGCCACCCCGATGGCGAAGGTCAGGCCGAAAACGCGCGTCCAGTAACGCGCCATGTTGTGGTATTTGGGCGAACCCGTCTTGAGCCACATGGCCTCCATGATGACGAGCACGACACCGAGCCCCATGGTCAACGGCACGTAGAGGTAATGAAACATTACCGTGAACGCGAATTGGATCCGGGAGAGGATTTCGACGTCCATGAAAAGCAAGAGCTTAGGGCAAAGCCGGCGGCGGGGGGAAGTTTCATCCAGCCGAGAAAAACTTGAAGCGACTACCTCACTGCTGGTCGATGAGGGTAAGCGGCGGGGACGCGGCTGACCCTTTGCCGATCACTCCTCCGGCACGAGTCTAACGACTTTGCCCGGTTCATCGTAAACGACATAGAGGTAGCCGTCGTCAAACGCCCTCACGTCGCGGATGCGTCCGGTCTCGGCGAGCAGGACTTCCTGCTTGGCCACGGCGGCGCCGCTGAGTTCCATCCGCACGAGTTTTTTACCGGCCAAGCCGCCGGCGAAAAGATTGCCGCGCCAGCGTGGAAATTTGTCGCCGCGGTATAGTTCCAGACCGGAAGCGGCGATGACGGGTGTCCATTGGATCACGGGATTCTCCATACCGGGCAGCGAGGTTTTGTCGGAGATCACCGTTCCGCTGTAGTTGATGCCGTAGGTGGCCAGCGGCCAGCCGTAGTTTGCGCCGGGGCGGATGATGTTGAGTTCATCGCCGCCGCGCGGGCCGTGCTCGGTCTCCCACAGGCGACCGGTTGCGCCGTCATAGACCAAGCCTTGGGGGTTACGCAGGCCGTAAGCCCAGATGGAGGGCATGGCCCCCGGGGTTTTGACGAAGGGGTTGTCTTCCGGCACACGTCCGTCGTCGCGGAGGCGGTGGATTTTACCTGCCACGCTGGCGAGACTTTGCGCGAAATTCTTCGGATTGGCCGGGCTGCCACGGTCGCCGATCGAGAAAAACAAATGCCCGCGGCCGTCGAAAGCCAGGCGGCAGCCGAAATGGACTTTACCGTCGGTGGCTTGATCCGCGGGCGGCTCGAAGATGGTCTCGAGATCCACGAGGGAGCTGTCTTTCAGTTTGGCGCGAACGACCGATGTGAGTGCATTTTCTCCGATCGGCTTCGAGAAGGAAAGGTAGATCCAGTCATTTTCCGAGTAGCGTGGGTGCAGATGGATATCGAGCAGTCCGCCTTGGCCCTGGGCCCAGACGGGAGGAACGCCTTCGATTTCCTGTTTCGTGCCGGTTTGCGAATCGATTAATTGCAAGGTTCCGCGACGTTCGGTGACAAGGAAACGTCCGTCCGGCAATTTTGCCAGAGCCCAGGGATGATCAAGGTCATGGGCGATTGT
>JBIJDZ010000056.1:0-12604 GCA_044343805.1 Chthoniobacterales bacterium | reverse complement strand
CATGCTTGTGGCGGGGTCAATGGATGAGATAAGTGTAACTTTTGTTTATCTATGATGACACTATCCAAGCCGAATATTATTCTCATCAATTGCGACGACCTCGGTTACGGGGATCTGGGGTGTTATGGGTCCGAGTTGAATCTGACCCCGGCCATTGACCGTTTGGCTGCCGGGGGAATGCGGCTTACCGATTTCTACATGGCCTCCCCGGTTTGCAGTCCGTCCCGTGGCGCGATGATGACGGGTTGTTATCCGCCGCGCATTGGCTTTGCGGACTTCGAGGGGCGGCCGGTTCTTTTCCCCGGCCAAGGTGTGGGATTAAACCCTGAGGAGATTTCCATCGCCCGTCTGCTCAAGCAAGGGGGTTATGCCACAAAAATGATCGGCAAGTGGCACTGTGGCGACCAGAAGGAGTTTCTTCCCACCCGTCACGGTTTTGACAGCTACTACGGACTCCCCTACAGCAATGACATGGGCCGCCAAGTGCCGGATGACCCATATCCGCCCCTCCCCTTGCTACGGGACGAATCCGTTATTCAAGAGCAACCGGAACAGGGCGGACTCACTGAACGCTATGTGGAAGAATCGGTGCGCTTTCTGCGCGAGAATACGGACAAACCCTTCTTCCTTTATTTGGCTCACATGTATGTGCATCTCCCGCTCTATGTCCCGGATCGTTTTCTTCGCGAATCAAAGAACGGGCGTTATGGCGCGGCGGTAGCCTGTGTGGACTGGGCGCTTGATGTGCTTATGACCGAGTTGCGCGCCTTGGGGCTCGAAGAAAACACTTTGGTCATTTTCACCAGCGACAACGGCTCCCGTTGCCGTGGCGAAGGCGGCAGTAATGCGCCGCTCAGGGGAACCAAAGCCACAACTTGGGAGGGAGGGCAACGGGTCCCCTGCATCCTGCACTGGCCGGCCCGTATACCGGCAGGTACGGTCTGTAACGGGCTGGCGTCGTCCCTCGACTTCCTTCCCACCTTCGCCGCCTTGGCGGGGGTGACGTTGCCCAACGACCGGCAGATCGATGGACATGACCTCAGCCCGATGCTTTTTTCGGGCCGGGCTGCTGACACTCCACGGGAAACCTTTTTCTATTACAAAGGCACCAGCCTGAGCGCCGTGAGAAAAGGGACATGGAAGCTGCATCTTCTCAAGGACGGCAAACCCGTACAGGATCTATACGACTTGGAGAACGACATAGCCGAGAGTCACGTTGTCAGCGACGAGCATCCCGAAGTTGTTCAAGATCTCCTGCAGGAAGCCGCCGCGTGCCGACTCGACCTTGGCGACAGTGCGACCGGCATCGACGGGCAAAACATTCGTCCTTCCGGTCGGGTCGCTAACCCGGTGACACTCACGCACTACCATCCGGGTCACCCCTACATTCTTGCGGAATACGACCTGAAAGAGAGGGGTTGAGTAACCATCGATAGCAATTCTGCAATCCGCCAGCCCCGTGAAGTCGGTACGGGCATAAGGTGATGGTTGCCGCAATTTGGATTAATACAGCTCGCAGCTTGAATAAATTTACGGCAGCGGCTGCGGTGAACCCCGGAATTTGCTGTTTCGACTGGTTTTAACCTTCCGCCGCCAGTAGACATCGTCGTTCAACTGCCCCTCAATCACTGGAAAAAAGCGAATGCTTACCAGCGAAAGAACCAATCCTTATGACAGATCAAGCCCAACAGCGACTCGCATCGCAGATTTTTCCGAAGATTGCCCATCGTTTGGACCGGCTTCACCGGCGGCTGCGTCCGCTGCGACGGACGGTGGTGGACGTCGCGATGGCCGAGTGCGTCGAGCATCTGACTCCCGCGCAGGCTGTGAAGCTGCCATTCAGGCCGGCCCCCGCCGGCACAGCTTGGGGCAAGCAGCCGTGGGGCAGCGCTTGGTTCCGCCTGCGCATCGCTATCCCGCGCGAGTTCGCCGGGAGTCGCGTCGACCTTTGCTGGAACCCCGGCGAAGCGATCATCTGGCGCGATGGCGAGCCGGTGCATGAACTCGACCGCAACCACCGCGAATACGTCCTGACCCGACGCGCTAAGGGTGGTGAGCGTATCGAATTGCTCATCGAGGCTGTCTCACCGTATGAGGTCGGAAACAGTTTCTGGGGAAGTCCTGAGGGCACCACAACCACATTCCCCGGCGGTACGCTGGCCAGCCCCGAGATCACCACTTTCGATCCGCAATTGTGGCAGCTTTGCCAGGATATCTCCTTCCTGCGCGACCTTGCAGCGGCACTACCCGAGGACGACACCCGGCGCGGGCTTGTCCTTCGCGGGATCGATCTGGCGCTGGCCGAGCTTGATCTGCGCTCGGATGAGTCGATCTCCTCGCCCCAGTCCATCGGCCGGGCGCTGGGCATCCTCGCCCCCCTGCTCGCCAGCCCTGCAAACGCCTCAGCCCAACACTTTACCGCCGTCGGCCATTCGCACATCGACTGCGCTTGGTTGTGGCCCATGGCCGAGACCCGGCGCAAGTGCGCGCGGACTTTCTCGACCATGTTGGCACTGATGGAAGAGTACCCCGAATTTGTCTTCTGCCAGAGCCAGCCTCTGCTCTACGAATTTGTGCGCGAACGCTATCCGACGCTCTGGCGGCGCATCGCCCGGCGGGTGCGCGAGGGGCGCTGGATTCCGGTCGGCGGCATGTGGGTCGAACCGGATTGCCAGATCACTGGAGGTGAGAGTCTGGTTCGTCAGCTCATCCATGGCATGGGCTTTATCGAGGAGCACTTTGGGGTCACCCCGCGCGAGTGCTGGCTACCCGACGTATTCGGCTACAGCGCCTCCATGCCCCAGATCCTCAAGCTGGCCGGTATCGAGCGCTTCCTGACCCAGAAGATTTCTTGGAACAGTATCAACGAATTTCCCTACCACAGCTTCCATTGGCAGGGTATTGACGGCAGCAAGGTGCTGACACATTTTTCGCCGAGCAACACCTATTGCTCCGAGGTCCAGCCCAAGCAGTTAATCGAGGCTCAGGGGAGACATCGCGAGAAGGATCGCGTCGCCGAGCAACTGCTGCTCTTCGGCTTCGGCGATGGCGGCGGCGGCGTCACCCGCGACATGCTGGAAAGGGTGCGCCGCAGCCACAACTGCGAGGGCCTGCCGAAAGTCGCGCCGGGAACGCCCGATGGTTTCTTCGCCGCCTTGGAAGCACGGCGGGATGTCCTGCCCTCTTGGAGCGGCGAGCTGTATCTCGAACTGCACCGCGGCACCCTAACCACTCAAGCTGAGACCAAGCGCTTGAACCGTCGCGCCGAAGGTGCCTTGCGCGATGCCGAGATTCTCGCCTGTCTGGCTTGGGGTACACGCGCCGGACGGAAAACCGATGAACTGCACGAGGCTTGGCGTCTGTTATTGAATAACCAGTTCCACGACATCCTACCCGGCTCTTCGATCACTTTGGTCCACACCCAGGCCGAGGCGGAGCTGCAGCGCGCCATTGCCACAGCAAAGCAGGTTAGCGATCAGGCTCTGGAGGTTTATGCCGCCGACATCGACACCCGTGGCGAGGGTCAGGCTGTGCTGCTGGTCAACACTTTGTCGTGGGAACGAACCTCCATCGCTGAACTCGAGCTTCCTCGTCTGCGCGGTCGATCCAGCGCAACTGCGGTGGCACCCGATGGCACCCGAATCCCTGTGATGCGCGGACATGATGGCCTCTACCGCATGCGCGCCACGGTTCCCGCCATGGGCCACGCGGTCTATCACATCCTTCCCCAAGCTTGGTCCAACGAAAAGGCGGAACCCGACTCACTCGACAACGGCTTGGTGCGGGTGCGACTGGATCGCCAAGGGCGCGTTGTCTCGATCCGTGACTTGCGCCACGGGCGCGAGGTGCTCAAGTCTGGCGAACGGATCGCTCTCACGCTACTGGAGGACATCCCCAACTCCTGGGATGCTTGGGACGTCGAACATTTTGCCCGCGACAAGGTGCTGGAGCGCGACGGGGAACTGCTCTCGTCGGAGATCATCGAGTCAAACGCCATCCGCACGGTGCTGCGCCAGAGACGTCGTCTTTCCCGGTCTAACATCGAGCTGGACATCATTCTGGAGGCCGGCTCGCCCCAGGTCACTTTCGACGCGCGCATTGCATGGGGTGAGGAGCGCAATGTGCTGCTCAAGGCCGACGTGCCAATGGCCGTGCATACCGACGAGGCCCGCTGCGAGATTCAATTCGGACACGTCCGTCGTCCAACCCACCGCAACACCACGTGGGACCAGGCCCGTTTCGAGGTCTGCGCCCACCGTTGGGTCGATCTTTCGGAGACAGGCTATGGTGTCGCTCTGCTCAACAATGGTCGCTATGGTCACGACCTTTTAGGCTCGCGCGTCGGGCTTTCCCTGTTGCGCGCGCCGAAGACACCCGATCCGCGAGCCGATATCGGTCGCACCCACGCCATTACTTGGGCTGTCCTCCCGCATTCCGGCGATCATACAACAGGTGTGGTGCGGGCCGGTTACGAATTGAACACGCCACTGATCGTCCGTCCGGTCACCAGCCATGCTGGAACGCGTCCGTCGGCGCAGTCGCTGCTCAGCATCGACTCCCCCCATGCGGTGATCGAGGCGGTGAAGCCGTCCGAGCGCGGCGATGGCATTGTTGTCCGTTTGTACGAGGCCCACGGCGCGACGGCGCCGACCCGTTTGACCACAGCCCTGCCGGTGCGCTGCGCGGAGGTGGTCGATCTGCGTGAACGCACTATCGACCAACTGCGCCTGCAAGGCGGCAGCGTAGCGGTTGATTTGACCCCCTTTCAGATCCGGACCGTGGCGCTGAAGTGATCCTAAGGAGATCATTTTGACTTTGAGTCTATCGAAAAGAATTCGTCACATGACGAATAGACTTCGCTCGCCCAAGGCTGATCCTCGGCATCGGCGTGGTGCGCTACGGCCAGACGCTCCTGCGCAATCCGCAATTGCCGTCGACGTTTTACAACGAGTCGGATCAAGGCGTGCGCTTTGAGGATTACCGGTTGGTGAAGGTCGTGAAGTCTCGCGGTGGTGGCGCAACGATTGTTTTCACGTCGCCAGGCCGATGGTTGCCGCACATACAGGACGCCGACTCGATGGACGATGCGCGCATCAAGACGCGCCGGCTGGCTGCGCCGACGGCAACATTCCGGTGGAGTTTCCGGCCGATCACCGAGCAGATTTGGGAGAACGAATGGCAAGGATTGGCGATGCAGTTGGAAGTCGCATCGCCCGGCGTGCCGCTGCATTGGGGTCATCGAGGACACTGTGAGATCGGTGGTGCGGCGGCTGGCGTGACATTGATCCAGCAGGATCTCTCGACGATGGATCTGGAGCAGGGCGTCAAACGCCAGAGCGCATTCAGCACCACCGAGAAATTTTTCACCGACGGCTGGGGCGGCTCCTATCCGATGGACATGCTGCCGCGTGCGGCCGGCGCGGCGATCTGCGATTTTCAGGTGAAAGAGGATGTGGCGTTGTGCCTGTTCGCCGAGAAGCCCGGGCTGACTCGGGCGCGGCTCGAGATGTTTGCCGATGAGAACCTGATCCATTACACCGACCGGCCGTTTTTCCCGTTGACCGAGAAGGCCAGGTTGCCGGAGCGCAAGCTGCTGGTCTACCGGCATCCACAAAAATTGCGGCGTATGGGTTCAAACTCGAAGTGCCGGAGCAGGCCAAGGAGAAATTGCCGGGGGGCAAACTTGCGGAAGAATATGCGCGGTTGCCACGTGACTACCTGCTGCATTGAACGCTTGTTATGGAGGATATGGACAGTCTGGCATAGTAGCGTGTAAGTATGAGCAATATGCGCTTCATTTTAATGAAAGAGTTCCAACCATGACATTTCCCAAGAATTTCGTCTGGGGTACGGCTGCGGCCAGTTACCAAGTGGAGGGTGCAGCCCACGAGGATGGCCGTGGCCTTTCGGTCTGGGACATGATGTGCCGAACACCCGGCAAGATATTAGACGGACACACGGGCGAGGTCGGCTGCGACCATTACCACCGCTGGCAGGAGGATGTCGGGATCATGAAAGCAATGGGGCTGCAGGCCTATCGTCTTTCGGTCGCTTGGCCGCGGATCCTCCCCGAGGGAACCGGCACGGTCAACCCCAAGGGCTTGGCCTTCTATGACAAGCTCGTCGACGCCCTGCTTGCCGCCGGCATCCAGCCTTGGGTCACGCTTTTCCACTGGGACTTCCCCTACGACCTCTACCTGCGCGGCGGCTGGCTCAACCCAGACAGCCCGCAGTGGTTCGCCGACTACACCCAAGTGGTCGTCGATAAGCTCTCGGATCGTGTGCAGCACTGGATGACGCTCAATGAACCGGCCTGTTTCATCGGCCTCGGACTGCAGAGCGGCCAGCACGCCCCCGGCGATCGTCTCGGCGTGGCCGAGGTGCTGCGTGCCGGCCACCACGCTCTTCTGGCCCACGGACGTTCGGTGCAAGTGATTCGTGCGCGGGCACGCAGCACTTCCATTATCGGCTTCGCCCCCTGCGGCGGTATTTTCGCCCCGGCCTCCGACACCGCCGCGGACATCGAAGCCGCACGGCGGCGCATGTTCCACGATTTCTCTCGGGATACCTGGAACCTGGCGCTGTGGACGGATCCGGTCTTTCTCGGCCGCTATCCCGAGGAAGCCGTCCAAACCATCGGCTCCGCCATGCCGCGCATCAAAGCCGGCGAGATGGAGACCATCGCCCAGCCGGTGGATTTCTGCGGTCTGAACATCTACAATTGCTCCGTGGTCCGTGCCGGCGAGGACGGTCGCCCGGAGACGGTCCCCGGCCCTGTTGGCTATGCCGAAACCGCCATGGAGTGGCCAGTGACGCCGCAAGCGCTCTACTGGGGGCCGCGCTTCACGTGGGAGCGCTACGCCAAGCCCATCGTGATCACGGAAAACGGCATGGCCAACACCGACTGGATCAGCACCGACGACCAAGTCCACGACCCGCAGCGGATCGACTTCCTCAAACGCTATCTACGCGAGTTCCACCGCGCCATCGGCGACGGCGTCGAAGCCCTCGGCTACTTCCAGTGGTCGATCATGGACAACTTCGAATGGGCCTTCGGCTACAAGCGCCGCTTCGGTCTGGTCTATGTGGACTATCCGACCGGTCGCCGCATCCCCAAAGACTCGGCGCGCTGGTACCAACAGGTAATCGCCACCCACGGCGCAGCCATCCTAACGGATTAGGACGCATTATATAAACGGAAGGCAAAAGGGGTCAGTCATGGTTTATTGATATTTCCAAGATCCGTAGCCGCATTTCCTGCCACTCCGCGCTCCTTGGTAGCCGCTCCCGCGCCCGCCGGGGTCAGCCGGCAGCAAGACGAATGATCTCCTCGCGCCATCACGTGATACAATGCCCCCGGAAACTCGATGCCAACCTGCCTCGGCGTGAGCCCGTATCTCAATGCGTCATCCGAAAAATGTCAATAAACCATGACTGCCCCCTATGGCTGCCCACCCCGGACAGCACCCACCAGCCTGATGCCGTGGTGCTGCATGGTAGGGCGGAGTTATCGCAACGCATGGCACGTCAGTAATTCTCCACGCCAATGGCATCCTCCATGCGAAAGCCAAGATCAGCGTTACTATGCACCATCTGGCCGTCAATCTGGGTCACCGTGCCGGCATCGTCGATCCGCACCTCGTAAATCGTGTGTCCGTGGGGCAAGCGTACCTTATAACGCCCGGGTAAGCCGTCAGCCGTACAAACTAAAGCGGTCCGTAATTTCAACGGAAGAACAGGAGCATTCATCGCAATTAAGTATCACCGCAATCCGCGCCAAGCGCTCTGGGCAAAAGACCCCATAGCAGGAACCAGATTCTCAGGGTGAAGTGAACATGGCCGTCATCCCGACGACGAAAAAATTAATCCAAGGATCGAGAGACTTAAGCGCTGACCATTTTTACCTGGCAATCAAGTCGGTATTGAGCAGTTGCTGCGGGCTGCAAGGACGGCAATTAGCGAGTCCAATCAAAGGCGGCGGCCGCTACAATTGCTGACACAGCTTGGCGCCGAACCCTCGTCGTGCGAAGGGAAAGTTTTGCATTGCCAGTCGCCGAAGCAGGCGATTTTAGGTATATGGGATGAATGGCATTTTACCGGCGCACATACGGCGCCGAATATTTCACCCCCCCCCACTTCGCGCTCGCGGATGCGACTTCGGGGCTTTGCAAAAAATTATCCCTCTTGCATCCACAGCCAGCCGATGATGGGCAAAACAGTGATCATGACAACAAGGGCGAGCCAGAGCCCCAGCTTCCAGTAGTCTCCGAAGCGGTAGCCACCCGGCCCCATGACCAAAATATTCGAAGGGTGCGATACGGGACTCGTGAAACTTGCCGCGGCGGCAATGGCCACGGTCATGACCACCATTTGCGGCGGAAGCCCGGCACTTTGTGCCACGTCAATAGCCACATTGCTCATGATGAGAACAACCGCTGCTGCGGGTATAAAAGCCGTGGCAGCCGCCGTGAGGACATAAAGCCCGGTTAAAAGGGTCCAAACTCCGAACGGCGCCGCTGCTCCGATCATACCACTCGCAAGCCACTGTGCTGCTCCGGTCCCCTGCATGGCAGCACCCAACGGCAGCATGCAGGCAATGAGAAATACCGATTTCCATTCGATGGCCCGGTGCGCGGCTTCGATGGTCAGACATCGCGTCAAAACCATGAGTGTCGCACCGGCAAGGGCGGCGATGGCCACCGGCAAAATCCCAGCAGCGACCAGCCCGGCCACCGAGAGCATGATCAGTGCGGCCCGCGGAGCCCTGTGCGTTTTTTTCGCTTCCTCCTGAGGGATTGTCGGCCGGGACGTAAGGAAAATGAAATCCTCGTCCTCTGTCAGTTTCTGCACTTCGGCGCGGCGTCCCGAAAGAAGTAGGGCATCGCCGAATTCGACGGTGAAATTGCGCAGGTGCGACCGGTAGGCGCGGCCGGCTCGCCAGATGGACATCACCTGCAACCCGTAACGGCGACGGAAATTGAGATCGCGCAGAGTCTTGCCTGCCAGCGAACTGTCCGGCGCCAGCGTCACCTCGACCAACTCCTCTTCGCGTGCGCGAAAGGTCATGCCTTTATTCGCGGCATCGACCGGAACCAGTGATTGTAAGCCGCGCATGCGCTCGACGCTTTCCGGCGATCCGTGGGCCAGCAATTTGTCTCCGGGCCGGAGGACATCGTCGGCGCCCGGGAAGAAAACCGCTTCAGGCTTTCGCCCGATGGCGAGGACCCGCAGTCCCAGAGCGTCATGCAGACCTGTCTGGGCCACTGTCCGGCCGGCGAGGGTTGACTCGGAAGGAATATCCATCTCAAGCAAAGCGTCGTCTGCAGGGTAAGCCTGCGCGAAGTCCTCTTCCCCGAGCATTTCAACGGCAGAGAATGCCGGATGGGCAACCAGCGCATCGTAGTCCTCACGACGCAACTCGACATGCAAACGGTCGCCGCTCTGCAAGCGGTGTTCGCGCATGCCGGCGCGAACCACCCGCCCTCCTTTGGATGCTGCGAGGATGTGCGCTTTGAAACGATGGCGGAAGTCGGCCTCGTGTACTGTCAAGCCATCAATCTCCCCGCCCTTAGCCACTGTGACCGTGGCCAATACGAGGTGTCTCGGCGCCAGCAAGCCAGCAATCTCGGCTCCCGACGCGACCTCGAGAAAACGCCAACGGAGGAACTCGCCAAACTCCTCCCGACGTCCCTGCACTTCCAGCACATCACCACCCTTAAGGACAAAATCCCCGTTAAGGCTGGTCAGCGCCACCCCGCCGCGTTCCACGGCACGCACGGTGATGCCGAGCAATGGACCCAGTGCAGTCCTGCTCAGCGGCACCCCGTCGAATGGCGAACCGGTTTCAACCCGTAGGAAAAACGTTCGCTCCTCCAAGGCGTGCGAATATTGCCAGCCGTCCCCCTCATCGGCCGGCAACCAATCAACCGGCATTTGATGCGGGAGAAAATGACGGCCGACAAAAGCTACGAACAATGCCCCGACGATCAACGCCGGTACCCCGATCGGCGTGAATGTGAACAATTCGAAGCTCTGCAGCCCCGCTTGCTTCAAGGTCCCCGCTGCCACCAGGTTCAACGAGGTTCCGACCAGCGTTGTCAACCCACCGAGCAAAGTCGCAAAAGCCATCGGCATGAGTAGTCGTGACGGCGACAGACCTGTGCGTCGCGCTATATCCATCGACACCGGCAGCATCATGGCTGCCACTCCGATATTGTTCATGAACGCCGACAAAGCGCCGGTGACGAGCATTATGACCAGAATAACATGGGACTCACGGTTTCCTGACACAGAGAGCATGCGCTCACCGATAAAATCGGCTACCCCAGTGGCGGCCAGACCCGCACTGAGGATGAACATCGCCCAGATCGTCACCACTGCGGGATTGCTAAAACCTTCCAGGGCTTGCGTTGGCGTGACAAGACCAGTGATTCCCAGCAGGCACAGCACAATGAGTGCAACCAAATCGGCACGCACCTTTTCTGTTACGAAAAGAAACAAGGCCAAACCGAGAACGGCCAGAACCAACGCAATCTGCGGTGTCATGAATCGATACGCATAATTACCCAAGGTCCCTTCTCAAGCTCAACCGATGACATTAGTTCACGATAATGCCAGAGACTGCCAGAGGCCAAAGCGCAAAAAGTGACGCCCGAGTTAGCTGCTCACAATAAGATTGCTAGTGAACAGCGCAGCCATGAGGACTCGAACCTCAAACCTTCTGATCCGTAGTCATAAGATTTGTCTCTGTATTTCTCAATTTCTACAGAGAGAAGGTACCCCAAAGACCCCCCAAAGACGCCCTTTTTGGCTTGTCTTAAAGTCAATGAAGGGGGCATGAAATCCGCGTCTTTTAAGCCCCTCCAAAACAATCACGCTGGCCCGCCGTGGTATGTCAGCATCCCTGCACGATTCTCCCCCAGCGGAAAAAGAGAGCGCTGATTTTTTATAACAGAGTCCGCTGCAAAGCAGTTTGCCCGCAATGAGCGTCAGCGCATCGAACGAGACGGACATCACAAGGGGGCTGAGATTACCGCAGCGCAGCGCGAAGTTGCCGCCGCGCGGCTGCGTCGTAGATGTAGGTCGAGCTCGCCCCGTTTTCAAGCGTTCTGGTGGCCAGAAGACCCCGTAAATCGTAGGTGAAGGTGGCGGCAATACAAAAAGTCCCCACGCGCCCTCAAGTGATACATCACCCCCGCAAACTCGATGCGAACCCGCCCCCAGCATGGAGCCGTATCTCAACGCGTCTTCCGAAAAATGTCAATAAACCATGACTGGACCCCTATGGTTGCAGACTAATATGATGTTGTTCTTGAAACAAATATCCAACCCGCCTGTGCCAAATCGTCATCACCTGCATCCACTTGGACTTCTAAAAGTATTTCTTTTCTAGCGGGTATATCCTCAGGGATATCAAATCTACAAATTGTAAATCCAGTTTCAGAAGCGCTGCTCCAAACTGAAAGTTGATTTCCTTCAATTTTTCTTTCAAAAATCACCTTATCATTGAGAAACATAGTAATACTAAATCTTGAGCGACATTTAGGTGGATTAATAAAAATATTTTTAAGATTTTTTTTGGGCACAAATTCAATCACATAAGGGCCTAAATATTTCGCTTTAAATGATGTTATTGCTTTTCCTGACAATAACTCAACTCGTCCCTTATGCTCATAAAGATCGATTGGCCGAAATAGATAACTGGTTAATCCTGAAATAAATTTAGGGAATCGATGCTGTAAAATAAATTCATTCCCGCATTTAATTAATACAACTGAAAAAGTTATTATCAAAAATAATATGCATGCAGAAAATAATGTAATTTTTAATAGTTTTATCATTCGCATTTATTCGCATCTTGCTCATTTTTTAACTTTTCATATTCTTTCAAAACTTCATCACAATAATTCTGGCATTGATGATCTTTTTGTCCATTGAAAGGAATTGCATCATAGGGTGTTTTTTCCCAACCATTATCTTTCACTTTCTGTTCTGCTTTTCTAAGGAGATTATCATCTAAACCAGTTTTATCATCTTTATATTTTTCATCATTCTTAGGGTTATCCTTTCGGATTTTACCATCATCATAGTATCCAGAATCAGTGCCATCATCGTATTTAAATCTATCATGTCTGAGAGGACCGATTTTTATTGGGCCCAAGAAATCAAGAGGGCGTGATTGTCGACTTGCAAGCCCCCACGGATCCCAGAGGTTCACCGCATTATTCCCCACGTACCGATACAAATTCCCATCCCCGGCCGTGAACCGAATCGGATCAGTTTGCAAGAACCGGCCGAGCTCCGCGGAATAAACCCGGTTGCGGTAATCGTAGAGGCCGACTTCTGAGAGGTGTTCCCTACCGGTAAAAAGAAACCTGTTGCCGAACAGCGACACCGGCAGGCTCTCTCCCGTGGCGCTGCGTATCTCCACCCTGCCGAAGACATCATAGCGGTAACGCTCGACAATCTGCCCCGTCGCATCGCTCAACGCCACCGTGCTGCCCAGCCCGTCCCGGTGATAATACACCGTGCCGCTGGTCGCGCTCTTGGCCACGATGTCGTCGGTCTGCACTCCGTGCACGTATTGCGCCGTGAGCGCTCCTGC
>JBIJDZ010000103.1:0-4076 GCA_044343805.1 Chthoniobacterales bacterium | reverse complement strand
TCGAGCGCCAGCGGCGCCACATCAAGTCCGACCACCGTGAGACCGCGGCGCGACAATTCGCGGACATCGTGGCCCGTGCCGCAGCCGGGCACGAGGACGCGGCCGCTCAATGCGCCATGCGTAAACACATCGAGCAGCACCGGATGGGCCGCGCCTTTATCCCACGGCGTATCATCTTGTTCGTAGCGAAGATTCCAATCGGTCATCGACGAATCCATCGCGTTCCCCACGCGACGCTCCATTGATATTTGCGCGCGTGTTCGCGGATGAGGAACGGCAGCTCCACGGAGAACTGCAGGTCGAACGACGGCGCGAGGACTCGCTTGAGTTCATCCGTGCTGGCCGCGCCTTCGCGTCCACCGATCCAATGTTCGCGGGGAGTAAACTCCTCCAGCCAAGTGAACGGCGTCGTGAGCAAAAGTTGTCCTCCCGGTTTCACCAGCTCCGGCAAGCGGGCAAAAAATTGGTGCGGCTCGGGCAAACGGCAAAGCAGATTGGCGGCAAGAACCACGTCGAATGATCCCAGGCCTGCAGGCAAAGCCATCGCATCGCCGACCGTGAATTTTACCCGCGAGACTTCGACTGCCGCCGGCCGGCGGGCTGTCGCGCGGCCGGTGCGATCCCCCTCGATCGTGTAGTCATAATCCAGCGAGCCGGCTGTCCGGATTTTTTCGGCAGCGGCGATGAAGGCCACCGAATAATCGATGCCGACAACTTCGTGACAGGTGCGCGCCAGTTCGAATGACGATCGCCCGACCGCGCAGCCGATATCGAGTGCACGGGCCGGGGAGGGCAACGCGGTCGCGTCAAGCAACTCCGCAACGCAACGCCGGGCGAAGCCCAGCGCATCATGCGGACCGAACGGGTAAGCAAGCACCTCGTCCGCCCCGCCGTAGTGGAACAGCAGGTATTCGCGGACTAAACGGTCGCTTTCGTAGATGTTGCCTGGCACGCGCGCGGGAACGGGCTACTTGAGCAGGCTCTCCATGTAGGCCGAGGGGTGAAAATTTTTCAACAGCACTTCCACCTTGTTGTCTCGGGAGATACGTACTTCGGACGCGGTGATTTCAGGCGTTTTTTCCGGCGAGAACAGGATGTCATCGTGTGTCGCATTCAGGCGATTGGCGAAACGGTCGGGCGTGAGACTTCCGCCGAGATGGTCGCTGCGGCCGGTGGCCAGATGGAAAGTACCGCGGATTTTTTCGTCCTGAATGTCGCGGCCGGAAACCGGGAGCACCTGGGTGCCGAAGCCGAGTTCGCCGAGTTCGCCGGTGACGGGATCGCTGGAGAGTTTGCGGTTGTGCGCCTCGATAGTGGCAACATTTCCCTTAATGAGCGTCGCCTTGGTTACGCGGCCGCCGGTGACGTGCATGAGACCGAGCGTGCCGTCCTCGTATTTCATGGGAAATTCACCTTCAGCGCCGACCGGAACATAGTAGATTTCGCCGGCAGGCAGGTTGGCCACGTCGGGCTCGGTGCCGCGGCAGAGACCATGGCTCTTTTGCGCTTCCTGTTGGCCGAGGTCGAGCTTGAGCGTGTGCTTTTGACCCTCGACGGTGAAGTCGAGTTCGATCCAATCGGCTCGTGTCATGCCAAGACGGAGTTTTTCTGCTTCGACGCTGACGTCGTCGTAATTCACCGCCAGCCCTGAGCTGAGAATAATGTCATTCACGCCGTGCAGCGTCGCACCGCGGAAACCGTGTTGTTTGGCGGACGCCGTGAGAGGGGCCGTCGCGGAGTAGGTCGAAACGCAAAGGATAAGGTCGTAGTTCGGGTAGATATCTTTCTCGAAACTCACTTGTTGGCCGTCCGGGGTGAAGGCTTCATCGGGCAGATCGAGGTTGCTGCCGCCGGTCATTTCATAGGCGAAGATTTCACCGCCTTTGAGGCCAAGTTCGGCGATCACTCCGTTTTTGAGGCCTTGATAGAAGACATCGTGCGCCTTGCGCTGGATGGCGAGACTTTCGTCTTGGAGGAATTTGAAACCCTCGATGTCGCGGGGATTCGCGAGATCGATGAGGACACAGACGCGCTGGCCAGGCTGGGGATCGAAGGTGGTCTTGAGCAGCCGGCTCAAGCTGAATGGCGGGAAGGTTCGGTTACTCATGATTAAAGCAATTGGAGTTTATCAGCTATTCCATTACGAATGAAAGCTTCCGGCGGAGTCCACAAATTCTGCTGTCCCCAATGAGCACCGAGAACAAAAACAGCATTGCCGTGATTGTGCCGCTTTTTCCGCGCCTGCCAAAGGTCCGGCAATCGCTGGTTTCATTGCGGGATCAAACACGGCAGCCTGACTTGGTGGTACTGCTCGATGATGGCAGCAGCCCCGATGCGGAATCCTTGCACGAGGTTATCCCCGAGCTTGATGTCGAAGTCGTGCAAGTGGAACCAGGCACGGTTTCCGCGGCGGTCAACCAAGCCGTCGAGTATTTGAATGATTTCGATTACCTCGCATTTCTCCAAGCCGGCGATTACTTCGCACCGACGCGGCTCGCCAAATGTCTCAAGGCGATAGGCGATGAGAAAACCAAGCGACCTCCCTGCATCGTGGTGACAGCGATCAATGCGGTGGATGGTCGCGGCAATCCGCTGACTAATGAAGATCCGCGCACACAATTCCTCGAACGTCTTTGGGCCCCCGGACAAAGCGTCGGTATTCCCGAGTGGCTCGGCGCGGGCAATTTTGCCGGACCGGCTTCGAATATTTTTGTGCGGCGTAATTTTATCGCGGCCAATCCGCTCTCCGTAGCAGCCACGTCGTTTTCCTACAGCTTGGCCATTCTCGCCGGGGTGCAAGGATTGCTGGCCGTGATTGATGAACCCCTCCTTCGCCATCATCCGGGCCCGGAGGAGCGTGAACCCACGTCCAAAAACATATCGGAACTGCTCCAACTTCAGCTCCACGTTCTGCACCAACTCAAAGATAAACTTGTTTTCTCACCCGAGACACGGCGCAACTTGGCCACGTTCCACCGCGCGGCTTGGAATAATTTGTCCGGGCTGCGCGAGGATCTTTTCGCGCAACTCGTCCTGCGTCTGGCCTCGTCACTGCCACCCGAAGATATCTCGCCTGCGATCGCGGAGATCCAGAGTTCGCTTGATGCACAAGTCACACCGGCTCACTTGCACGAGCTAAAAGCCGGGGCCGATCCGCTCGACCTCGCTTCCTACGCCGCCAATTTGCGGCGCGCCCGCGATCAACTGAAGGAATTGCGCGAAGAAAACGAACGCCTCGCGCGCATTGCCGCCGCCGCGCAGGAATCGGGCTGGGTTCGCTTCGGCGCATGGATCGGCGAACGCAGTTCGCGCCTTATCATGGAAGTGGGCGAGCCCGAGACCTCAGCCCTGCAAGCGCCAGATGGAAAAATTGAGGACCGTGGCGAAGCCGACCCAGAGCAAGTAGGGGACAAGGAGCCAACCGGCCGGACGGCGGACACGGAAGAACAACCGGCAAGTGAAAGCAATGGCGGCGAGGAGCAAACCGATGCAGACCATGGCGAGCCCGGGACTGCGCAGGCCGAAGAAGAGCGGCGTCCATAAAGCGTTCAGCGCAAGTTGCACGAGGTAAATGGTCAGTGCCCCGCGTTGCTCCCGCCATCCACCGCAACGCCAAACAAGCCAAGCCGCCACCGCCATGGCGAGGTAAAGCATCGTCCAGACCGGACCAAAGACCCAACCCGGCGGACTCCATGCCGGCTTGGTCAATTCCGCATAATAACCTGCCGGCTGGATGAAAAATCCCGTCAACGCAGCGCCGAAGGTCAGCGCGATCCAACCGGCAAGTGCCATCGCGTTCCTCATTTTTGCGCGGGGGCATCACCCGGTTTGGAACCGGAGAGTTTTTCCACCACGTAGAAAAGCATCGGAATGATGAAAATGGCGAAGAGGGTCGCGGCGAGCATGCCTCCGATGACGGCGGTGCCCATGGTCTGGCGCGAGATGGCGCCCGAGCCGGTGGCGGTCCAGAGCGGCACGCAGCCGAGGATGAAGGCGAAGGCGGTCATGAGAATCGGACGCAAGCGCACGCGGGCGCCGGCGAGCGCGGCATCGAAGAGGCTTTTGCCGCTTTCCAG
>JBIJDZ010000102.1:0-4194 GCA_044343805.1 Chthoniobacterales bacterium | reverse complement strand
GGAGGGGGCGGACGTGGTGATGGTGAAGCCGGCGGGGCCGTATCTGGATGTGATTCGCGCGGTGCGGGAGCAGACGAAATTGCCTTTGGCGGCGTATCAGGTGTCCGGCGAATACGCGCAAATCCATGCGGCGGCGCAGGCGGGCTGGCTGGACTACGCGAAGTGCCGGGATGAGTCGCTGCTGGCGATCAAGCGGGCGGGGGCGGATTTTATTTTGACGTATTTCGCCCGCGAGGTGGCGGAGGCGTTGCGGTCTTAGCCCGGGGGCCAGTCGAGGGGGCGTCCGCCGAGGAGGTGGATGTGCAGATGGGGGACGCTTTCACCGGCGTGGGGGCCGTGGTTGATGACGAGGCGGTAGCCGGATTCGGCGAGGCCTTCTTCCCGGGCGATGTCGCGGGCGGCGAGGAGCAGGCGTCCGAGAAGCTGCGCGTCGTCGTCGCGGGCGGCGCCGATGCGCGGGATGACGCGGCGGGGGATGACAAGAATGTGGACGGGGGCCTGGGGGTTGATGTCGCGGATGGCCAGGACATCGTCGTCGAGGCGGACGATCTCGGCCGGGATTTCGCCGGCGGCGATGCGTTCGAAGAGGGTCATGAGAGCTCGACTTCCAAGGACCGGCGACGGCGGAGGCGGGCGGCCTGTTCGCGCACGTGGGCCACGATCTCGTTGCGGAGCTGGGCGCAGTCTTTGCGCCAGGCGCGAGTGCGGCGGAGGCGTTTCACGCAAGCGGCAAGGTCGCTGAATTCGATGCGGCTGGCGCGGCTGCTAAGGGTGGTCTGGAGGGCGCGGTCGAGCTCGCGGAAGAAGGCGAGTTCATAGCCCGAGCCGGCGGTTTCGGCGAGGGCGGCGAGGGAAATGCGCACGGGAGGCTCGGGGAGCTTGAAGCCGCGGGCGACATCGGGATAGCCGATGACTTGCAGCACGCTGGAGACAAGGGTGCGAAGGCATTGGCTGGCGATGACGTTTTCTTCGAATTCGCGTTCGAGGTAAGTGGTGACGCTCTCGGCGACATGCGGGGAGAGCCACCAGTTGCTGTATCCGGCTTGGGTGGCGGCTTTGACAACGGCGCGCTCCAGCCAGATGCGATCGTATTTCACGGCGCGTTTGTCGGGCAGTTGGACGAGCGGCAGGTTGTCGGCGAGGGCGATCATTCGACGGCGGCGGGTTGTGCGGGAGGTTTGGCGGGAACCTGGAAAAGCTCGGGCTGGTCGGCGCGGCGCGGGCTGCGTTTTTTCATTTGCTCGACCTCGTCGACAAAATCCCCGGCTTCCGAGAACTGCCGGTAGATCGAGGCATAGCGCACGTAGGCGACGGGGTCGACGGCTTGGAGTTTTTCCATGGCGCGGAGACCAATGACGCGGCTCGGCACTTCGCGCCCGGTCTCGGCGCCGAGTTCGACGACGATTTCGTCCACCAACCGCTCGAGGGTGTCGAGCTTGATGGGGCGTTTCTCGCAGGCTTTGGAGAGGCTGCTGAGAAGTTTGTAGCGGTGGAAAGGCTCGGTCCGGCCGGTGCGCTTTAGAACGCGGAGCTCGATCTGCTCGATGGCTTCGTAGGTGGTGAAACGGGTGCCGCAGGCGAGACATTGACGCCGGCGCCGGATGCGGTCGCCTTCCTGAATCACACGCGAATCAATCACTCGATCGCGCATGTCTCCACAGCGGGGGCATTTCATAGTGTCAATTGCTAACGCCAAGGATTTCGTAACACAACATGTTGTGGAGTCAATAGCGCCGGCTGCACCGAGCGGATGCTGCGCTGTCGAACCCGAAAAATCGGGCGGATCAAACAGGGATCTCGCGGACTTCGCCGGAGAGCGGGTCGCGCTGCCAATGGCGGAGACCGGAGGGGCCGGCGACGATGAGGTCGCGGGTGAGGCCGAGGAAGAGTCCGTGTTCCACGATGCCACTGCGCGAGCGGAGTTCGGCGGACAGTTCTTCGGGATCATCGATCGGACCGAAGCGGCAATCGAAGATAAAGTTGCCTTCGTCGGTGACGAACGGAGCGCCGTCCGGACGGGTGCGCAAGACAGGCTGGCCGCCGAGTTCGGCGAGGAAAAGACGTTGGGCTTCACAGCCGAAGGGGATCACTTCCACCGGCACGGCGAAGCGGGTGCCGAGGCGGGGCGACATTTTGGATTCATCGACAACGATGATCTGTCGCTTGGTGGACTGGGCGACGACCTTCTCGTGGAAGAGGGCGCCGCCGCCGCCTTTGATGACGTCGAGCTGGGGATCCACTTCATCCGCGCCGTCAATCGTGACATCGATCGAGGCGGGACCTTCCTGTTCGATGAGCGGGAGACCGGCGTCGGTGGCGACGCGGGCGATCTCGGACGAGGTGGCGAAGCAGCGGATGCCGGGAAGTTCGCCGGCGGAATGGCGGCGGGCGATTTCGCGCACCGCATGGATGGCGGTGGAACCGGTGCCGAGGCCGACCGTCATGCCGGGCTCGACAAAGCGGACGGCGTAGTGGGCGGCGTCTTTTTTGAAACTATCGGCGGCGGAGGTGTCGGGCATCGCGCGACTATGCACGGGAGGAGGGCGGGGCGGGAGATTTTTTCCCGCAGCCTTGACCTGCCGCGGAGCGGGGCGGAGTATGCGCGCTCGGACACCGTTCTCTCACCACATGGAAGAAGTCGTGCGCAACCAGATCCGCGAGTTCCTTGCCAGCAAGGGGCTGCGCAAGACCTCGCAGAGGGACGCCATCATCGAGGCGGCGTTCAGCACGGATCGTCATTATACGGCCGACGAATTGCTGGAAATGTCGCGGGGCATCGAGGCCTCGGTGAGCCGGGCGACGGTTTACCGCACGTTGCCGATCTTGGTGGAGAGCGGCTTGCTGCGGGAGCTGGATCTCGGGCAGGGGCGCAAGGTTTACGACCCGAATTTCGTCGATCATCCGCACCACAACCACCTGATTTGCATCGATTGCCAGCACATCCTCGAATTCGAGGATTTGAACATGGAGCTGCTGGAAAATTGCATGGCCAAACGCATGGGTTTCACTCCGGCCAACAAGCAGGTGCGCATTGAGGCGCGCTGCGACGAGTTGCGGATCAATGGAGTGTGCCGCAGAAGCGGGCGGGAAATTGTGGTGCCCGCGGTTTGAATTATGTGGCACGGACGGTTTTCGCAGGATCCCTCGGCGCGTTTGCGGGCTTACAGCGAGTCCGTGTCTTTCGACCAGAGACTGGCTTTGCCCGATATCGCCGGCTCGTTGGCTCATGCGTCGGCGCTGCATAAGGCCGGGCTGCTGGCCGCGGACGAGTGGCAGTCGATCAAAAGCGGGCTCGGTGAAATCGCCGAGGAAATCCGCGCCGGCAAGTTCATCTGGCGCGAGGAATTGGAAGATGTGCACATGAACATCGAGTCCGTGCTGACGTCGAAGATCGGCGCGGCCGGCGCGAAATTGCACACGGCGCGTTCGCGCAACGACCAAGTGGCGCTCGATCTGCGGCTGTGGCTGCGCGACGAGGTGGGGGCTTTGATCGGCGCGGTGCGCGGGTTGCAGTCATCGCTGGTGGATTTTGCGGTGCGTTCGGAAGGGGTGATCATGCCCGGCTACACGCATCTGCAGCGGGCGCAGCCGGTGCCGGCGGCGCATCATTTGCTGGCCTATGTCGAAATGCTCGAGCGTGATGCCGGGCGTCTGGACGATGCCGGCCGGCGGGCCAACGTGTTGCCGCTGGGGTCGGGGGCCTTGGCCGGTTCGACCATCGTGCTGGATCGCGCCTTGGTCGCCAAGGAGCTCGGCTTCGCGGGCGTCTCGCAGAACAGCATGGATGCCGTGGCGGACCGTGATTTCGCCTGCGAGTTTCTCTCGGCCTGCGCCATTTGCGGGATGCATTTGTCGCGGCTGTGCGAGGATGTCGTGCTGTGGGCTTCGGCGGAGTTCGGTTTCATCAAATTGAGCGACGCGCACACCACGGGCTCGAGTTTGATGCCGCAGAAAAAGAATCCGGATATCGCGGAGTTGGCGCGCGGCAAAACCGGGCGGCTCTACGGGAATTTGCTGTCCCTGCTGACCACGCTCAAGGGCCTGCCGCTGGCTTACAATCGCGACATGCAGGAAGACAAAGAGCCGGTCTTCGATTCGGCCGACACGCTCGGCGCCTCGTTGGAAATTCTGGCCGAGATGTTCGCGGCGGCGCAGTGGGACGTCGCCCGCATGGCGGCCGCGGCGGATGATGCG
>JBIJDZ010000014.1:0-34935 GCA_044343805.1 Chthoniobacterales bacterium | reverse complement strand
TCTCATCGGCCAATACGGACCGCTCCTTGGAGGAGTACACGCCCGCGTCCAACGCTTTCGCGGAGAGAGCCAACTCGAGGCATTCTATGTGCCGGAGGATCCGCCGAGCGAAGCCCACCAAAAAATATGGGATGCCTTGGACCATACTCTTCACCCCGCCGCCCAAACCTTGCGACGCGGGACTCTGGAAACAGAGGAAGTCTCCAGCTATTTCGGTCTCGTTCCCTTGGGTTTCTCCGGACGAGTGCTTGCCCGGGTCGACTTCGTCAGCCCGACCCGCGACAACCAGGCATTCGAAAATCTTTTCAAACTGATGATGGCCAATTTTTTGTCGATGGCCGAACGGGAGATCAGGACCCAAGAACTCCGGTTTCTAACCGACCATGACCCGCTCACGGGACTCGGCAACCGGCTCCCCCTGGTTGCCGAAATCGATCGAAGCATACGTCAGGTCGACGCCGATCACCCCGGCGATGCTCTGGTTCATCTCCGCTTGGACGGGCTTCCCGAAATCAACGACAACTTCGGCTATGCCGTCGGAGACCGCGTGCTCGTCGCCACCGCGCAGCGGTTGAATAAAGTCCAAGACGGCCGGGCCTTTGTCGCCCGCATCGGCGGTGATAAATTCCATGTTCTGTTGCGTAACATCGGATCGACCGACCTGCTCCGCGCCCAGTTGGCCGAAATCACCGCATGCTTGGATGTTCCCTTCGACCTCGGCGGGGAAGAAATCCGGCTTCATGCCAAGATCGGTTGCGCCGTCATCGATGATCCGGCACTGCACCCGGTGGAGGTCCTCCGTCGTGCCGATGTGGCCATGCGTCAGGCCGACTCTCGGGAAAAACCGGGTGGGCCAACGGTCTTCATTTATCAGGAAGCCATGTTTCACGAACGCCAGCAGCGTCACCGCACCAACCTGCTTGTCCGCCAAGCCTACGATGAAAATCGCTTTTTTCTCCTCTTCCAGCCGGTCGTGGACCTTGAGCACGCGCGTCTCGGCGGCGCTGAGGCTCTGCTGAGAATGCGCCTGCGGGACGGAAGCGTGGTTCAGGCCATGGACTTCATGCCCGCCATCGACCGCATCTGCTACCAACCTCGCATCGACGAGTGGGTCTTTGCCGAGTTCATCCGTCTCTGTCGCACCGATAGCACGGCGCAAAAATTGCTCGCTACCGAAGGATTTTCCCTCGCTCTCAACGCCACCCCCGCCCTCCTAGCCTCCCCGGGATTCGCCAAGGATTGGCTCCGTCAGTTGGCCGACGCCCGGATCACCCCGGCCAAACTTATCGTCGAAATCGTCGAGAACCCCCTGCTTCTGCAAAGCCCGTTTCTGGTTCGCAACTTGGAGGAGTTGCGGGAGGGCGGCGTCCGCATCGCCGTGGACGACTTTGGTTCGGGTTACAGCAATCTGCGACACCTCGCCAAACTGCCGATCGATATCGTCAAACTCGACCGCAACTTTCTTACGGAACTCAATGCACCCCACCATCGCGGCCGCGCGCTGTTGCAAAGCATGATCAAACTCTGCCGCGGTTTGGGCTACGACCCGCTCGTCGAAGGTGTCGAGACTGCCGCGCACGACGCCTTTGTTCGAGAGTGTCACTGTGTTTACGCACAGGGCTACTTCTACGGTCAACCCATGCCTCTCGTGGATTTATTGGGCTGCGTGCATTCTTTCTCTTTGCCGGCAACGTCTCCGCATGTTCTCGCCTAGGGCATACTACCCATTGTGAGACCTCACAAGCAGCACGATGCTGCAGTTGTTTGAAGAAAAGCCGCCCCAAGCCTCGGAGCGAGACCTCTCCCCCCGCGGCCCTAACCCCTCCCGTAGCGGTCACCTTTCCCATCGTTGGGATCGGTGCTTCGGCCGGAGGCTTGGCCGCTTTCGAAGCCTTTTTCGCAGGCCTGCCGCCCGGCGACGATCCCAACATGGCCTTCGTTCTTGTCCAGCATCTCGCCCCAGATCACAAGAGCATCCTCGCCGACCTCATCGCCCGCTACACGCGCCTCGAAGTCCACGAAGTCGAGGACGGCATGGTTGTCCGGCCCAAATGCGTCTACATCATCCCGCCCGGCCGCGACATGGCGTTGCTCAACGGGTCGCTGCAACTGCTCAAGCCATCGGCCGCCCGGGGCCAGCACCTGCCCATCGACTTCTTCTTCCGCTCCCTCGCCCAAGACCAACGTGAACGCGCGATCGGCATCATTCTCTCCGGCACCGGCACCGACGGCACCCTCGGCGTGCGGGCCATCAAGGGAGAGAACGGCATGGTCATCGCCCAGAATCCTGAGTCTGCCGAATTCGACGGCATGCCGCGCAGCGCCATCGGCACCGGCCTGGTCGACTACGAAATGCCCCCGGCGGAAATGCCGGCCAAACTCCTCGCCTACGTTGCCCACCTCGCCGGTCGCCGCCACCTCGACGACGCGCCCCCGGCCAAGGCGGAGAACGCGCTGAAAAAAATCTTTGTCCTCCTCCGCACCCACACCGGCCACGACTTCTCGCTCTACAAACCCGGCACCATCCAGCGGCGCATCGAGCGCCGCATGGCGCTCCACCAGATCCAACGGCTCGACTCTTACGTCGCTTACCTCGCCAAGAACGCTAACGAAGTCGAAGCCCTCTTCCGCGATGTGCTCATCAACGTCACCCGCTTCTTCCGCGACCCGGAGGCCTTCACCGTGCTGGAAAAAAACGTGGTCCCCAGACTTTTCGAAGATCGTCGGACCGGCTCGCCGCTCCGTCTCTGGGTCGTCGGTTGCTCCACCGGCGAGGAGGCCTACTCCCTGGCCATTCTCCTTGCCGAACGCATGGAAACGCTCAAGCGCAACCACGCGGTCCAACTTTTCGCCACCGACATCGACAGCCGCGCCATCGCCATGGCCCGCGCGGGCATTTATCCGGCCAGTATCTCGGTCGATGTCTCCCCCGAACGCCTCGCCCGCTTTTTTACTCTCGATGCCGACGCCACCGTCTACCGCGTCAACAAACGCATCCGCGACATGCTCGTCTTCTCCGAGCAGGACGTCACCAAAGACCCGCCCTTTTCCAAACTCGACCTCATCAGCTGCCGCAACCTCCTTATTTACCTCATGCCCCCGCTGCAGCAAAAAGTCATGGCTCTGCTCCATTACGCCCTCAATCCGGGCGGAGTTCTCTTTCTCGGCAATTCCGAGAGCGCCGGGGACTCGGCCGCGCTTTTCGACGTGGTCGACGCAAAAAGCAAACTCTACCGCCGCAAAGAAATCGGCCCGGGCATCCCGCACTACGGCCCCCTCCTGCCCGTTGCACCCGGCGACCAAACTCCGCCCCGCACCGCCTGCCTCCGCAACACTGCTACCATCAAGACCCCTGTGCGCGAGCTTGTTGAACGCGAACTCCTCGCCCACGCCGCCTTGGTCGGCGCTCTGGTCGACGCCCGCGGTGACATCTTTTACCTCCACGGCCGCGCCAGCCCGTATTTCGAGCCGCCCTCCGGCGAGCCCGGCATGAGCAACCTTTTGCAGATGGCCCGCGACGGGCTCCGTCTTCCCCTGAGCGCCGCCTTGCGCAAGGCCTCCCAAACCGGCCGCTTGGTTCGCACGCCTCGCCTCCGTATCGGCGGCGACGGACGCTTCGTCAGCGCCGACCTCACTGTCCGCGGTTTGGGTCCCGGCAAAAGCACGGCCAACCCGCTCTTTCTCGTCGTGCTCGAGCAAACGGCCCCCGCCCCCGACGTACGCCCGCACACCCGCGCCGGAAAAGCCTCCGATCTCGCCGCCCTCCGGCAAGAACTGCACACCAAAGAGGAATACCTGCGCACCGCCAACGAACAACTGCAGAGCGCTACCGAGGAACTCCAGTCATCCAACGAAGAGATGCAGTCGATCAACGAGGAGCTGCAATCAACGAACGAGGAGCTCGAAACCTCCAAAGAGGAGCTGCAATCGGTCAACGAGGAACTCAGCACCGTCAACGCCGAGCTGCAAACCAAGGTGCTCAGCCTCTCGCAGGCCAACAACGACATGAGCAACCTGCTGGCCGGCACCGGTATCGGCACTGTCTTCGTCGATCACCAATTGCGCATCATGCGCTTCACCCCGGCCGCCACCGCCATCATCAATCTCATCCACAGCGACGTCGGCCGTCCCGTGGCCCACCTCGTTTCGAACCTCGTCGGCTACGACCGTCTGATTGAAGACACCAAAGAGGTGTTGGCCACTTTGGCCCCCAAAGCCGTCGAGGTCCGCACCACCGAGGGCAAACACTACACCATGCGTATCCAGCCCTACCGCACGCTGGAAAATGTGATCGAAGGCGCGGTCATCTCGTTCATCGACATCACCGACATGGTGCACACCCGCGAGGAACTGAGCAAAGCCAACGAACTGCACCGCCTCGCCGTCGTCGTGCGGGACGCGCACGACGCCATCACCGTGCAGGATCTCGGTGGCCAGACCCGCGCGTGGAATCCCGCAGCCTCACGCATGTATGGGTGGACCGAGGCCGAAGCGCTGCAACTGAACTTTCGCGACCGCGTGCCGCCACCGCGCTTTGCAGAAGAATCGGCCAAGTTCGAGCTCCTCGCCCTTGGCCGGATCCTCCCCGCCTACCCGTCGGACCGTCTGACCAAAAGGGGCGACGTGGTCGATGTCGAAGTCACGGCCACCGCCCTCATCGATGCCTCCGGAAAAACTTACGCCGTCGCCACCACCGAACATGCCATACCCAAGACCCCATGAAGCCGCCTCCGGACCATACCACTGCCGACCTGCGCCGCCACGCCGAAGCCGTCGTGACCAAAATGGCCCCGCCTATCCGCCCTGGCACCAATCCCGCCGATACCGTCCATGAACTCCTCGTCCACCAAATCGAGCTGGAAATGCAAAATGAGGAACTGCGCCGCCTGCAGTCGTCACTTGATGCCGAACGCGCCCGCTACTTCGATCTCTTCGATCTGGCCCCGGTCGGCTACGTGACCCTCAACACGGCCGACATCATCCTCGGTGCCAATCTCACCGCAGCCAACATGGTCGGCCGGCCGCGCGAGCAGCTCGTCAATCAACCCTTCAGCCGGCTCATCCACCCGTCCGATCAGGATGTTTTTTACTTAATGGGTAAAAAGCTCCGCGAAGACCGCACCCGGCAGACGTGCGAACTGCGCCTGCGCAAGACGGACGAAACATTTCTCTGGGCCCGACTCGAGGCCACCATGCCCGCCGGTGACACGCCGGAGAGCCCGTACCGCTTGACCATCAGCGATGTCACCGAAACCTTTCTCGCCCGCGAGACCCTCGCCTGCCGCGAACAGGAATACCGGCTCCTCGCCGAGAACGCGTCGGATGTTGTCTTCCGCTGCAGCCCGGCTGGTATCATCGAATGGATCACACCCTCGGTCACGGCCCGCGTCGGCTGGACACCCGAGCACCTGATCGGCAGCCGCTTCGCCGATCTGGTCCATCCCGATGACAGCGACCGCCTCGTCGCGGCCCAAGCCGGTTTGCGCGAGGGCACCGGCTTCGACCTCGAGCTGCGCATCCGTATCCAGAGCGATGGCTACCGCTGGTTTTCCATCGGCATGCACCCCGCCCTCGATGATCGCGGACAGGTCACCCACTTGGTCGGCGGATGGCAGGACATCCAGAAGGAAGTTCAAGCCCGCACCGCTCTGGAGGCCGAACGCACCCGCCTCCACGCCACGCTGGACTCCCTCCTCGACCCGCACGTCAGCCTCGAAGCCGTGCGCGACCCGCAGGGCCGTATCGCCGATTTTATCTTCACTGACGCTAACGAGGCCGCCTGTCGCTACAACAAAATGGACCGTGAGCACTTGGTCGGCATGCGTTTGCTGGAATTGCTTCCCGCCCATAGGGCCTCGGGATTATTCGACCTGTATCGCCAAGCCCTCGAGTCCGAACAACCCCTTGTGCTTAATGACTTTATCTATCCGCACGAGCTCTATGGCGAAGACCGCCGCTTCGACATCCGCGCCGTGAAAGTGGGTGATGCGCTCAGCTTCACCTGGCGGGATGTCACCGACCGCTACCGGATGGCCCGGCAACTGGCCGCCTCCGAGGAACACTATCGGCTTCTGACCGAAAATTCCTACGACACCGCCATCCGGGTCTCGGATGATGGCACCATCCTCTGGGTCTCACCATCTCTCCGCGCCCTTCTCGGCTGGGAGCCCGCCGAGTGGATCGGCCAACCCATGCCCCGTTTTCTCGCCCCGGCATCCGCCGGATCTCTACTGGCCAACCTCAGACGGGTTGTGGCCGGCGAACCCGTCATTGCCCGTTACGAGGTGCTCGCCAAAGACGGCCGGCCCCACTGGGCCGAGAGCCGGGCCATGCCCTACCTCGATGCACAGGGTCACCGCGATGGCGCTGTCGCCGCCTTCCACCTCATCGACGAGCAAGTCGCCATGGAGCAGGAGTTGGAGCGCCGCGCGCGCACCGACGAGCTGACGAGCCTGCTCAACCGCAAAGAAGTGTTCGCCCGGATCGAAGCACTCGGCGGCCGACATCCACGCACCGGGCATTCCATCGCTGTCCTCTTCTGCGACATCGACAAATTCAAAAACATCAACGACGCCCACGGCCACGCTTCCGGGGATGAAGTTCTCCGCGTCATGGCCGACCGCATCCGCGGCTGCCTGCGCAGCACCGACGACCTCGGCGCCCGTGTCGGCGGCGACGAACTCCTCGTCGTCCTCCACGGTGTGCAGAACTTGGACAACGCCGTGGACATCGCCGAAAAACTGCGTCTTTCCGCCGCCGAACCCATCCCAATTCCCGACGGCACAGTCCACGCGACCGTCAGCATCGGCGTCACCCTCGCCGCTCCCGGCGAGTCCACCGGCTCACTCGTAGCCCGCGCCGACGAAGCCATGTATCGAGCCAAACAAACAGGCCGCAACCAAGTGGTGCCTATTCCAGCGCCGGAGAAAAGCTTACACTGACCTGTGATCAGGCGAACGAACACGGCGCGAATTTATTTGCTCTTTCGAACCGCAAGTGACATAAGCCATCCCATAATTCGCAGGCCCGTTTGGTTGGTCTGAAAAGCAAATTCAGGGGGTATAGCTCAGTTGGTAGAGCGTCTCGTTCGCAATGAGAAGGCCAGGGGTTCGAATCCCCTTACCTCCACATCCGCCGCAGGCGGTGTTGAACCATCTCAGGGGATGAGAACGCTGTTCGAGCCGTAAGACAGGCTGAGCATCGCGAAGCCAATCCCCTTACCTCCACATCCGCCGCAGGCGGCAACTGCTCTGGAAAGGTTGCCACAGGCAACCAATCCCCTTACCTCCACATCCGCCCTCAGCCTTGCACTATCTTGCCGGGCCGCAGCAACACCACGAGCGAGGCCAGCGCGCCAGCCAACATCAGGGTGATAAGCGAGGCGGCAAACAATTTTGGCTCCCCCGAGGCCCAAGCCATCCAGCTGGCCGTCGAACGCCAAAAAAAGACCGCCGCGAGAAAACCGGTGCTCACCAAAGCGGCCATGCGCGCCCAAGCAAGGCCTCGCAGCATGAGCGCTCCCCATGCCGCGGACAACGCCCCGAAAGTTCCGCCTGAAATGAGCGCGGTCTTGGCCGTTGCCGGGTTGGACAGATAACCAACCGCCCCGCAAAGGAGTAGGAAAACCCCGAAACAGACAAACCAACGCCCCGCAAATTTCATCGCATCAGCCTTTCCATCTTCCCGTAGTGCACAAGCCCAAAACAATTGGCCTCTGCATGGCCCACCGCCATCGCACGAACACTCAGGCCAACTTTTGCGCCAGCAAATCCCCGACCATGGCGGGGTTGGCTTTGCCTTGGGAAAGCTTCATCACTTGGCCTTTGAGGAAGTTCAGCGCGGCGCCTTTGCCAGATTTGTAATCGGCGACCGATTGCGGGTTGGCGGCGATCACCTCATCGCAAAGCGCACCGATGGCTCCCGCATCGCTTTCCTGTTTGAGACCCTTCTCCTTGACGATGACCGCAGGATCGCGGCCGGTCGTGAACATGTCGGCAAATACCTCTTTGGCCTGCTTGCCGTTGATTTGTCCACCGGCCACCAGGGCGACGAGCGCATCGAGTTGCGTTGGTTTGATCGGGCATGCGGCGATGCTTTGGCCGGCCGATGACAACGCACTTTGCAAGTCGTTGAGGACCCAGTTGGCGATTTGTTTGCCCCGCGGCGAACCGGCGGCAGCCTCTTCAAAGTAGCCGCCCAGCTCGAGGTTGTCGGCCAGCACCGCGGCATCGTATTCGCTCACACCGAAATCCTGCTCGTAACGGGCACGCTTCTGCGCCGGAGTCTCGGGCAACATCTTTTGGGCGGCAGCCAGCAAATCCTCCGTTTTGACCGGCATGAGATCGGGATCAGGGAAATACCGGTAATCGTGGGCCGACTCTTTGACGCGCATGAGCTGAGTCTCGCCGAGGTCGTCGTCCCAACGACGGGTCTCCTGCTGCAGCGTGCCGCCTTGGCGCAGGATGCCGATCTGGCGGTCGATTTCGTAGGCAAGCGCGCGGCGCACGCCGCTGATCGTGTTGAGGTTCTTCAATTCTATCTTGGTGCCGAATTTGTCCGTGCCGACCGGCCGGACCGATACGTTCACATCGCAACGCATCTGGCCTTTCTCCATGTCGGCATCGCTCACGTCGGCGTAAACAAGGTGCTGCTTGAGCGAGGTCAGGTAGGCGAAGGCCTCCTCGGGGCTGGCGATTTCCGCCTCGGAAACAATCTCCATGAGGGGCGTGCCGGCCCGGTTGAAGTCGATGCCAGACGCACTCTCGAGGTGGAAGCTTTTGGCTACGTCTTCCTCTAGGTGGATGCGAGTCAGGTGGATGATCTTGTCCTTGGTGGCGATGGTTTTCTGCGCGTCTTTCGGATAAGCCAAATCGTGCAGCGGCACCCCGCCTCCGAGGCAGAGCGGCATGTCATACTGCGAGATCTGGTAGTTTTTCGGCATGTCCGGGTAGTAGTAGCTCTTGCGGTCGAACTTGCAGACGTCGGCGATTTTGCAGCCGAGCATGAGGCCGGTAAGGATGGTGAGCTTGAGCGCTTCCTCGTTCATCACGGGGAGTGCTCCGGGCAGGCCGAGGCACACGGGACACGTGTGGGTATTGGGCACAGCTCCGTATTCCACGGGACAGGCGCAGAACATTTTGCTGCGCGTTTTCAGCTGCACATGGACCTCAAGTCCGATCGTGGCAATATAATCACTACTCATGGAGCCGGCGAAATTGGCGGGGACTGCAGGGCATAGTCGAGCGCTTTTTCGAGCTCGAAGCTGGTGAAGGACTGCTGCACCTCGGGGTCGGAGACGACTTCGGAGAGTTTCGGATTGGTCAACAGCGATAAATAATCGCCCTCGGACACCGGGCCGGCCACGGTTTCATCGGTGAGAAGCGCGGCGATTTTCGGCTGCATGAGCAGTTGCTGCGTGGCGGGATATTCGAAAAAACGCAAAGACGCATCTGGCGAACGGCTCACCTGCACAAGCTTGGTGATGAGGCCGTAAATATTGGGCGGAACGATATCGACTTTTTCGACCACTCGACCGGTTGCGCCTTGCTCGAGCGAATCTTTGAGCGCCACCAGTTTTTGGTCGACCCCGGCGGCAGGCACACCACTTTGAACCGCGGCAACCTCCTCACCCTGGGCCACCGCACCAAGCGCCCGCACAATTGAAACCCCTCCCCACAAAATGGTGAGACCGAAAATCAGACCGAAAACCGCTCCGCCAGCTCCGTAAATCAACCGCACCAGACCGGAACTTTGCTGCGAGGTCTTTTTGAAAAGCAGCGAGGACAAAATGACCACGGCGACATAAAAAGCCAAACCGGCCGCCAAACCGACGACAACGCGGCCGGTCGGCACGGGTAGCGGCATCAAGCGGTCGGCGATGCCTGCGGCCATCCAAGCAAAGATCCACCCGATGCCACCCGCCGTGAGCAGGGCCAACACACTCACCCCATGGCGAACGATCCCCCGCCGCCACCCGCGCCAGATTTCAAAAAGCAGATAAAAACCGGCGGCGAGCCAAAGCCAAGAGGAGTTGATGGGCATCATCGCGATGAGTTCCGCATCAGCATGCCCCGCCCATCAGCTCATTCAAGCCTTCGACCATAAGGTTCAACTCCGCGGGCGAAACTTTGCCTATCTTCCCTCTGATCCGCTGAACCGTTCTCCCTATTTAAATCCACCAAACCTTGGCCCTGCTGAGGGGACCACTTCAGAAAGCATTATTCGACGCCCACGAAGCACCTCTTGGGTTTAAATCTTGTGATTTAAAAAAATTAACGCATTAGATTTGGTTTTTATCATGCTTTAAAGTGTCGATGATTATGCCTGGTTTTGAAAGTGTCCGACGGGTGGATGTTACCGGCTTGCCGCTGGTGTCGGGGGTTCCCCGGGCTACCTTGCCGGGAAAGGCTCCATTCTACATCTCAGACTTGGAAGCCTTGCGGGCAAAACTTAGGCGCGCCGAGTCGGAGCAGACATTGATGGGCCAAGTCTGGGGCGCCCTCCAGCGAAGAGCACGGGAATGCCCGAAGGAATACCCTTGGTATACCCCGTTTCTCGCTTTGATCACCGGCCGTGAGAGCGACCTTGAGGCCGCTCGCATGTGTGTCCGGGGTTACGTGGCGGGCCTCAACGCGCAGGCGTTCAATTCCGGTCTGCAATTCCACTTCTGGTGCTACGCCTTCCCTCACGCCCGCTGGGCGCTCTACTTCCAATGGCTGGATGCCGTCGGGGCCTGGGGGGAAGACGAGGCGACCACTCTGCGTGAGGCGTTCTTGACCTTTCAGTTTGAAAATTTTTTCTATGGCCTGCGGGCAAAACCGGAACCCGAATGTATCGACAATCAGGCGATGTCGGTCGGTCTCAGCAACGCGCTGGTGGGCCATCTTTTTGCGGCGGAGTCGCGCATCGCGGCGCGCATGGAGCAGGATGGTTTGCGCAGACTCCCCTCCATGTTGGCCGGTTTTCCGGCCTCGGGATACTCCGGGGAAGGAAGCACTTACATGGACAAGGTGATCGGACCCTGCATTCCCTTTGTTGTGGAGTATCTGGAGGCGGCGCTGGGTGGAGATTGGTTTTCCAAAGTCCCGGAAGGGGGGACCAGCAGCGGCGAGTCGATTGTCCGAATGATCGTTCGGTCCTGGATGCCGGATGGTCTTCTCCTCCCGTGGGATCATTACGGCTACGAACTGCCCGTGCGCGCGTGCATGGCTTACGCCGCGCGAAAAACCGGCAACCCCATCTATCTGGACTTCCTCGAGAAGCGCGGGCGCTGGGGTCACGATGTTCATGTGGGCTGGGGGCTCGACGATTTGGTGTGGTCTCTGGTTTGGTGGCCGGAAATTACCGATAGGCCTCCAGCCCCCGCGTGCTCTTCCTGGATGGAACCCGAGGTGGGCGGAGCCCTTATTGCCGAGGACGAAAAACTTTACCTCATGCAGATGTGGGACGAAACCGCCCCGAGGGTGCCCGTTCGCTCGCATTTCAACCCCAATTCCCTCGTGCTCTCCGCCTTCGGCAGTCCTTTGACCGTCGATGGTAAAGCCTTGGAATCATGCCAGGAGTTTAACTACGACGATACCTGGACCGACATGGGATACATGGGGTTCGAAAATTGGAGGATCAACTTCGGGGTCGGTTGTGCGGGGGCGCACTCTGTCATTTTGGTGGATGATTGGGACAGCCAGAGATTGATGTCCGAAGGAATCCCGCACGTCGACCATGCCGAAGCCGACCTGCAGGCCGGGACTCTCAGCGCGGAGGTGACCTCGCTCTATCGTGAAAAATGGCCGGATACACTTGCCGTTCGCCGGAAATCCACCCTCGTGGCCGACCGGTTTTGGCTGATCGAAGATTTGGCCGCGTTCCAAGAGCCGCACAAGATTCGCAGCCGATGGTGGCTGCGTCCGAACCAAGTGGAGGCGGAAAAAGGAGTCTCCATCGAGACGGCGGAAGGTGTGCGTTTGCACCTCATCCCGCTTCTCGGCAGTGACGAAAAAACGTCACGGTTGGTCGAGGGTTATCCCGACCGGTTGGAGCAAAAATCGGTGTGTGCAGACTTTCAAGTGCATGGAAAAGTTGGGCATTGGCTCTGGTTGGCTTTTCCTGAACCCACAAGGAAGGTCGCAGAAGATATCGGGGACGATTGGCTGGCGGTGCCGGATCCCGATGAGACCTTGACGCTTGAGTCGGCGTTGCTGCACTTCGCCGACTCCGGTGCCCGGTTCCCCTTTTCCTCGCCGCCGGAGTTTCACGAAGGATGGGTCCCGGCCAAACGTTGGTGGTATAAGAAAAAGATTCGGGTGCCGGATGCGGATACTTGGTGGATCCGTCTTCCGCGGCAACTGAAAGGAGCCAGGATGTGGATCGACAATTGTGAACTGGATTTGAGCGATCAGGTGCCCCGCATGGATCTTCTCCCGGCCAATGTTCCCATGCCCAAGGGAATGCGACCGGGCAGCAGTATCGAGGTGGTGATTTCCACCCTCACCGGGGTCAGGAGGGCAAACGGCAGCGTCGTGCTCGGATTTTGGGGAAGCCCGAAAACTCTGGTTCCTGCCGCGCGCCCCGCTCCGCTGCATGCCGTCTACGCGGATGGCCGGGTCTGTGTCCGGCAGGGTGCTCAGGAATGGCAACTTCCTTACAAGCTCATGGAGGTGGGCCGCCCATGATGAGTGTGTTGCCGCAAATGGAGATGGCTTTTCAATATGCCGAATCGCGAAACGACACCGCATTTCGTGCCTTGGTCGAGATGCTTGAGGACGAGAATTGGAGGCTCAATTACTCCGCCGCCGTAGCTCTGGAGAACTGGCCGGACCCCCGGTTTCTGCCCGCTCTCACCCGGCTTCTCGAACGGGAGGACCGGGAGCCGCTTTATGAACTTCCCGAAGGATGTGCGGCAGGCGGGCATGCCGGAACCGTATTCTTGGGACAACCGTCGTTTCCCAGCCAATATTCCGCGCGCGAGATCGAGGCTTGGCGCCGGAGGGGCCGGGTCAAACACGCGGTCTGTTTCACCCTCGCGAAGTTTCCCTCATTGCCCGGCAGCCTGCTCCGTCATTTGGAAAAATACGCCGTAAGCAACAAGGAAGACCACATGGTTCGGGCCGCGGCTTCGCGCGTGCTCGGGGTTTGCGGAGACCAAGATAGCCTGGAAGCGCTGGCTCTCGCCTGCGATGATGAGGAGTGGTGCGCCAAAACCGAGGCGAGGAAAGCGCGCGCGGCTTTGGAACGCAGGCTGCGGGTGTAGTCTTGTTTAGACAGCTCTAGACCAAGCGGTCCGGTATCGGCCCCGGAGTTTCCACATCACGGTCGTCGACAACTGCTGGCAACATGGTGACTGGCCGGGGAGCGCCCCCTGAGCAAAAAGCCCGCTTCGACGACCCGGGAAGCGAGGGAAAAAGACTGCCGACTCTATCATTCGACTGCAGAAGTGAGGAGTTCGCAATAGAGAGGCGGTCACCAAGCCCCGTGATATTTGTTTCGAATCGGGGTAGGTCAATGACCGGGACCGTCTGGGTTCAGCGGGTGGAGGACAATCCGCTACTTGCAACCGAACTGGTCTTTGATACCTTTGCCAGAGAACTTCGACGCTGAAGTTTTTCCCCACCCCTGACTTTGAATCATTAAACGGCAGAACTGTATCATGCAATCGAATCCGCATATTGACGCCGGTCGTAAAGGGAGGCAGGTCCGCTCCGAGGCTTTCAGTTTGTTGGAAATGCTTACGGTGTTGGCGATTGTTTCGATCTTGATCACCGCATCGGTTGGCATTTTCAACAGCCAGGCCACCAGGCCGTCGCTCACCAGGATGGGCAACGAGGTGGTCGGCGCCTTGACCTTCGCGCAACAGCAGGCCATCACCCAGAATACGGCCTCGGCCTTTTTGGTTGTCACGCGGCCCAATGATGAGGGCTCGCGCCGCCTCTACACCACCTTGCGGTTGGATCCCGACTCGCAAACCTGGATACCTGTCATCGAGTGGAAACTGCTTCCGTCCGACGTATTTTTTGATTCGACCAACAGCACTTTTCTCACCAATGCCCCTGCGGTGACGCCCGCGTTGCCCACGCTGTCGTATGCGGGCAGAAGCTTCAGTCCGTCCGGCGATTATGTCTATCAGGTGATCCAACCTTCGGGACTGCCCTATGAGGTCTCCTCGGCCTTGAAACTTCGACTGATCCGCGGGGTGATAGACACCAACAGCGGGAGCGTGACCCGAATAGGAGACGATTTTTTTGATGTCGTGATGTCCGAATCAACTGGACGGATCGGAGTCGAGCGCCCTTAAATCTCATGAAGGATTTTCCCCCGGTCATGAATCCCCAATCATCCCGTCGCCGTCAATCGGAGGGCTTTTCGCTTATTGAGGTCACTATTGCGATCGGCTTGGTGGCCTTTGTCTTGGTCTCCCTGATCGGCCTTTTAAGTATCGGTATCAAGACGCGCGGGGAGGGGTCGCGAAAAACCGCGCAGGCCAAGATGGTCCAATACCTGCAGGATCAACTCCCCGTGCGCGATTGGAACACGAGCGAGCCGACGAATTATGGTTTCAAGGCTTTGACAAATTTTGCCGGGTCCCCGGCCAGCACGCCGGTTCTCTACTTCGACTTGGATGGATCTGAAGTGCCGGCCGCAAACACCAATGACCGTTATTTTCAGGCAACAATCTTTGTCGACCGAGCGCCCATGACGAATCTGTCCTCGCCGATGCCGCCGCCCACCGGAAGCGTCGGACAGGCTCTGCAAGTGAGGTCGGTCATCGAGTGGCCGCTCTCTGCGCCTGCAAACTCACGGCAACGGCTGACGGTGCGCACAGGATTGGCGAGCTATGAATAAGAAATCCTCGGTCTTGCCAACCGCATTACAGGCTGCGGGATTCACCCTTATTGAGTTGTTGGTCGCTGGGGCCCTGACGCTTCTGGTCTTGGCGATTCTGCTCACGAGTGTGAATGAAGGGAGCCGCATCTGGCTGTCCTCGCTTGACGGACGGGATCAAGGCTCGCGCACCCGCGCGATGATGCAGACCATGGTGGAAGACATCCGCCGCGCTTCTCTCGACGCGAATTTCCAGCAACGCCGTCTGGATTGGACGACAAACACGAACACCATCCCGCGCGGTCCGGTCACGAACTCTTGGCCGCAATTCTTCCTGAATTCGACTTCTCCGCTTGCCACGGACTTGAATCCTGGAGCGATTTTTATGTTCTCACCCCTGAGTGGCGGTCGTGCCCAAGGGCTGAATGGGGTAACGGGTTACTTTATCAAATGGCCGACGAATGGTCCGGGTGTCCCCGCGATGGGCCGGTTTTTCACCTCGGCTTATCCCCGGGACCCGAGTGTCCCGTCGTTTGCCAAGCACCCTGCTTCAACGAACCCGCCGAGCGCTTGGTCGCTCTCGAGGGCGGACATAGAGGAGGTGGCGCCGGTCTTTTCCACGAACGCGAACAGCCTGGGTGTTTTTGCGGCGAATGGCCGGGGCGCTTTGGTGGATGGCGTGATCGCCATGTGGGTGCGGGCACTGGATCCGGAAGGCAATCCCTTGACTCTTAATGCCAATGGAACGGTGACAGGGTATGCTTTCGACTCCCGCTTGGGCTACAGGTACACCAATGCAAGTGCGACAATCACGGTGCCGCCGCCCGCGTTGCCTCCCGCCGTGGAGATTTGTGTGCTCGCCGTAACCGGGGCTTCCGCCCAGCGTTCTTCCGACATTTATTTTAACGGCGGGGTGCTGAATCCGGTGTTCACCAATTACGGGGCGACCAGCCCGGTGAATTTTGATCAGGAAATCACGAACTATATCGGACAACTGCCGGAAGCCGTTCGGCGTGATGTCCGCCAATACCGAACCATTGTGAGGTTGCCCAATGCACGTTGAGAAAAATCAAAAGATGAAGTCTGTTTCCCCGGCAAAGTTTGCCACGAGAGCGGACCGTGGCTTGGCCTTGGTCATGACACTCGTAATCATCAGTCTCGTCGCTTTGCTGGTCGTGGGAGTCATGGTGGTCGTGCGTTTGGAGTCGGCCGCGGCGACGAACCACTTGGAAAAGCAAAGGGCCAATGCAGTGGCCGCGCTCGGCGAATCTGTGGCCTTGGGTAAAATTCGCGCGGCTTTGGATCCCTTCCAGATCGGACAATACAACGGCAAGTTCTGGTCCATGGAGCCCGGGCGTATCGCCATATTCGACACCGGTTCTCCGAATAGCCCTGCATTTGTTGATCTGATCTCTGCGAGTCCGACCGGTAATCCGCTCACCGAGGTGGATATGAACCGAAAGTCCTTCGGAGGTTTCCATCCGATCGCGCAAGATGGAGGACTCGGCGGAACTCCTCCGGAGATGCCTATCGGGTGGACAGTCGTTCTGGACAATCCGCAAGCTCCGGCCGGGCAGACCAACCAAATCGTCGGTCGTTATGCTTTCTGGGTCGACGACGAGTCGGCCAAGGTGAATATCAATATCGCCAACGGGACGGCGAGAGATGCCAATGGATTCACCAGCCAGAGCAGCGGCCCCGGCCAACCGTCAGAGGTGAATCTCACCGCTTTGACGGGCATCACTACAAACAAAGCGACCAACATCGTGAACTATGCCCTCTCTCGGGGCTTTCACTCGGCGGCGGACCTGTTGGAAGTCGATGGGATCACTTTGGATGACTACCAAACGAACAAGTTCAGTATTACCCATTACAGCCGCGTACCGGAGTTGAATATCTTTGGCGAACCAAGGATCAATCTGATCCAGACGGATTTGGATCCGCGCACGAACAGTCCTGCACGTCCGTTGAGAAACCTGGTCTCCGTGCAACCGCAAACCGCCCTTTATCCCACCAGCCTCCAATTGACGAATGTTTTTACCGGCTCGCCGGCGGTGGACACCGTGCAGGGACTTGCCCAGCAATTGACTTTGCGAAGACACCGATTGGGCAGCGATTCCGCCCAAGAGCGGAATTTTTCCATGTGGCTTGGCGCCCCCTTTAACGATCCCACCAACTACGTTAGTAACTTTTGGACGCTATTGCGTCGGATTACAGGATATATGGAAGGAAGAGATTCCCGGAACAACTCAGTAACTTGGCCTTATACTGGTAATAATTTTACTTCGAAATATAATATTTACCAGCGCGACTCCATCGGGTTGCAGATTGTTGACCTGATAGAAGGGGGTGAGGCTGACATCCACTGGACCAACTCAACTAATGTCGCATTCATCGAGCGTAGCCGAAGCACCCCTACGGTGATTCCGCAAGCCGGTCAATCAACGGCCAACCTCCCCCCCACAAGTTTGGTTTGGGGACAGGGACGATCGCCGAAATTAAATGAGGTAGTGTTGCAAATAGAAGCAAATCCTGGCACAGAGGGTTTGACCAATGCGACAGTCACAAATACTTTCGATGTTGCAAAAGTAAAAGTGGCCGTCTGGACCGAGACATACATACCCAGATACGCCAACGGAGACACGAATGATGATCCTTACAGATCACGTAATACTGCCGAGGATCGCTTTAGATTCGGAATAGTCGGCGGCGGATCAGGTCTAAATGCGGTCGACACTCCAGATGTGAATGTAACCACGACTCCAGGAAGTACAAATGTAACACAGACTCCCGGTAACTTTGGGGGCTTTTGGGCCAACAATTTACTGCGAGACTTCGACCAAAATGGCGACAGAGCTGGCATAGATTTTTACGCCAATTACGGCAATCTTCCCGATCCTGATCAGGCAAATGCCGCAATTATGCACCCTTGGAAACTTCAGACCAACGGTGATTATTTCGGGTCTGGTCCAAATTTAGTGAGCAGTGGCGGCCGTCCGAGAAACACCTGGCGAATCGATGGAAGCGGGTTCACTCGACCGGGGAGAGGTGGAACTTTTGGCCAGACGCGCAACGAAAGATTTGCAGATGAGATGTCCACGCGACCGAATGTTACCTCGCTGCGCTTTGATGGGGGTATTACTGCCCTGCTCCAAGGAGACCGCTCTTCTGTTTTTTCGTTTGTACCATCTGGTTCTCTGCTCACCCCGACGTCTGCTGCTGGTCAAGGAACTTTTGCTGCACTTCGCACCAATGCCCCGGATATCAACGCGGTATTGCGCCTTCCAGCTGGAGGTGTGACGATCCCAACCATCCCCGGGGCGGTTACTGTCCACTGGCAGGCCCTTGATCCTCTCACCAGTTATTTTGCCAACGACTGGGTGGTCAATACCTACGCCAACACTGCAAATACGGTCACGAGCATTACCATGGGAACCTTGTTTGTGGGTGGTGATGCCTCACAATTACCGCAAATTGACTACAGCACAGGAGTAAATCGGGCACTTCTTGATCAATACGGCGGATATATGAACACCATCTGGTGGCCGGCCCAGCGCAGCGGTTACGCGGAGCATGTAGGAGGCGGGGGAAATCCTGACGCTACTTCTTGGGCCGCTGCCCCGACAAACTCTTACCGTCGGGAAGCGGCATTTCCATCAGTCGGTTTTTTACAATATCTGCGAACCGGTGTTTTTCCTGACGGAACCTTGAATGAAGCAGATCGTAACGACTGGAGAGGTACGCCTTTCCGGGTTCTTAACTATGCTGAGGCTAATGACCCTACCCAACGTAACGGGGTTCCTGATTGGGCGCTGCTCGATTTGTTTCAGATCCCGGTTATCAATCCCGCCGGAGGCACTTCGGGGGGATCCACCATTGGTCGGATCAACCCCAACAGTCCGACGAGCCTCTATCCATGGACCGATGTGAGCCGAACCGCCCCGCTGGCTGCGGTGTTTCAAGGCTTGCGGGTGAATCAGAACCTCGACCAGACCACCGGAGCTTTCTCTGGAGGCACGGAAATCGACCCAACCACAGCGACCAACATAGCCGCCGGCATCGGCGCATATTTAACCTCCTTGGGACGTCCTTTCAAAATGGCTGCAGAAATTGCGGACGTACCGGAAATTCAAAATCTGTCACGGAATATCGGGCCATTGTCCGGACCGGCTGTGAGTGTGATGAATGATCTGGTGCGGCAAGCAGTGGGCAATCTCTCGACAACCACCAGCGTTTTTTCCATCTGGGTGGTGGGACAAAGCGTGCGCAAAAAACCCGGGAATACCAATTACGGGGTTTTTGAAACTGGCGATTTGGTTCTCGCCGAGACGCGTCGCCGCATCGTGGTGGAACGTTTTCTGGATCTGGGTGCTGACGGTGTGCCGGGAAATGTCAACAGTCCGGGGCCGGATGGATTGATCGGCACTTGGGATGACCCGGTTGACGCAAGTCTGCATCCCGCCAACCCGCAATATAAATTCAGAATCATTCATGTTGAAGAAATTTAAAGCCATTAGCTCAGTCTGCCCGACTTTTGGAGTGTTGTTTTTGGTCTTGCTGGTCTGCTTTATCGGTTGGCCGTGGTCTGCCGCCTTGGCGACAGAAGACAAACTGAAGACCCCCGGACCTTGGCCTGACAGCAGTTATGAACTCCGCTCACTCAAGCGACTACCGTCCGGGAAAGTAGCAATACAAATATGGATCGTGGCCGGTTCAAGAAAGATAGATGTGATATCTCTTGCATCAAAGATACCTGAGTTCGATACGGATGAGCGGCCCGACCCGTTCACTCTCGACGGCTCGTTTTTGGAGAATGCCATTACCGGCGAGAAGTTCCCGCTAGTATCTGCCTCTGTTGAAGATGGTTATATGGGTTCGACCTATACGACAGTCCAGTTGTCACCGCGGTCATCCACCTCCATGGCTGCGGTATTTGCCGCGCCCAAGGCTGCTGATCCCGTTAAGCCCCCAATCTACCGGCTGCATCTTCCGGGAGCAGCCGCTCCTGTGGAGAATGTCGTCCTGCCGGACTGAGCATAAGCCCGCATTGGTATGCGCCCGCGGTGGTGCGGGCATGCAAACCCATCCTCCGGAGCAGCGCGGTCTTGGATGAAGTCGTAGCTCCAGACCTCGTCGCGCCGGATGTTGTCTGTCATCAGTTCCTCCAGGCGCCTCAGCTTCGCTGATCTTCAGCCCGGCTCACTCGATCCCCTCAAGGCTGCGGATGGCTTGCTCTACACGGTGACGATTCTTCCAAGGTTCCATGGGTTTTGCACCACCGAGCTATGTGAAAATTGTCTAAGTTCCGGGGACGGGATCAACTGTGGAAAAACCTCCCCAAAGCCTGAGGTGAGTGGTAGGAACAAAACATGTTCGATCAACGAGACACACGGTCGAAACTAAGGGAGTTTTGGATCGAGCACCCCCGGATGCCACCGCCATGGTCGAAGGGATTTTAGGGGAAATGGAACCAGACCCCGACGAGAGTGGAATTTGCCCGGAGAGCGATCGCGACGCGGCGCAAAGACCCCCTTTCGATCCGTGATTGATAAGCCCGAGGCGGCTTCGCGGTTGACTCCATACACCCGGCGAAGATGCCGGACTTCGCCCTCCATGATTCACCGCCAAAAAAAACAAAAAATACCGGGTCCCCCCACCGAAAAGAACCAGTACTCATGACACATTCCTTTGCGCAACGTATTGCCGAATTCCATCATGGCTTGAATCTCGATCCTGACGGTCAGGCGAGTCAATCGAGGATGAAGGACATCTTCCACCGGGCCTCGGCTCTGGGTATGAACACGGTGTATTTTGGAGAAAGCTGGCCGCAGGGCTTGCACCGATTGGTGAGCTACAGGGCGAAACCGGAGCTGGCAGCACTCGTGGACCAAGCAGCAGTCGCCCGGCGTCAGGTTGCTTATCTGGAACTGGCAGAGCTGGCTTCCAACCTGAAGCTGGATCTGCATGCGGTGATCCATCCCATTAGCTACCCATCGGGACTTCTGGAGCGGTATCCCGAGGCCGCTGCCGTGGCGCACCCGGGCTGGGATCGTCACCAAGTCCTCGACAAGCCCATGCGCCCCGCCCTCTGCCCGCAGCAGGGCTCAACCCGGGAAATGCTCCGGTGTCAAGTTGAGGAAATTCTGGAACTTCCGGGGATTCAGGGAGTGAGTTGCTGGCTGAACATGGCCGACAGCTTGGTCTTTGCCTGTGACTGCCCGGCTTGCCGCTCACAGCCGCTCGATGCATGCATCAGCGAAATAGGAAACTTCCTCCACGACATCTGCGCCGCAAAAAACAAGACGCTTAACATCCGGACATACCTCGGAAGCTGGCAATGCGGCTTGGAAACTGCCTGCTTCAAGGCCGTCGATAAACAGCTGCATCCCGCCGTCCGTCTGACCTACAAGCAGCAGCAGGGGGACATGTATAATGAACACCCGATCAATCCGCTGTTGGGATCTTTGGGAGAACGTCCGCAGGCGATAGAAATCGACAGCTACGGCGAATACCGTGGCAGTGCCATGGGCTTGATCACCAGTTGCCGTCATCAAATTCAGGAGCGGCTTAAAAAAGCCAGCCAAGTCGGCCTCGATTCTGCCGTCATGCGCGGCATTCACCATGAACATGCCTTTGCGGTTGACCACGTCTGCTTCGGTGCCCTGACCCGGGATGTGAACTGCGACGTGGATGCCGTGGCTTTGTCGCACCTGGCAAAACGCTTTGGCGAGGCCGCCCCGGGCATTCTCGCCATCCTTGATGATGGTCATGCGTTGTGCCAGCGGACCATGTACGTCAAGGGGGTGCACTGGGCCAGTTGGTCGGTGCCGGCCGGACTCAATCGGTTACGTTTTATTCTCTTCGATCGCAGCGCGTCGTGTGTTCCGGGAGCCTGGCCACGACTCCAGGTGGACGAGGCCCTGCTCCTTGAGCATGAGGCACGGCAAGCGGAAGCGATCTCCCTGGCCGAAGGGATGAAGACACGGGCCGAGGCGCTCTCCGGATTACTTTCCCGGGAAGATGAGGCCGCGCTGTTGGCCTCGGTGCAGATGGCCGATGCCTACGCCCGGCTGTGTCGTTGCCTGATGGCATCGGTTCTGCGGGCCTTCCGTTGGGAGGCCTGTCCCAGCCCGACCATGCGGGAATTTCTTCGTCTTGACCTTCTGGACTGTCTGCGACGGACCGCGGAAGGAATCGAGGATGCTTTTCAACGAATTCAGAGATTGGATGGTCCGGCCCTCGCACCACTGATGGGCCCGATCGAACTCTTGAATCTCACTCCTGCCCAGCGACTCGTTGCGCCGGTCAAAAATGCCGGGATCATCTGTGATGAGATTGCCTCGCTGATCGACCAGCCACCCACATCCTTTACTGGGATATCCCCACTCCCCTATCGGTGGCCTGCAGGCATCAGCCCGAAGGATTTCGGTCTGTCGTGAATAAAATCTCCCTCCAGGAATATTGACAAATAGACGCATCATCCCGCGTCGTCACGGCCTGCTCGATACCTGCCGCGCCGAATGCTCCATGCGCCTTGCCGCTCATCCACCGAAGACCATGCCTGCGCCAATTGACAACCCCGATCCCGCCAAGGGGACCACTGCAAAATGACCCTCTCACTCAAGTCGCCGGCGCAGGGTTCGGCTTTTGCAGTGTTGCCGGAGCGCCGTGGACGCGCTAATTTCCCTGAGGTTCACTTCGCCAGATGCTGAGCCACTAAAAACTGAGTCACTAAAAGTCCTTCCCACACCCATGCCCTCCTCATCCTCCAGAAACCCAAGTTCCGCATTCACGCTGATCGAACTGCTCGTCGTTATCGCCATCATTGCGGTTCTGGCCACTTTGGCTTTTCCCGCTTTCCAAGGCGCACTTGGACAAGGCAAAAAAGTTCAAGCCCGTAACGACGCAATGCAGCTCGCCACGGCCGTGAAATCTTACCAGACAGAGTACGGGAAACAGCCGGGCAGCGGCACCGAGGACGGCCCAGCTCCCGCCGAGCTGATCACGACTCTCACCAGCTCCAACGACCTAAACCCTCGCGGCATCGTTTTCTTTGAGCCCAAGATAGCCAAGGGTGGGAAAAGCGGCTTGGACGGAACGACTTACAAAGACCCTTGGGGAACGGCTTACTCGATCACTTTGGATTACAATTACGACAACAAGATCAGTAACAACTTCACCACGGTGATCGTCGAATCCGCCGGCCCAGACACAAACATAGCGTCCACTAACGACAATATTTCCAATATTCGTTAGTCTCGCCAAGCCGCGATCACTCGTACTCACCATCCGAAGGCAAATTACCTCCGTTGAGCACGCGTGGCCTCATACGACCGCGATAGTCTGGCGCGATCACGATGTAAGCACTCGGGGTTGAGGCAAAATCCACCTCCCCCGAGGACTGGGCAGCCGGTCCACCATCAGACGCGAGAACTTTGACGGTAAATGAAGTCAGCTTGGGTGCGATCTTGAACTCCTCCACCGTATTGGCGGCGACTTTGGTCTCGGGACCATTGTCCATCGAGATCAGCGTTTCACGATTTTCAGCAAAATTCATCAAACGCACCGGGCGATCCGTAACCGTCTCGGCATAGGGACCATCGGCGTAAGCTTTGAGTTCCCATTTTCCATCTTGTCGCCATGCCAGCACAGTATAAGCAGAGTTCTCGTCAAGCTCCGCGGTGACACTCTGCAAAAGTTTTTCGCCGGTTTTAAGTTGGAACTGAAAACTTCCGACAAGTCCCTCCGAGTATCCCTGATTCATCACGATCTCACCTGCGGCAGCCGAAGTGAACTTGCGAGGATCTTTCTCTCGAGGACCCCTGACCATTAGTGAGACCGCCACCGAGTCCCCGCTGCCGACTATCCAACCACGCAGATACGTGGCAGCGTTATTAACGTTTTTAAGCTTCGGATCAGCGGTTTGGGCAAATGCACCCGAGGGCATTGAACACCAAAGACATCCAGCCAACAGAAAAGAGGAAATTTTCTCAATCATAAGAAGTCGAAAGAATACGCACCTCATAACCGGTCGGTTTGTCAAAACGTGAAGCGGGATCGGCGGGATCAAATGCGTCGTTGGTGTTTAGTCCCATCGGCACCAACTGAAACACCTGACGCAGACGGGACGAGCTGGTCACATTGGTGATTGTTCCAGCAGTTTGGATTGATTGCCCGATCACATAGACAGTGTAAACCGAGCCTCGGGTGGCCAGCATTTGGATCGTTCGTCGGATCAACTCTTCCCGTCCACGATCCATCGTGGTGGATAGATTTGCACCCAGCAACGATGTCCCGGTGTTGAGTACGCCCAACTCGGATATCTCCCCTCTCTCCCAGAAAGGGTTCAGCGAGCCCGTGGGGTTGAAGCTGTTGGTCTGAGTCATGCGACTCACGATGTTGGTGACTAATGTCGCGATATTATTACTGCCAAGAGTGGTCCCTGCCGTATTGGGCGCACCCTCTGGTGAGGGCAAATAAGTGAAACCATTCAGCGCAGCCCTCAGCGCTGCTCCCCCATCGCGCAAAACGCCATGAGGGTTGATCAAACCATCGATAGTCACCGCGTTGGTTGTCGTGAAAATATCAGCCAATCTCCATGAGGCCCAAGTTCGGCTGGCATTTGTTTGATTGCCGTCATACCAACGCGGTAACTCCGGCTGGCCAAGGCGAAGCGTGCGGCTTCCGGAGCGAGAGTAAACAACGTTTGCCAGAACACCGGAGCTTGCTGGGACACGTGCAGGATCCGTCAGGTTGCCCAGCTCCCCAATACTGGTCATGTCGGTATTTGCTACGACCAAAGGAGCATTGGCTGCACCGCTGACAAAGAGCGTATAATCAACCCAGGCCGCGGGATTAACCCTGTTTGTATCAGGAGATCCCAAGGCATGGGTTGAGTCAGTTTGCCAGCGCGACTGGTTAGGAGTAGCCGCTCCGCCAGATTCGTAAGGCTTGATGATGATCTGCTCGTTGAGACTTCGAGGGTCGCCCTCGACCGCCCGGGGGGCTGTACCGCCGGCTCCACTGTTGCCAAACAACGATGAGCGGTTGGTAAAAAGCACGACCCCGCTTTCTTTGGCCCACACGCGCATGGAACCCAGAGTCAATGCTGGAAACATTTCCATGATGCCCGAGGGCGCCCCGAGCAAACATTCTGTCTCGTAATCCAACTGCCCAGCACCACGAAAGTTTAAGCTAATCGCATAAAACCTATTGATATCAGGAAACGCGGGTGAGTTTGTGTTGAGAACATTTGTCGTCACCCCAGCGTAGCTGCGTATTACGTCGAGTGCTGGAGTATGAACCGATATAATATTTTCCGCTTCGGGAGCAAAAGCTTGAGCACTACCTAAGGGAGCCGTGGTTACAAGCGTGCGCTGTCCGGCCGGAAATCGCGACCCTGCAGGCACCACCACGGAAATATCTCTGCTGCCATCGGGGTTAAAAAGCGGGGTGGTGCCGGCGAGCCACCCCGGCGCGTTGGCTATTTCCAGAAATAGCCCATCAACATAAACCTCGTGAGCCGTGGCCAAGCCCGGTCCTGCCACAACGTCCTTTGTCCCGGGGTTCCAAAATTCAAAATAATGATCAAGGAGAAAACCAAAACTCGCTTGATTGGGCACGGGAGGACCGGTCCCCCCTGAACTCACCGTTTGGAAGCCTACCGGACTCATGTTGGTCAGCTGCAGGCCGATGGCATACCCGTAAATATAGGGTCTCACCTCAATACCGACAGCAGCATACGGGTTGGTTCCTTCTCCTCCAATCCCTTCGTTGAAAATAGGATCATTGACGTTGGTCAAGACAGGGGTTCCGGTGCGTAAAGGAAAACCCGGCCGATTTCTGACAATGGTTGGCCAGCTATCGGCATCAATATAGTCCACCATGTTTGCCGCTAACTTGTTCAAGTAAATCGCTGCATGGTCAGAAGTCACAGCAGTTGTATCGTTGATGCCAACTGGCGTGCTCTGGAGGCGATAGAAACGTTGTCCGAAGTTGGGGGCCGCATGGACGTTGGTTATGGCAACAATCAAGCGATCCAGATTCATCCGGACATCTGCTTCATTAACCACAGCGTTGATATTCACCCGCTTAAACCCTCCCCTTGAGAGATCGAGGCCGGCGGAGTGCGTTGTGGTCAAGAAGCGGAATTCATCGGCGGCGCTGACGCTGGCCGGGTTGCTCAAAGCGGGAAAAAGGGCGCTGCGAATGGTCGGATAGCCGGAAGTTCCGAAGCGTGAACGTTCACTGATAACGTCCTCCACGTTGGCGTTCTTCAGTGATGGATTTGTCGAGGCACGCCAAGCTCCCTCGATACGCGTTTCAGCAGGACTCAGACCCAGCGAACCCGTTCCGCGCGGACCATTGGTGGCCACATTGAGATTCACTTTGAAGCTTTCGTCTTCGATCCAGTAGGCAAAGCGGGCCACGTAAGGATTGGTGGCATTAGTCGGGCCACCGAATTTCGTAATATAAACCCACTGGCCTGCAGTAACAGGATCGCCGGAGTTGGTGGTTGTGCGTCGGCCAATGAAAGGTTCGGTCCAAACGGAATTGGTTGCGTTGAGGTTGGTGGTCACTCCGCTGATGAGGGGAACGCTGTTGACGAGAGAGGCAAGTGCAACCGGTGATCTATTCAGAGTGGTCTCCGTGTTGGTCCGGGAAACTAAAGGTATGGCCCAAAGCGCCACTTGATCACCGAAGGCCGCAGGGCTGGCTCCCTCGTTGCTGTTACTTCCGTCAGACCGGAAATAAAGAACCGTAGCCTCGTTGCTGGTTCCATTGACCTCTCCGCCACCGATGTTCTGCCAAACGGTGACCGAATCGGGGTAGCGTGTGATGAGGTCGGCGACGGCAGCCATCGCAGCCTCTGCTCCCGCCCTGGCGGCCAGTTGGGCGCGGTATTGGTTGCCAAAACTGCGGGCCGTCTGGTGCTCGATCGAGGTGTTTTGCATGAAGGCCACCGCCGCGACGGCCAGCACGACGATAACAAGCAGGGTGATAACCAGCGCAGCTCCGTGCTTTTTCTCACTCTTGTGAATGCGCGCTTTGCTCATGACCTCTCAGGGCAGCTTGCTTTGGAAAAAGAACTGTTCCACCCGTTGATTGTTGGTATTGAGGCCCGAAATATAATTGTGCAAGGCATCGGCATTGGGCGCCGTCTTGAAAAAGAGCTGCACATACCCGCTGTTTGTTGTCCAAACGGCGTCGATCACGTTGGTGGCCACGATGTGGAACATTATAGGCGTGGGGAATGACGGCGAACTGTTCGTCAGCGCATCGAAGGTGAGCTTGCTATCCACCGTGCCGCGCTCGATTGCGTTGTTGGTGATCCGGTATTCGATATAACAGACATCACCGACATTTCCCGGGTTGTTGATGTCTTGAAAGTCGAGTGGTTTCAGCGCGAGAAACCGGAAAGCGTTGCTTCCCACCAACGTGGGGCGGAGTGCCGGGTTCGTCGGGGCAAACATACTTTTGACGTCTTGATCGATGAGCTGGAGCGCGCCACGCCCCTCGCGGCCGGCCGACATTTTACGCTCTGAGTCGCGCCACATGTTGAGGCTGGCCGTCGTCGTCTGAAGCAGAACGAGCAGCACGATGGACAGCACCGCCATGGAGACGAGCAACTCCAAGAGCGTGAATCCCGGAGGGAACAAAAAAGTAGAAACGGCATCCCCCCGCTTACCTATGCTCAACGAACGGCAGGATGCCGCTTCGACTCTACGGCACGCTCCATGGACGCCGGCCACATCTCTTCTGCTTGATCGATTCATCTGCAGGACGTGGATTTACGGCTTATACACCAAGGTGCTGAAACTCTCGACTTGGCGGACGGCGGCATTGGTCGTGCCGGCCGGGTGCGCCAGATCGACGGAGATTCGGTAAAGGTGCGGGAATCCGGGAACATGGGTGGCAGCAATACGCACGACCGATTGGATGTTCGGGTCAGCGACAGGAATCGTCCAAGCTGCAGGAACCAGCGACATGATCGGCATCGGGCCCGCGCTGCCCAAGCCCAGAAAAACCGGAGCCGTCACCAGATTGGCATTGGAGAAAACGACACTGTTCGGTCCGGAGCTGCCGACAACCAAGTTCACATTGGACAAATTCGGGGCCGCCTCGATCGAAGCCATTACCTGCCGTGCCGTTTGCACGCCCAAGGCCTCCTGCGCGGAACTGGCCTGCTGGCGCATCCCCAACGGAAACATGCTGAATATACCCACCACCACGAAGGCAAAGATGCCGATGGCTATGGATACCTCGACCAAAGAAAACCCATGGTTCCTTAGTACGGGGAGTTTCATGGCGCTGCCGGGGTATCGGTCACGGCAACCCGCCCCGTCAGGCGCTGAATGGTGATGGTTTCCGCCGTTTTTTGAGCCGGACCCTCAGAGACTCCAATTTGTAACTCGCTGCTGGAAAATGGCGGAACTTGACCGAAGCGATTAAACCGGATGACGGGCATATTGCCACTGTTGACTGTCCCAATTGGCGAGGCTAAGAGCGGAAGGCCGGTCCAGTCGGTGTTGGTATCCAGACCGTCGGGCGGGAGTGTGAACGCGACGCCAGCCGGCAGGAGAATCCAACGCGTCAAACCGACACGCGCCGTTTCTCCCTCTCTGGGGTCGCGGAAGACCATCAAGGCGCGGGTGCTGATATCCGCATGCGCATTGGTCGGCGCGAACGCCACATAGGTATTGCCCCCGTTCTCTATGGCCGCTATGCGGGCGCGCTCGAGCGCGTTCACCACCATATTGACCCCGCCACGCTTACCGGAAGCCCCGACCAAGCCCTGCATGGCCGGAAGCGCCAGGGCTGAAATCACAGCCACAAGACCAATGACAAACAACAGCTCGATGAGACTGAAGCCCTGCGCTTTTCGACCATGTCCAGCCTGGGTATGTGCGAGGCGATTCATCGAGGCGGGCATACCGAAGATCGCGGCGTGGATCGCGGCTTAGTTGCGAATCCAGTTATTGGAGTTGGTGCTGTTGGAATTACCGGCGTAGCTCCATAAATCAAAGAAGCCGACATTAACCGTCGCGTTGGTCGAATATTGATATTCCATACCCCAGGGGTCGATGAATGGTCCGTTGGTCATACTGGACGCAATTCTGGGCGTAGGCTCAAAATAAACCTTGTTGCTATTGACTGTTCCAGCGCCGACCAGCTCCTTGAAGAGATTTGTCTGATGCGCCGGATAAGCTCCAAAATCGATCTTGTAGCTCTCGATGGCGGCGGACAAGGCGGCTACTTCGGCGCGGGCACGGGATTCGGCGCCTTTGCGGTTCACATAGCCCAGCGTGGAGAGTGTGAGCCCCGCCAGAATCGCAATGATGGCAATGACGATGAGCAGTTCGATCAGCGTAAATCCGGAGCGCGGGTTGCTGGAAGATGAGCGGTTCATAGGTGTGGGAGAGTTTTGATTGATTCGTTTTTCAGCAGATTCTGCATACAGCAGATATCGTGCCGTAGAATTAGCGCGACCACGGCGCCGCGGCAACACCGCAAAAGCCGAAACCTGAGACGACAACTTGAATGGGAGGGTCCTTTGGCCAGGAAGTATCTGCCTTAACACATGGACGTTTGAGGAGGGGGGATTTTGCGTGGCGAGCTGAGGCGGACGACGACTTTGCACCTGAGCGCGGCGCGCGCAACTTTGGGAGCTATGCCTGCGGAATGCTGGTTCTGCTCATGGGGCGATGCCCCGGGTCAATCATCGCTGTTTATCTTCCCCCATCGGCAGCCTGTTTTTCTCTGCCTCCGGCTGTGGCTAAAAATTCTTCTCTTACGACCGCAACCGCCGAAGCAACCCGTATTTCAGAATGCAGCGAAGGGCGCTGACGCCGTCCTTCCAGTTGATCTTTTTACCCTCCGCGTACGTGCGTCCGTAGTAGGCCACGCTGACTTCATAGATGCGCGCACCGGAACGCGCCACCTTGGCCACGATCTCCGGTTCGAAGCCGAAGCGCGGCTCCTCGATGTTAATTTTTTGCAGCAGGTCGCGGCGGAATACTTTGTAGCCGCATTCCATGTCGGTGAGGTTCAGGTCGGTCACCATGTTCGAGAGCAGCGTGAGGAACCGATTCCCCAGCGAGTGCCAGAAATAGAGCACTCGATGGCTGGAGCCGCCGATGAAACGCGAACCGAACACAGCATCCGCCGCATCGCGCAGGATCGGCTCGAGCAGCCGTGGATAGTCCCCCGGGTCGTATTCCAGGTCGGCATCTTGGACGAGGACGACGTTCCCCTTCGCTGCCGCAAATCCAGTCTTCAACGCCGCTCCCTTGCCCAGATTCCGCTCATGACGCAACACCCTCACACGCGCGGGATGCATCTCAGCCAGCCGCTGCAATTCAGCCCAAGTGCCATCGGAAGACGCATCATCCACCACAACCAATTCCGTCACCTCTGACCGCGCCAGCACATTCCCGACCACTTTCCCAATCGTCACCGCTTCGTTGTAAACCGGAATGACCACAGAAAGGTTCTCTGGGGCGGCATCCGCTACGGTTAGATAGGTCTTTAGTTTTGGTGCCTGAAGATCCATCTGTCTCGCATTAAAAAATAGAAGTCATCACTTGCAATGCCGGAGCCGGATTGTGACAGAAATGTGACGTTAGATGCGCGCCAAGGGCATACCTTGTGTGTCACAGAAATGTAACACCCCAACGACCGCCAGATCCGTTAAAAACAAAAGTCATGAATTCACTACGGTCTCTTGTTGTTTTCATAACTGCTCTTTCCTTTTTGTCAGCAACGGCTTGGCCTGAGGATAAACCAACTGACTGGAAAACCATCGAGGCCCAAGCAGCCGACGGCGATGCCGAGGCACAATTTCAACTGGGCCGGGCTTATTTCCGGGGTGAGGGTATGCTGAAGGACGAAAAGAAAGCTTTCGAGTGGATCGAAAAAGCTGCCGCACAAGGCAACACGGACGCAATCACCAGCATGGGTTTTTTCCACGCTCAAGGCATCGGTGTGGAAATGAGTGAAGCCAAAGCCGTGGAATGGTTCCGCAAAGGCGCCGAGGCCGGCTCAGCCAAATCACAGCTGAACCTCGGCTTGATGTTGCGCCAAGGCAAAACGATCGAGCGCAACCACGAAGAAAGCCTCGAATGGCTCGATAAAGCCGCCGCTACCGGCGATCCCGATGCGGTAGCAACTGTTGGTCAACTTTACTTTTTGGGAGACGCACTCATGATGCCCGACTCGGAGAAGGCTTACCCCTTGCTCCTTAAATCCGCTGGGGCTGGGAATCCTGCCTGCCAAAACAAGATGGGCCTCATCTGCCGCGAGGGAATCGGGCCCGAAGCGCGCTACAAGGATCGCAACCAAGCTTTACGATGGTTTCGCCAAGCGGCCGTGCGGGGCGATGCCAAAGGTCAATCCAACCTCGCCCATCTCATGGGGGTGGAATCACCCGCCGCAGAGAACCGCCAAGAAGCCTTGATGTGGCTCTATATGGCTGCCGACCAAGGTGAGCCCTTAGCCAACAAAACATTGAAGGAAATCAGCCTCTCTATTCCCCCAGATTTGGCGATCGGGGCCCGCGGAGATGTAGCTCGACAATTTATCTTCAACGCAGCACGAGGGACGGGAAAAAACGAAGAGGCCCCAGCGACCGCGGACAACAAATCACCTGCTCCCAAAACTGATGAGTAAGCGAGAGTTGCCCTGCTGAGATGGCTACTGCTTGGGGGGTTGGGCTCCTTGCATGCCTTTCTTTTCACGCGCAGCTTCTTTGGCCGCCTGCAAATGGTAGGCGTTGTAAGCAGCATAACCAAAAAACTTGAGGTACTTCTCGTCCGCATTAAGCCGGGCTTTTTCCCATACATCCTCGACACTGACACCGGGCGGTGGATTGGACACGGCTTCATTGAATTCTGCGGCCATGCCGTCGAGCAATTTTTGCTGCGGAACCGGTCGTGGGGTCTCGTCGAGGAATAGCGCAGGGACTTTCGCGCCGGGTGGCACGGGGATGATTAACTCCGATCCCTCGGGACCACTTACTTGAAGACCCACTTCAACTTCGCTGGCCGGCAGATCATCGGTCTCACTCTTTAAGGATAAACCGTTGTCCGTAGGCAGCGATTGCTGCTTCAGTATCAGGACATCGTCATTAACCAGATCCAAGGCAACTTGGCCTGATGGAAGCATGGATTCAGACGCGCTCGATGGATCAGCCAGACGCGCTGTGGAAATCAAGGAATCTGCCTTGACCGCAGGATCAGACGGCGCCGATTTACCGCTTGCAATGTTGCCGGTAAAGCTGTGATCAAACTCATCCAAATTGCGGGCTGAAGCAGCCTGGTCGGCAGCCTGATTCGCGACGGCACATGCGGAGTCGTAACCCGATATGCCAAGCGTAAACACAGTGCCAGTCAGCGCGAGAAGCACCAAGAGCAACAGATAGAAAAACTTAGAGCGAACAGGGTTCTCCATAAGTAAAGAGGCTATCTTTTGGTGACTTATTTCGCTTTTAGATACCCCATCTCAGTGGACGAAAGACAAGTATTCGACAACATCACCGAGCCGATATGTTTATTTCACAGTGTGTTTTTTTGAAGATACAAAAACCGGCACCCGTAGGGGTGCCGGTTATGTTGATTAAGCTCCAATCCGTCGTGATTTTAGAATAGGGGTGCAACAATCGGGAAACCGTCATCAGGACGCTCGCAAGCCATGTCACCTAACCGCACACCGTTGGACGTAATCTGGAGTCCTTGGGGAATCCACGTGGACTTCATCGCGTTATACCAAGTGTTCTCAGTGGCGCTGAGTGAGCCATGGTAGTAGAGGTGCTGGTAGCTCCAGGCAGAATATGCGCCCGTTGAGATCTTCTTGAAATCGACTTCGTTGAAGCCGCTATTCAAGTAATTGGTAGGGTCGTTTGCAGCAACTGGATTAACAATCTCACCGTTGTAAGCGAGGATTTTTCCTCCAGCCGCTGCGGCGTTACGGCTGTCTGCAGTGGACAGCCATGTGAGCAACAAGATAGGTGTATCTTCCAAGAGCGGCTCTTGATTTTCGCCGTCGTAGACCGTGACAGAGGAAGAAGCCAAACCCATCAAAGTGCGCAGAGCAGAGCTGCTGCTGTAGCCACCGTTGCCCACTGCAGTATTGCCCCAAAGGGTCGACGCGTCGCTTGTACGGCCGGTATTGAAGTTACCCGAGCCTATGCCGTTGGCCGGCACCAAGGTGATGGCCGTAACATTGTTTCCGGAGATGCCAGCGGCAGTGGCCACATATTGGTTAACCAAATTCGCTGCACCATAAGTCCACTCGGTCAAATAAGCAGAGCGGGTACCCGATCCATCGTTACGGCCCGTTGCAAAGACGAGTGTTGTATCTGCTGGATTTCCCGTGAACAGAGAAAGCGGCTGAATTCCGTTGAACCAAAGAGCTCGGCACTGCTGTATAGTTGCGTTCGTCCAGTTCGCAGGAGCGCCTTCGTTAGTTATCATGGCGAAGGTCACCACTCCGACAGCCGAAGCTCCCACAGGATTCAATACTTCGTTATCCACGGGGGAAGTGCTCTGGTAAACGTCGGAGAAACTAAACTTCGGACGCAACGTCTGAGTGGGTGATGTGGTGCCGCCTTGAATGCTTCCGGTGTTGAGAAGCGCGGCGGTTTGCAGGAACGTCGGATCGTTGTTACCCGCGATGGCGTTCAGGCCCTCCGTGGAGCCATTGAATGAGGTGCGGATGACCGTGGTGCCCGTGATGCCCGGGAAAGTGCCCGAGAAGACTGCTTTATTTGAAGCGATCAGTTGGGACAGGTTATTGCCGGTAAAGTCGTGGCACACGTTGAAGCTGGTGCCGAGGTTACCCACCGAGGCATAGGCGTTGTAAATAGCCTGCATGGTAGCTTGGCGGAAGGCTGTGGCTCCCGTGATGGTGATTTCCGTCTGCGCCATCGCCGACGAAGTGATGCCGAGCGCCATAGCGCCGGCAAGGATGATTTTCAGTTTCATGTTTTTGGGATTTAGATGTTGGGTTTGGTTGTGATTTAGGACTGCTTTTGACGACGACGGATGATGTGCGCACCAAGGCCGGCGGCGGCTAAAGCGAGCAATGCGTAGGTTGAGGGCTCAGGAACTGCGGTGAAGTTCACGTCACCGTTTGACCCGAGTGTGATGGTGCCGAGTTTGTATCCTTCTCCAGCAGCAACACCCGCGATATTGTTAACATTTTGCCAGGCGGTCGCTCCGTTGGTGCTGGGTGTTATACGGAACAGATCTAATGCGAGCGCCACGTTGGTAAATGCACCGATTGTTGAAACATTTCCATCGAAACGCGCCATAACACCGCCGTTGATGTTGCCGTAGGCTGTGCCGGGAGCGAGTGTCGGCGTTAGAGGATTGTTATCATCAATTACAGTGTTATTATTGGCCACAACCCCGGGGTTAGTGGTAATAAAGATGGAATTGCTAGCAACATTGTTGGCGCCACTAATGGCACTTGCAACTCCTGTAAATGTCGGACTCAGAGACGCAGATGAAGAGCTGCTTGAGGGTTTGGTGATGTAAATTGTGCGAGCGTAATCTCCGTTACTAACAGCTGTGGATAAAGCTGAAGTTGCGCCGTTATTTCCTACCGCACCCGCGTATAACGAAGTGGATAAGCTGGACCAATCGGTCCCGTATGTCGAAAGGAGGATGTTGTTAATGTTGCCAAGACTAATAACTGAGCCAAAGGCACCGGAACTAGGCGTGGCAGCATCACGAAATACATTATAAGTGCTGCCGAGATTGAAGGTCACAACCTGATCATTGCCGATGGCCCCATTCGGGTTACGAAAGAACATAAGCAGGTCGTTGGAGGCATAAACGCCAGCTTCGGCCGCCGAAGCTCCTGTGACCGTGACCGCAAGGGTTCCGGCAGCAAGAGCGAGCGTGCGCAACTTGTAGGTGATGGATTTCATGTTTTCTGGATTTTGTTTTTAAGTTGGTGTTTGGATGGTGACCCTTAGCAAACAACTGCGCCTTGAATCGGCGGCATTTATCTACGCCCCCACCTCATTCTTCCACCCAAGTTTTGTAAACATTCCGTAACGTAAAACGGGGGTCTTTTGGGGGTCCCGAAACAGCCACCGTTCCTTTATTCATGAACCTT
>JBIJDZ010000012.1:0-35104 GCA_044343805.1 Chthoniobacterales bacterium | reverse complement strand
TTCAAAGGAGGCGGCCAGGGCGAAGAATTCGCCGAGGGAATCCCAGCGCAGGTAGTTCTCGGCGAGGAATTGCTGGACGTGTTTGGGCGCGGAGCCGCCCGCGCCGGTTTCGAAAAGACCGCCGCCGCGCATGAGCGGAACGATGGAGAGCATTTTCGCGCTGGTGCCGACTTCGAGGATGGGGAAAAGATCGGTCAAATAATCACGGAGGACATTGCCGGTGACCGAAATGGTGTCCTCGCCTAGGGCGAGGCGCTCGAGGCTGAAGGTGCAGGCTGCGGCGGGCGGAAGAATGCGGATGTCGAGCCCGGCGGTGTCGTGCTCGGTGAGATAGTGTCCTACTTTGGCGATGATTTGCGCATCATGGGCGCGGTTTTGATCAAGCCAGAAAACGGCGGGAACACCCGTGGCGCGGGCGCGCTTCACGGCGAGCTTTACCCAGTCACGGATGGCGGCGTCTTTGGTTTGGCAGGCGCGCCAGATGTCGCCTTGTTCGACTTGGTGCTCCATGAGGACGCGACCCGCGGAGTCGGTGACGCGGATCGTGCCGTCAGCGGAAATCTCGAAGGTCTTGTTGTGCGAGCCATATTCCTCGGCGGCTTGCGCCATGAGCCCGACGTTCGGCACGGAACCCATCGTCTGCGGATCGAGGGCGCCGTGTTTTTTGCAGTAGTCGATGACGGCTTGATAGACGGGCGCGTAGGAACTGTCGGGAATCACGGCCAGCGTATCCTGCGTGTGGCCGGCGGCGTCCCACATTTTGCCTCCTTCGCGAATCATCGCGGGCATGGAGGCATCCACGATCACGTCGCTGGGCACATGAAGGTTGGTGATGCCTTTGTCGGAGTTGACCATGGCCAAGGGCGGGCGGGCGGCGAGCGTGGCCGTGAGGTCGGACTCGATGGCGGAGCGCTCGGCTGCAGGCAGCGAGGGAAGTTTTGCCATCAAGTCGCCGAGTCCGTTGTTGAAATCAACGCCGAGTTTGGCCAACGCCGCATCGTGCTTGGTGATAAAATCACCGAGAAAAGTTTTCACGGCATGCCCGAAGAGAATCGGGTCGGAGACTTTCATCATGGTGGCTTTGAGGTGCAGGGAGAAAAGAACGCCGAGCTTTTGCGCTTCGGTAATTTGGTCGGCCAGAAAAGCGGTCAGCGCATTCTTGCTCATGAAGGTGCCGTCGAAAACCTCCCCGGCTTGGAGTTTGATGCCGTCTTTCAACATGGTGACGGAACCATCCCGTCCGACCAGCTCGATTTTTACTGTGGTGGCATCGGGAATGGTCACGGATTTTTCGTTCGAACGAAAATCGTCGCGCCCCATCGTGGCCACGCACGTTTTCGAATCGGAGGACCATGCGCCCATTTTGTGCGGGTGCTTGCGGGCGTAATCTTTCACCGCCTTGGGCGCGCGGCGGTCGGAGTTGCCTTCGCGCAGCACGGGGTTCACTGCACTGCCTTTGATTTTGTCGTAGCGGGACTTGATGTCCTGCTCGGTTTCGTTGTTCGGCGACTCGGGATAATCGGGAACGGTGAAGCCCTGCTTTTGGAGTTCGGCTATGGCGGCTTTGAGCTGCGGGATCGAAGCGCTGATGTTCGGCAACTTGATGATGTTCGCTTCGGGTTTGAGCGTGAGAGCGCCGAGCTCAGCCAAAGCATCGGAGGTTTTTTGCTCCGCTTTCAAAAAATCCGGGAAGGCGGCAAGGATGCGTCCGGCGAGAGAAATATCGCGCGTTTCCACGGCGATGCCAGCGTGTTTGGTGAAAGCTTCGATGACCGGCAGGAAGGAATACGTGGCCAGAAGCGGAGCCTCGTCGGTCTTGGTGTAAATGATGGTGGGCTTGGTCGGCATAAAAAGTCTGCCATTTAAGCGTCTCAAGGCCCCGGGTCAAAGTGGAAACAGGCTGCCTTTTAGCCGGAGGCCGAAGGGTCCAGTTTCCGGAGGTAGCCCACTGAATAGATGCCGGTCGCATGACCGTCGGCCCACTTGGGCTGGAAGCCATAGCCGCCGACGAGTTCGAAGGAGGTCAATTCGTAGCTTGCCTCGGTATGTTTCACGGCGGGTTTGTCGCCGCGACCGAGCACGTCCGGTTCACCGTTGCAGACGGCGCACGGGCAGGCTTGGCGAAGGTCGGTCAGGGGCAGGTAAGTCTCGTGCCCGTCGCTCCAAGCGATAGCCAGTTCGCGGCCGATAATTTGCAGGTTGCGGATTTGCGGTGTCATGAGAATCAAGCAGCGGGGCGATCTCCGAAAATAGACGAACCGATGCGGACAAGCGTCGCGCCTTCAGCAATGGCCGGCTCGAAATCTCCACTCATGCCCATGGAAAGGTGGGGTAGCTCGGTCCCGAGAGTTTGCTGCAACCTGTCGCGCAGTTCCCGCAAAGCGCGGAAAACCGGCCGTGCTTGCTCGGCGTCGTCCGCGTAGGGAGCCATCGTCATCAGTCCGACAACCCGTAAATGCGGCAGGGAAGTCAGCGCGGAAAATTCCGCACGCAGTCGCTCCGGCGAAAAACCGTGCTTGGTGATCTCGCCGGAGACATTGACCTCCAGAAGTCCCGAAACGGTCCGTCCGCTTTCGCGCGCCATGCGATCCATGGCCCGGGCGAGGGCCAAGCTGTCGACGCTGTGGAAAAAATCAAACAGCGGCAAGGCGTGACGGACTTTGTTTTTTTGCAGGTGGCCGATGAAGTGCCACTCCAGACCCGGGGGGCAAGCGGGGATTTTTTCGCGGGCCTCCTGCACGCGGCTTTCCCCGAAAAGGCGTTGTCCGGCGGCGGCGGCGGCGTGAACGGCGGCGGCGGGGTGGGTTTTCGAGACGGCGACGAGCTGCACGGACGATGGTTCGCGGCCCGCGCGGATGGCCGCAGATTCGATGCGGCCGCGTATGTCGGCCAGATGCTGGGCGATTTGATCCATTAATTTTGCTTATGGAAAAATTTTTGTTTATTAATTTTGCTCATCTCTGAGCAATTATGCAGATACTTCTTTTCAAAGTATTCAGCGATCTGGCCGAAACCGCCAGTTTTTCGGAAGCGGCGCGACGCAATACGGTCACGCAGAGTGCGGTCAGCCAGCAGGTCAAGGCGCTGGAGGAAAGGTTCAACGTACGCCTGATCGAGCGGGGGAAGAAAAACTTCTCCCTCACGGCCGAGGGACGGGTCTTCCTCGGGGCGGCGCGGGAAATTCTCGCGGTGGTGGACGGACTTGATGCACGTCTCCGGGAGTTGCGTGATGTGGTGTGCGGCGAGTTACGCTTGGGCACGGTCCTAAGCGTCGGCTTACATGAGTTGCCGCCATTCACCCGTCAGTTTTCGCAGCAGTTTCCGCAGGTCAAAATTCACGTCGATTACCTGCGCTCCTCCGAAGTGTATGGGGCCGTACTCTCAGGGGGGGTGGACTTGGGGTTTGTGGCCTATCCGACGGCCCGCCGGGGGATCAATGCGGAGGTGATCTGGCAGGACCGAATGGTTCTGGTGTGCAGCCCGTCGCATCGCTTGGCACGGCGGACGCGTGTGCCCTTGAGCGAACTGTCCGGGGAGAAGTTCATCGCCTTCGCCGCCGATCTCCCGACCCGCAAGGCCTTGGATCGCGCGCTCAAGGCGGCCATGGTTTCCGTGCGTCCAGAGATGGAGTTCGACAACATCGAGACAGTCAAACGGACGGTGGAAATCGGCGATGCGGTCTCCATCCTTCCGGAGACAGTGCTGGCCAACGAGCGCCGAGCCGGTTCCCTCATTCCCATCGAGATTGCCTCGGCCGACATGTGGCGGCCGGTGGGGGTGATTACCCGCCGCAACCGAGTGGGCTCGCTGGCCCAGCGGCGTTTTCTGGACCTGCTGCGCGGCGGTCGGGGACGGGCAAAGCTTGCCAAGAGGAAGCATCTGGCGGATTAGTCTCCGATCGAGGGAGACGTATTTTGCCACTTTTCATGAGAGCATCGATTCCTGTGCTGGCGATTGCCGCTTTGATGGTTAGTGCTTGTGCACAAGAACACCGCCTCGGCTCGGCGGGTCTACCAGAGGCGGGGTTGCACCCTCACACCCCCTCGCTCAGCATCACGCCAGCGCAGACAGCGACGGCGCGTCCTCCGCGTGAACCCGCCTATTACAACATGGTCAATACATCGCGGCCGATCCTCGCTCTGACATTCGACGACGGTCCGCACCCGCAACTCACGCCGCGGCTTCTCGACATTCTCCGCCAGCAGGGTGTGCGGGCCACATTTTATGTGATCGGCCGCAATGTGGAGACTTATCCCGAGATTGCCCGCCGCATTGTGGCCGAGGGTCATGAAATCGCGAACCATACGTGGAGTCACCCGGCTTTGCCCAAAGTCAGCGCGGCCAAGCTCAAGCAGGAAATCGAAAGCACATCAAATGTGATCGAGCGGGTGACGGGGCGACGCCCGACCAACATGCGACCGCCTTACGGAGCGATCAACGATCGCGTACGTCAGTCCTTGCTCCAGGATCACAAGCTGGACGTGATCATGTGGTCCGTCGATCCCTTGGACTGGAAAAGGCCCGGCGCCTCCGTGGTAACCCAGCGGATGGTGCAGGGGGCCAAGCCCGGCGCTATCTTGTTGGCGCATGATATCCATCCCGGCACGATCGAGGCCATGCCGCAGACAATTGCGCAGCTCAAAGCCAAAGGCTATGGCTTTGCGACGGTGAGTCAGTTGCTGGCCTTGCGGGAGCCTAAGGTTGCCGCAGCGGATACGATCCCGGGAACAAACGGTGGCGAACCATCCGTGGAAGTTTCCGGCGAGAGTCCGGCCGGCTATTGATCAAATCAACCACGCGGCCAGCGCGGCGAGCGCTATCGTGCCGCCCAGCACGATGGCCACCGGCCGGCGCATGGACCGGCTGCCCAGACTAAAAGCCATGGCGGCTTTGAGCAGGGAGTTGGCGCCGGCGGCAATGATCAAGGCGCGGGCGGCCTCGGTTGCGGCGACGTTGCCGATGCGTTCGAGTTGTGAGATGGAAAGCGAGATGGCATCGAGGTCGGTCAATCCCGAGAAAAAGCTCGCCCAATACACCCCGGCCCCGCCGAAGCTCTCGTTGGCCCAGCGCACCAGAAGAACAATGAGCGCGTAAAGGATGGCGAATTGGATGGCGATACGAAGGTTCAGCGGGTTGCGCACCTCATGGGCGGTTTCGGACGCAACTGGTTGATGCGGGGAGAAGTGGCGCCAGCTCCATACGGCAAAAAGCAGCCCCGGGGTGGCTATGAACAACAGCCACGGAGCCACTTGGCCGAGAACGGGGAGGCTCACGGCGCCGACCAGCACCGCCACGCGGCCGAGCATGACGGTGCAGGCCAGCACCACGGCCAAGGCGCACAGGTGTCCTGTTTCCGGCAGGGAGCGACTTTCCCGGCTCATGGCCAAAGTCGTGGCCGTGCTTGAGGCCAAGCCACCCAGCAGGCCGGTGAAAGCGATCCCGCGGTCCTCGCCGAACACGCGCACTGCGACATAGCCGAGAAACCCCAGTCCCGACACCAGAACAACCATCAGCCAAATACTGAAAGGATTGAAAGCGCCGTAGGGGCCGAACGGATGATTCGGCACCAATGGCAGCACGATGCCGGTGACGGCGGCAAACTGCAGCGCTTGATAGACATCCGTGCGGGAAAACTTCCGGGATAACCCATGCAGCCGTTCTTTCGAGGCGAGAAGCAGGAGCAGAGAAATGGCGATCACCACCGCGGTCCGGCTCTGACCATAAAAAACCAACCCCCCGAGCAAGTAGGTCGCGAGGCCGACGGCGCCGGTTGTCAGGCCGATATCGCGATCACGCCGGGCCCGCCGGTAAAGAAAGAGGGACAGGAAGACGATCATTCCGGTGAAACCACCAAGGAAGAATCCCGGGTGCTGCTCTCGTGAAAACCATGCGCAGAGCGTGCCAAGGGCGGCCCAGATGGCGAAAGTGCGCGCACCGACAATGCTCTCCACTTTAGGGTTTTCCCTCTCCCCGCTCCACTGGCGCTCCAAGCCGAGCAACGCACCGAGCGAGGCGCTCACCAGCAGAGCTTTGAGCAGTTCCGGCATGGTTAAAGTTTAGACTGGGCCACGCTGCTGGCGAGCCTTCACAAACCGGCGTCCACAGGCATACGGGTGCGACGTGGCGGTTGCTGCGGAGCGGGCGGAGGAGATACCGGGACATTTCCGCCGTCATCGCCGCCCTCGCGTTCGTGCGGATCAAAAAAGTGGTCCCACGCGATGAAGAGCGCCTTCGAGTGGCGGACGAAAAGCAGGTTGAATAACACCACCGGGCCGACCACGGCTGCGATGAGGATCCACACCGACCAATCATAGAACCACTCGAAGACGCCGTAGAGGACAAGGCCCAGCAGGGCGGCGATGCCGTAGTTGATGGCCCAGATCGAGAGCAAGAAATAGCCGGGTTCGCGATCGAAGGGATAGCCGCAGCGCGGGCAGCCATCCAAGGGTGTGAACCAATCGTGCGGGGTGCGCGTGCGCGCAAGGGGCGGAAAGATCGGGGTTTTCCCGCAAACCGGACAAAGCAGCAGCAGGGCCCGGAAAAAATATGCGCGGGCTTGGCGCCAGGAAAGATCAGCGCTCACGCGGATAGATGCGCGTTCAGCCGCCGGCTTGGCGCAAACGCCCGACGAATTTTGCCATGCGTTCCATGGCGACTTTGATTTGTTCGAGGGAAGTGGCGTAGCTGCAGCGCACGAAACCTTCGCCGCTTGTGCCGAATGCACCCCCCGGGACCACGGCGACTTTTTCTTCGTCGAGCAAGCGCAGGGAGAATTCCCGGCTGCCGAGTCCGGTGGAACGCACGTCGGGAAAGACATAAAACGCGCCGTGCGGCAGCGGACAGGGTAGGCCCATGGCGTTGAGGGCGGTGGTGATGTAGTTGCGGCGCTGCTCGTATTTTTCCCGCATGTGGGCGACAGCCGCGTCGCCGTGTTCGAGAGCTTCGATGGCGGCATCCTGCGTGGTGATCGGTGCGCAAAGGATGGCGTATTGGTGGATCTTCATCATCGCTTCAATCAGCGGTGCCGGGGCGCACGCATACCCGATGCGAAATCCGGTCATGGCCCAGCCTTTGGAAAGTCCGTGCAGAAAGACGGTGCGTTCACGCATGCCGGGCAACGAGGCGATGGACACATGCTCGGCTCCGTCGTAGGTGAGCTCGGCGTAGATTTCGTCCGAGAGCACGATGAGATCATGCCGTCGGCACAGTTCAGCGATAGGCTCGAGCGCTTCGCGCGGCATGGTGGCGCCGGTGGGGTTGGTGGGGAAGTTGAGCAACAAGACCTTCGAGCGCGGGGTGATGCGTTTGGCCAGCTCGTCGGCGCGGAGTTGAAAATGGTCTTTCTTGTACACTGGCACGGCGACGGCTCTGCCGTGGGCGAGGGTCACGCTGGGGCTGTAGCTTACGTAACAGGGCTCGTGGTAGAGGACCTCGTCGCCGGGGTTGAGCAAGGCCCGCAGGGCGATGTCGATGGCCTCGGAAACGCCGACCGAGACAAGGACTTCGGACGGTGCATGATAGGTCAAACCGAACTGGCGCTGCGCATAGTTGGTGATGGCTTCGCGGAGCTTGGGGAGCCCGAGATTCGACGTATAGCCGGTGCGTCCTTTTTCGAGGGAAAACAACGCCGCTTCCCGAATATGCCAAGGGGTGACGAAATCCGGCTCGCCGATACCGAGCGAGATGACGTCGTGCATGGACTGCACGATTTCGAAAAAGTCGCGGATCCCGGAACGCGGAATGTCCCGCACATGCGCGGCAATTTTGTCTTCCATGACGGAGGTGCGACTACGGGCTGACCGCGAGACGGTCCTGGTTTACTTCGGAGAGGAAAAGGTTGCCGTTCTCCTTGTAGGCTTTGAGGCGGAAGTGCGTCGCGGTGGAGATCACCGACTCGATGGTGCTGAGTTTTTCCGAAACAAAGCTGGCCACTTCGCGGAGGCTGCCGCCTTGGACCACGACGAGCAAGTCATAGCCGCCGCTGATCAGATAGCAGCTGACCACTTGGTCGAACTTGGCGATGCGCTGGGCGACGCGGTCGAAGCCGCCGCCGCGCTCCGGCGTGATGCGGACCTCGATGAACGCGGTAACCGTGTTTTGGTCGAGCTTGTCGCGATCGACGACGGCTTGGTAGCCGCGGATGACGCCGTCCTTTTCCATCGCGGCGATGCGGGAGTTGACCTCCTCGACAGAGAGGTTCAGCAGGCGGGCGATGTCCTCGCGTGGTGTGGTGGCATCCTGTTGCAGCAGGCGGAGCAAGGTTTCCATTGGGTTAAAAGTTGGCTCACGAGTATGTGCTGGGGCGGCTGGCGTGGCAAGACAGGCAGCGGCGTTGATCTTGCCAAGGCGGGGCGGCGGCCGGTAGCTTCTTAGCGCAACGCCGACGTAGCTCAGTTGGTAGAGCAGCTGATTCGTAATCAGCAGGTCACGGGTTCGAGTCCCGTCGTCGGCTCCATTCAAGCGGTGGCGGCCGAGATTTCTTCGGCAATGATTTTCAGGCCGGCGCTCACTTGGTCGTCGTCCATCGCGTAGGAAATGCGCAGGCATTCGTGGCAGTGGGGCCAATCCGGTCCGGCGTCCCCGAAAAAAAAGTATTCGCCGGGGACGACGATTACGCCGCGTTTTTTGAGGTTCTCGTAAATCTGGCGCGAAGGGATGCGGCTGTTTTCGAGCCAGAGCCAGAGGAAGAGCGCGCCTTCGCTCTCGTGGAGGGCCCAAGGTGCTCCGACGGGAAAAAACTCGTGCGCGGCGGCGAGCGCAGCATCGCGTTTGCCGCGGTAATACGGGTTGATGACTTCGCGGCAGAGACGGGTGATTTCGCTGTTGGCGACAAGCGGTTCAATGATCGATTGGCCGAGGTTGCCGTTGGCTAGTCCCGTTACCGCGATCATCGAAGAGATCGCGGTGGCGATCGGCGGGGGAGCCACGACGAAGGCGGTGCGCGTGCCGGGCAGCCCGAGTTTGGAGAGGCTCATCACGTGAACAGTTTGTTCGGTCCAGAGCGGGGTCGCTTCGTCGAAGACGATGCCGGGAAAGGGCCAGCCGTAGGCGTTGTCGATGATGAGCGGGATGTTTTTGGCCTCGGCGATGGCGGCCAAGCGGCAGAGTTCCTGGTCGGAAATGACGTTGCCGCTGGGGTTAGTCGGACGGGACACGCAGAGCGCGGCGATGTCGGGACCGGGGTCGAGATTTTCGAAATCGATATGGTATTTGAAGCGATGCGGACCGTGGCGCGAGATCTGCGGGCGCAGTGAACGGAACACGCTCGGCTCGAGGGCTTGGTTGGCGTAGCCGATGTATTCGGGCATCAGCGGAAAAAGAATCCTTCCTGCGGAGCCATCCGGGCGCTGCCCGCCGAGGAGGTTGAAGAGGAGAAAAAATGCGGTTTGTCCGCCGGGGGTGACGGCGATGTTTTCGGGGCCGACGTTCCATCCATGGGCGACCCGCAGCAGCGTGGCCAGTGCTTCGATCATCCGGGTGTTGCCGCGCGGGGGATCGTAAATCGAAAGCGTGCGGCGCAGGGTGGCGGGGTCGGCGACGATGGACTGCATGCGCTCGCGCCAGACCTCCTCCATGGCGGGAATGTGCGCTGGGTTGCCGCCGCCGAGCATGTGCATCGATGAACCGGCCCCGGCCAAGGCGTGGCCGAGGTCATCCATCAATTCCTTGATCCCGCTGCCGCCGGAAAGTCTTTGGCCGAGAGCGGAATAATTCATGTTGGATGCCGAGCTTGGGCTGAAAATGCGCGGTGATCGCGTTTTACTCTTCTTTTTGCCGCTGGAATTTGGTGGCCAACCAGAGGCTGACGAGAAAGATGAACAAGAGAAGCACGCCGAGGGCGGCGCCGAAAGGTTGGTTGCGGGCTTTGGTGAACTGGTTATGGATGACTTCGCCGATGGTGGGATTGGCTCCGCCACCCATCAATGTCGTGATGGCAAACATGGCGATGGCGGGGACAAACACGAGGAGCACGCCGGCGGCGATCCCAGGGCGGGTCAGCGGCAGCACGATGTGCGAAAACACGCGGGCCGGGCGCGCACCGAGATCGTAGGCGGCTTCGATGAGCGAGTTGTCGAGTTTTTCGACGCTCGTGTAGATCGGCAGGATCATGAACGGGAGGAAGTTGTAAACCAGTCCGAGAACGACGGCGAACGGGGTGTACATGAAGCTGATGGGCGCGCTGGTGATTTGCAGGCTCATGAGCGCGGCATTGAGCAGCCCTTCCTGCGCCAAGATGGATATCCAAGCGTAAGTGCGGATTAAAAAACTCGTCCAGAACGGGATCATAACCAGCATGATGAGCAACCCGCGCCAGCGCTCGCTCGTGCGGCCGATGAAGTAGGCCACCGGATAGCCGACGACCATGCAAATGACCGTGGTAAGGAAGGCGTACCAGACCGAGATTCCGAGGATTTTGAGCCACTTCCAGTCGAAAGCGCGGACGTAATTTTCGACGTTGAAGGTGTAGATGACCCGGCCGAGGCTGTCGCGCTCGCCGAAGCTCACCACGACGAGCATGAGGCAGGGGATGATGACGAAGAGCGCCAGCCATCCCAACGTGGGGGTGAGAAAAAACCACGGGCCCGGCCCGGCCCGCCGTTGCAACGACGGGCCGGGAGCGAGGGCGGTAACTTCGGCCGTGGCGGCCATGGTTACTTGGCTTTGATCGTGGTGACGAGTTCGTCCACTTCGGAGGCCTGCTCACCGATGTCGGTAAACAGCTGGGCCGTGGTGATATCGAAGCCCGGAGGGTAACTCGCGGGATTGTTGAGTTGTTCCTCGCTGAGCAGTTTGCGCGCTTCGGCGTTCGGATTGTAGTAGGGGAATTCGTCGGAGATCATTTTGCTGATGTCCGGACGCAGGACAAAGTTGATGAATGCTTCGGCCTTGTCTTTGTTGCGCGAGGTTTTCGGGATGGCGAGGTTGTCCACGAACATGTGGAGGCCTTCGGACGGCATGACCCATTGGAACTTGGGATTCTCGTCGAAAAGAATGGCTCCCTCGCCGCTCCAGACGATGCCGATGTCCGTGTCCCCGCTGCTCAAGGATGTCTTCGGGCTGTCGGAGTCGTAGACTTTCACTTTGGCCAGCCAGTCGCGAAGCAGTGGTGTGATGGTGGCCAGGTTTTCCTCGTTGATGTCATTGATGGGAATGCCGGCAGACGCCAAGGCCCAGCTGACGATTTCGCGGGCATCATCCAGCACGACGATGCGTCCGGCATGCTCCGACGTGAACACATCTTTGTAGCCGACGATAGGGCCGGGAACGACCTCGGCGTTGTAGACGATTCCGACAAAGCCCGCCATCCACGGCACCGAGTATTTGTTGCCAGGGTCGAAGGGCATGTTGCGGAACTCGGGGGCGATGTTTTTGAGGTTAGGGATGTTGGCTTGGTCCAATGGTTGCAGGAGGTTTTCCTTGATGAGGGCCTGCACGGTGTATTCGCTCGGCTGGATGAGGTCGTAAGCCCCGCCGCCAGCGAGCAACTTGGCCAGCATCTCCTCGTTCGAGGCGTAATTTTCCACCGCCACCTTGATGCCGGTTTCTTCGGTGAACTTGTCGATCACCGTCTGCGGGACGTATTCGGACCAGCAGAACAGTTTGAGGGTTTCGTCGGTTTTTTCCCCGCAACCGGCGAGGAGCATTGCTCCGGCGCAGGCCGCGGCCAGCAGGGTGTGTTTGTGTGTTTTCATCGGGATTTGGTTGTTTGTTGGAAAAATTGCGCGGCGATCACAATCACGGCCGTGGCGGCGATGAAGAGCGTGCTAAGGGCGTTGAGTTGGGGATTCAAGCCCACGCGCACCATGCCGTAAACTTTGAGCGGCAACGTCTGCGAGGCCGCGCCACTGGTAAAGACGGTGACGATGTATTCGTCGAAAGAGAGGGTGAAGGCCATAAGCGCGCCGGCGATGATGGCCGGCATAAGGTAGGGGACGATGACCAGCCAGAAAGCCTTGAGCGGCGTGGCGCCGAGGTCGAGAGCAGCCTCCTCCAGCGCAGGATCGATACCTTGCAACCGCGCCTGCACGCCAACGAGCACGAAAGGAAAACAAAATGTCGTGTGGGCGATGATGAGGGTTGTATAGCCGAGCGGAATACCGAGGGAGACGAACAGCACGAGCAGACTCACGCCCATCAGCACTTCGGGCATCACCATGGGGATAAAAATAAGCAGGCCGATCGTGCGTTGGGCCGGGAAACGATAACGGTGCAGCAGCCATGCGGCCGACGTGCCGAGAATAACCGACAACACAGTGGTGGCGCCGGCCACGATCAGGCTGTTGTAAAAAGCCCGCAGCAGCACCTGATTGCCGAAGAGCATGCCATACCACTTTGTCGTGAAGCCCGACCACTGCAGATTGAGGCGCGAGTCGTTGAAGGAATAAACAACGAGCAGGACGATCGGAATGTAAAGAAAGGCAAAGACGGCAAGGGTCCAACCTCCGAAAAAGGCCCGCTGCACCGCAGGACCTTGCGGGAGCCACCAGCGCCGCTCACGAGGGAACGGCGTGAATGCTTCGCTCATCGCCACGTATCACCATTGCGCCCGTCCGCCGGCGCTGGCCAGCACAAAATGCCTCCGGTGAAACCCTCAGCCTTGACCTGTGATGAGGCGGCAGGCCCGCACCGTGTTGTGCATCAGCATGGCGATCGTCATCGGTCCCACGCCGCCGGGCACGGGAGTGATCGCGCGGCACTTCGCGGCTACGGCCTCGAAGTCTACATCGCCGACCAGACGGTAACCGCGCGGGCTGGTGGCGTCGTCGACTCTATTGATGCCCACGTCGATCACCACGGCACCTTCGCGGATGTGCCCGGCTCCGAGGAATTGCGGACGCCCGATGGCTGCCACGACGATATCTGCCGAGCGGGTGATGGCGGGAAGGTCTTTGGTCTGCGAATGGGCCACGGTGACGGTGGCATCGGCGCCTTTGGCCATGAGGAGCAGGGCCATGGGTTTGCCGACGATGAGGCTGCGGCCGACCACCACGACGTGTGCTCCCTTGGTCGAGATATCATAAGCCCGGAGCAATTCCATGCAGCCGAGCGGGGTGCAGGGAACCAAAGCGGCCGGATCTTCCATCGCCAGCGCGGCGACATTGACTGGATGGAAGCCGTCCACGTCTTTGCGCGGATCGATGGCACGGACCACCGCGTGCTCGTCGATGTGCTTGGGTGGCGGCGATTGCACGAGGATGCCGTGGATGGCGGGATCGGCGTTGAGGTCTGCGATGAGGCGCAGCACTTCAGCATGGGTAGTCTCGGCCGGCAGCTCGATTTTGCGGGAATACATGCCGAGTTCGCGGCAGGTTTTGTCTTTTGACCGCACGTAAGCCAGCGAAGCGGGATTCTCGCCGATGAGCACCACGGCCAGCCCGGGGGTGATGCCGCGAGAGTGGAGGTCGGAGATTTCCCGGGCGGTTTCGGAGAGGCAGCGGGCTGAGACTTTTTTTCCGTCGATCAAAGTGGGCATGGTCTCGGATCTTAAGCAGCTCCCTCCCGCAAAACCGATTCGATTTTTCGGCGTTCTGCCTCGAATTCTTTGTCCGTCTGGGTGGCCGGCACGCGCATGAGCGGGCCAAGCGTGATGTCTACTCGGGAAAACGGTCGGGGAATCATGAATTGGTCCCAGCTGCGCAGTCGCCAGCAGCCGGAGAAATTCGCATGAACCGGCAGAACCGGCAGGCCCGCTTTTTCCGCGAGATAAACCAACCCTGCTCCCAACTCATACTTCGGGCCGCGGGGACCGTCGGGGGTGATAGCGATGTCGTGGCCCAGCGCCACTTTTTCGAGCAGCTCCCGCATGGCCGTGGCGCCGCGGCGCGAACTTGAACCGCGGACCGAGCCCAGACCGAGCTGGTGCGCCACTTCACCCAGCCACATGCCGTCGCGGCTGGCGCTGGTCAGCACGAGCACGCCGCCTCGTCCAGGTGGATATTCGCGGCAAAAGGCGGCGGTAATTGCTAGAATACGGTTGTGCCAGAATGTGTAGATGACCGGTTGGTCGGGCGGGTTGCCGCGAAAATTGTGCGGGTCATGCATGCGAATGCGCAGCGTCGCGAAGAGGATCCGCAGCAGGGCGGCGCCAGCCGACGCAGCAATTTTCTGGAACAAAGTGGGCTGGGCTGGAGGCGTGGACATCGGGGTGGAGGTTGGCAAACGGTGGGATTCACGCCAAGTATCCAATCGGACGTTGATTTTAGGCGTCAGTCGAAGATATTGGTGTGTTGCCAATATGGAAGCCCCGGAGCCGCAAAGTCTGCTTGATCGCTTGACCGAGAAGTTCAACAACTCGCGCTTCTTCACGATTTCCTTCGTGCTGCATGTGTTGTTGATCTCCATTTTCAGCGGAACCGTTCTTTTTGAGGCCATGCAGGAACCGCCGGATTTCGAGGGCGGTGAGGGCGGGTTTGTCTCCGCCGGAGAACAAGTCGCGGCACCACCGCCAGTGGCTCCTGCGCAACCGCAGGAGACAACCTTCACCGTCACCACACCCCCGGTGAACAGCTCGCCTTTGTCAGCCATCACCACAACAGCTCAAAACCCGCTCAATTTCTCCATGGATGCGGTCATTATCCCGAATGCCGCAGTCAACCCCAATATGTCCTCACCGGCTTCTGTGGCGACACCAGGTGCGTCGATTTCGGGGGCGGCTATGACGGGCCAAGTTGCTGCGCAAATCCGCGAATTTACGGGCGGCTGGGGCAAAGGCACGGGTAGCGGTACGGGTACGCGCCAGCGCGAGTTTGAATTCACGGCCTATGTCGCCCAATACAGCGGCGGCAACTGGGATTCCACTTTCCGCGTGGTGGAAAACTTGCCCCGTGGTGCGTTGCCCAACTTGCTCGAGTACATGAGCAAAGAATCGCGCAACAAAGTAAAGACGAACTATCAGAACGTTAAGCCGATCAAGCTGGACAGCGCTGAGCTCTTCACGGTCAAGCCGCCCTTCATTTTCTTCACCGGTTCGCAAGATTTCGTTTTGACGGAGAAAGAAGTCGAAAACCTCCAAAAATACGTGCGCCTGGGTGGTGCCATCTGGGGCGACAGCTCTGTGCCCGGCCGCGGCTCCAGATTCGATATCGCTTTTCGCCGGGAGATGAAGCGGATCATGCCGGACATCGACAAAGACTTTGAACCTCTCGACACGCGTGATCCCATGTTCACCCGCAACCCCTACTTTCCCGAGATCAAAGGGGTGCCGAGAGGTATCAATTATTACGACGAACCCGTCTATGTGATGCGGTATTTCGATCAGATCTCGATCATCTATACGCCTAATGATTACGGTGACATGTGGGAGTTCGGCATCAAACAGGCGGCAGATGGCAAAAGCTGGGAAATGAACGTGGACAGAGATGCCGGCAGGGATTACGTCGCCCAAAACAGACGGCTGCTCACTGTTATGGGACTCTACATCCACAACGTCAACCCAACGCCCCCCATGGCCTCGATCATTGATTGCTACAAATTCGGCACCAACATGATCATCCATCTTCTTACGCGGTGGGAAGACAAGCTGCGCACGGCTCCGCGCTTGTAATCACGCGGCGGTTGCCTGTCAGGTTCCGAAAATCCGGTCGCCCGCATCGCCCAAGCCGGGTGTGATGTAGCCTCGATCATTGAGCGATTCATCAAGGGCTGCACCGAAAATCGGCATCTCCGGATGCGCCGCAAGCAAACGCATCACGCCGGGCCGCGATGCGATGATGCACGAGCAGGTCAGGCGGGTGATGCCCTCCCTTTTCAAGCGATCGACGGCGGCGGCCAGACTGTTTCCCGTGGCCAACATCGGATCAACCAGCAGCACATGAGAGCGGTCGGCATCGGGCGGCAGATTGAAGTAATAGCTGACCGGTTCGAGCGTTTCCTCGTCGCGGAACATGCCGATATGTCCCACGGAAGCCGAGGGGAACATCTGCAAAATTCCGTCGGCCATGGCCAAGCCGGCCCGCAGCACCGGAACGATCACCAAGGGTCGGACGACCTTTGCTCCCATTGCCGGGCCGAGCGGTGTCTCCAAGGGGGCGGGGGTGGTTTCGAAGTCGCGCAAAGCCTCGTAGGCGACCAGCTGCGATAATTCCTGCAGTGCCCGCCGAAATTCAGGAGGAGACGTATTTTTGTCCCGCAGCTTGCCGACCTTCAGGTCGGCCAGAGGGTGTCGGATCAGGCGGAATCCGGGGATGGGCTCTTCAGTCATGGGCCGGGGGAGCATGGCTGCGCGAGGGATCGCGGGTCAATCCTGGGGTGCCCACGGGATGTTTGCCGCTGCGGGTTTTCCTGTTAATCTCAACGTTCACCGTCGTTGTTGCGGCGGCCCTTAATGCATGAAAATTCAACGCGCTCTACTTTCTGTTTCCGACAAAACCGGCCTAGTGGACTTCGCCCGCGGGTTGGCCGCTTCCGGGGTCGAACTCCTCTCCACCGGCGGTACCGCCTCGGCCCTTCGTCAGGCGGGCTTGACCGTCAAAGATGTGTCCGAGCATACGGGTTTTCCCGAAATGCTCGACGGGCGCGTGAAAACGCTCCACCCGTTTATCCATGGCGGTCTTCTTTTCCGTCGCGACAATCCCGAGCACGTCAAACAAGCCGCCGCCCACGGTATCGTGCCGATCGATCTGGTCGTGGTGAATCTTTATCCCTTCGAACAAACCGTGGTCCGCGAGGGGGTCACGTTGGAAGAAGCGATCGAAAATATCGACATCGGTGGGCCTTCCATGCTTCGCAGCGCGGCCAAAAACTATGCCTCGGTCACGGTGGTGTGTGATCCCTCCGACTACTCCGAGGTTTTGCGCGAAATGGAAGAGCACGATGGTGGCACGACGCTCAAACTACGGGAACGCCTTGCCGTGAGGGTCTTCGATCTCACGGCCCGTTATGACCGCGCCATCGCCGACTATTTGCAGACCGGCCACCGGGCGGCCGGCTCCTTCAGCCGTTCGTTGCCTTTGGCCGCAACCTTGCGTTATGGCGAAAACCCTCACCAGCAAGCTGAGCTTTACGGCTGTTTCCGCGACCACTTGGAGCAACTTCACGGTAAGGAGCTGTCCTACAATAATATTTTGGATATCACCGCGGCGGTGGATCTCATCGGAGAATTTGCCGCGCCGACCGTCGCCATTCTCAAGCACACCAACCCGTGTGGCGTGGGCAGTGACCCCGACCTTAGCGTGGCGTGGGACAAAGCCTTTGCCACCGATAAACAGGCGCCGTTCGGCGGTATCATCATCTGCAACCGTCCGCTCACCGAGGCTTTGGCCCGCGACATCGCGGAGATTTTCAGCGAGGTGATCATCGCCCCGGAGTTCGAGTCCGAGGCCCGCGCCGTTCTGCAAAAAAAGAAAAACCTGCGCCTCATGCGCCTCAAAAATTTGCCCCAACCGCCGCCTCGAGATGTGCGGTCGGTGCTCGGTGGAGTGTTAGTGCAAGACCACGACGCGAGCTGCGAAAAGCCGGCCGAGAGCAATTTGGTCACGCAACGTCCGCCGACCCAGACCGAACTGCGGGCGATGGAATTCGGGTGGAAAGTCGTCAAACACGTCAAATCCAACGCCATCGTCTTTGCCGGTCCCGACCGCACGCTCGGCATCGGAGCCGGTCAGATGTCGCGGGTGGATGCCGTCCGCATCGCTGTGTGGAAAGCTGGCGAGGCCGGGCTCTCGCTGGCTGGTAGCGCGGTGGCCAGCGACGCCTTTTTCCCGTTTCCCGACGGGCTCGTGTCGGCCGCCGAAGCCGGGGCCACCGCGGCCATCCAACCTGGCGGCTCCGTGCGCGACGAGGACGTCATCAAATCCGCCGACGAGCGCAAGCTGGCCATGGTTTTCTCCGGAAAACGCCATTTCCGGCATTAATTTCTCCGCATCGTGTCGGCGGATGCATTAGGTTCTTCCCGTGAGCTATCAAGTTTTCGCCCGCAAATACCGTCCCCAGCTTTTTGAGGAAGTTCTCGGGCAGGATGCTGTGGTGCGGACGCTGCGCAACGCGATCACGAACGACCGGCTGGCCCACGCCTATCTGTTTGTCGGCCCGCGGGGGGTGGGCAAAACATCTACGGCCCGCATCTTTGCCAAGGCACTCAATTGCGTCAAAGGTCCCACCGAAACACCGTGCGGCCAGTGCGATCCTTGCCGCGAAATCGCCGGCGGGAACAGTCTCGACGTGCTCGAAATCGACGGCGCCAGCAACAACGGTGTCGAGCAGGTGCGCGAGTTGCGGGAAAATGTGCGCTTCCTCCCCTCGCACGGCAAATTCCGCATCTATCTAATCGACGAGGTCCACATGCTGAGCCAAGCGGCGTTCAACGCCCTGCTCAAAACACTGGAGGAGCCGCCGCCCCATGTGAAATTCCTCTTTGCCACGACCGAAGCGCACAAATTGCCGGCGACGATCATCAGTCGATGCCAGCGCTTCGACCTCCAACCGATTCGCGATGACGTGGCGGCGGCGCATTTGCTCGCCATCGCCCGGCAGGAGAAAGTCGCGCTTGATCCCGCCGCCGCCGAGGTGATCGCCCGCGCGGCCGAGGGTGGCATGCGTGATGCCGAGTCCATGCTCGACCAAGTCGTGTCCAGTTGTGGAGACAAAGTCACCGAAGCCGATGTGCTGTCGATTTTTGGTTTTGCCTCGGCCGGTGAGGTTGCAGCCTTGGCCGGTCATATGCTGGACGGCAACGCGGCGTCGGCGCTCGATCTTGTCTCCGTGCAGTCCGAAGCCGGCAAAGATCTCGGTCGCCTGCTGGCCGATTTGGTTTCACTCTGCCGCGACCTTTTGGTCAGCGAAGTCACGGCCAAAGATTTGCCCGGCCGCCGTGGTGAGTTGATCGCACCGTTGCGCGGCAAATTCACCGCCCGCAAGCTTACCGAATTGCTGGAAGTGCTTTCGGCCGCCGAGGCCGGTCTCCGTTTCTCGCCGGACAAAAAGCTTCCACTGGAGATTGCCGTAATCAAAGGCATTCAGTTGTTGCACACGGCCGATCTCGATGAAGTCCTCGATACCCTCGCGGGTTTGCGCAGCGGGGAGACGGCCCCCGTGTCGGTGCGCCCTGCCGTTGCGCCGCGGGCGGCGGCGCCCAAGCCGGCGCCCCCAGCTGCCGTGGCCAAACCTGCGCCGGCTGCTGCAGCGCCCCAATCGCCGGTTTTTGCCGCAGCGCCCGCCGCGCCGATGACCGGCAGTGTCCGTGACATTTGGCAGAAAGTGGTCGCCGAGATTTCCGAAAAACAAAGCATCCGTAGTGCCTGGCTCGAAGAAGCGCAGGATATGTGCGAGGAGAGCGGTTCGCTTCGTGTGGTCTTTCCGGCCAGCAAAGAAAAGCAGATTCGCACGCCGGTTGCGAAGGAACAGGGTCTGCTCATCCAAGAGCTATGGGAAAAGCTGACCGGACGCAAAGTCGCTTTCCGCCCCGAAGCCACCGGAGAAGTGGTGGCAGAAAAACCCAAAATCTCCGCGGCTGTACCCACGGCCGATGACTTTGAAAATGATCCGGGAATCGAAGCTGCCATCGAGCTTTTCGGCGCGACCCTCGAACCGGACGACGAAAAATCATGAACATCCAAAAAATGATGAAAGAGGCGCAGAAAATGCAGGAGCGCCTCGCCAAAGCACAGAGCGATCTCGCGGAGCAAACCCTGCAAGTCTCCGCCGGTGGCGGCAAAGTCACGGTTATGACCAACGGCAGCGGCGATATCACCGCAATCAAAATTTCTCCTGATGTCGTCGATCCGCAGGACGTCGAAATGCTCGAGGACTTGGTGCTCTCCGGCATCCGTGAAGCACAGGACGCTGCCCGCAAACTCCAGGCCGACACCGTGAGTAAAGTCACTGGTGGACTTGGTGGTTTGCCCGGGTTGGGGTTGTAATTTGAGAAATACGCCCGGCGCCGTCTCGGGTGCGCCGCGCACGACCGCTGCGAGCAGAGGATCGCTTATTCCCCGATGAAGACACCCATAGCGCGGAATTTGTCGTAGCGCGCGGAGAGTAGTTTGGCCGTCGGTTGGGCAGCAAGGGAGTCGAGGCTGTCGACGATCGATTGGCGTAACATATCCGCCGCCGCCGCATGGTCGTGATGAGCGCCACCCTGCGGCTCCGGCACGATCCCGTCCACCACGCCGAGTTCTTTGAGATGGTTGGCGGTGAGCTTGAGTGCCTCGGCAGCCTCCGGGGCATGGCTGCGATGCTTCCAGAGAATGGCGGCACAGCCTTCCGGACTGATCACCGAGTAATAGGCGTTCTCCATGATCAGCACGTGGTCAGCGACCCCGATACCCAAGGCTCCGCCCGAGCCTCCTTCGCCGATGATTACGGCGACAATGGGAGTTTTCAGCAACATCATCTCCCGCAGGTTCACGGCAATGGATTCGGCGATGTGGCGCTCCTCGGCACCGATGCCGGGAAAAGCTCCCGGGGTGTCCACCAGAGCAACAATGGGCAGGCCGAATTTTTCCGCCATGCGCATCACGCGCATGGCTTTGCGGTAACCCTCCGGGTGGGCGCTACCGAAGTTGCGGAGAATGTTTTCTTTGGTGTTGCGGCCTTTTTGGTTGCTCACGACGGCGACCGGGCGTCCGTCGATCTTGGCCAGCCCGCAGGGCATCGAGGCGTCATCTCCGAACAGCCGGTCGCCGTGCAGTTCCGTGAAGTCCGTGAAGCAAAGCCCGAGGTAATCCAGCGCGAAGGGGCGGGCGATATGGCGGGCGATTTGCACGCGCTGCCAAGCCGTGAGGTTTTCGTAAATCTCCCGGCGCATCGCCGAAATCTTTTCCTCGATTTTACTGACCTCGGAGTCGACGCCAAGGTCCTGACCGTTGGCTTTGTCGCGCAGGGTTTCCAGCTGGTCTTCCAGTTCAGCGATCGGTTTTTCAAAATCCAGCGGTTGGACTTTCATGTCACTTTATTGTGACTGGAACGCCGCGCCTGAGGAGCACAAAAATCTCCGCCATGTCAGCATCCTTGACAAAGAGACCAGCGGGCAATTGGTCCGCCGTGGTCTCGGCCGATGCACCGCTGATCATTTCGCCCGGTGGCGAAAGAATGATAACGCGCCGTCCCTCACGGTAATTTTTTTGACCGTAAGTGACCCGCTTGCCGTCGGCTTCGACCTGCGTGTCGACCACGGTGGTTTGTCCGGCGACGCCCTCGGGCAAAGCGGGCAGACTTGCAGACAAGAGCGGGAATTCGCAGAGGAAGACGCCGTGGTCGTCGAAGCGCAGCTTCTTGGCCGGGCGATCCACCGTGAGGGCGATTTTTGTTTTCGGAACAAGCAGCTCTTGGCCGATTTGCAGCATTGTGCCGGAAAGGTTGTTGGCTCGGGCGAGGAGATCGATGGTCACCCCGTGCAGCCGCGCGATTTTATAAAGCGAGTCGCCTTTGGCAACCACATGCGTGATTTTGTTTTCGGACGGCTCGGGTGAAAACAAGGCGGCGAGGTTGAGCGGGCTGAGGGCGTTGCGGGCTTCCCCGCTGCGTGGAGATTCCGGATATGTCTCCAAAAACTGCCGCCATGTTTGCCGGGCCACGGCCGGACTCGCGGCCCGCGCTTGCTCGGCCGCGGCGGTGAAGGCGGCTTCGCTTGGATCGGCTGGCGACTCGGCTTCCTTGGCGGCCTCCCGATCCAAGCGCCTTTGTTCGGCGCGCATAGCCAGCTGCGGTTGCAGGTAAAGACGGTAAACGGCCCAACCGGATCCGCCGAAAACAGCAATCCCGACAAGGATGGCGATGATTTTATGCGGCTTGGTCATAGTGCGTCGCTTTCACGGTCAACTATGAACCGGTGGACCGTCAGATCAAACCGCGTTTTTTCCACTCATCAACATTCGCGCCAGCCGATCGCTGGGCCGTTTCCACGGCCAGCTTGAGCAGAGAGACTTCCCATGCGTCATCGACGCTCTCGATCACGGCCTGCCGGCTGCCACCGCCGGCTTTTGCATCACGCACGGCTTGATCGACGATTTGCGGCAATTCCCCGCTGACAATCTCCTCACGCAGATTGCTTTTGGTGAATTGAAATCCGTAGCGCAGGAACTTCATGTCGTCGCCGTGTTCTTCGAGCCAGTCGGCAAACTCGCGGGCTTTTTCACCGAAGCCGTCGAGCATGATTCTGGCGAAGTGGTGCGGGGCGACGATGCGCGGACGCTCGGCTTGCAGCGTGCCACGGCGCAGGCGGACACGATTGACCTCGTCCATTAACTCGCTGATCAACACGAAATCAAACACCGTCGACCCGAACGTCTCGATCAGTCCCGACGGCTCGACGTGGGTCTTGGTGTTTTCCAACGCGTAAAAAAAACTCTCGCGATTCATTTTGGTGGGGGAACCATAAGCCTCCGCAGCGCGGATGCAAGGACAGCCCATCTTCCCACTGGAACTCGAGATTGCGGCGGCTACATTGACCATGCATGTCCGCTCCCGCCGCCCAACCTGCCCGCGTCAACCTCCGCACTCCGGAAGTGATGGAAGCCGTGCAGGCGCAGGTCGAATCGCACTACCACAGTCCGGTCGTCGAGCGGCTGCGCGCCGCTGGCGGAGTGGAGAAGTTCGGCGATGTTACCGTGCGTTTGGCCAAACAGTTCGGCTTCTGCTACGGCGTTGAGCGAGCGATCGATCTGGCCTATGCAGCACGGAAAGTTTTCGCCGGTCAAAACATCTACTTGATCGGCGAAATCATCCACAACCCGGACGTCAACGCACAGTTGGCGTCGATGGGAATCCGCACGTTGCCGGCCATCGGCAAGCTCGAAGAGATCGACCGGCTCGACCCCCAGGATGTGGTCATCGTCCCTGCCTTCGGGGCGGAGGTGAGCGTGCAGGAGCGCATCAAAGCCCGCGGTTGCCGCATCGTCGATACCACCTGCGGAGATGTGATGAGCGTGTGGAAGCGCGTGCGGCAATACGCGAGCGACGGCGTGACCTCGATCATCCACGGCAAAGCGGATCACGAGGAAACCCGCGCCACCAGTTCGCGGGCCCGTGCGGCGGATGGCGGATGCGGCCATTTTCTGGTCGTTTATGATCTGGCCGAGACCGACATAGTGTGTGATTACCTGCGCGGCCACGGCGACCGCGCGTCCTTCCTCGAAAAATTCCGCCATGCCTGCTCCGAAGGTTTCGATCCCGATCTCCATTTGCAAAAAGTCGGCGTGGCCAACCAGACCACCATGCTGCGCTCCGAAACCGAGGAAGTGCAGCGCCGTCTCCGTGAAGCGGTGACAACGCGCGACGGCTCTGCGGAAAACTTCCGCGTTTTCGATACGATTTGCGGGGCGACCCAGGAGCGGCAGGATGCGCTGCTCGAAATGCTCCACCAACCTCCCGACCTGATGCTGGTAGTGGGAGGCTACAACAGTTCAAACACCACGCATTTGGCCGACATGGCGCGGGAAAAGGTCCCCACGTATTTCGTGCTCAATGCGGCGTGTCTCGAGACCGCCAACGCAATCCGCCATTATGACACACACGGCCAGCAAGAGATGGTGACCGCCAACTGGTTGCCGGTCGGCCCGGTGACCATCGGTATCACGGCCGGCGCATCGTGTCCCAGCAATCTGATCGAAGATGTCGTGCGGCGATTGCTCGAGCTGCGCGGCATGAAGCTCGATGCTGACGGTAAACTTGCGCCCTAGGCCATGATGTCCTCGTGGAAGAGGCGGCCTTCGGTGGTCGGTTTCACGTAGCCGGCGCGAATGGTGAAGTCGCCGAAGTGTTCACCTTCGAGTCGCTCCTTTGCGTAGCGGCGGATGATGGGGCCGAGTTCGTTGACGATTTGGTCGGACGGCACCGAGGGCTTGTAGAGTTTGTTGAGGCGTGAGCCGTCGAAGGCGGCGCCGAGGTAGATGTTGTATTTGCCGGGCGCACGGCCGACGAAACCGATTTCGCCGAGGTAGGGGCGGGCGCAGCCGTTCGGGCAACCGGTCATGCGGATCAGGATGGCGTCGTGGCGCAAGCCGCTTTCCTCGATGACGGTGTCCAACTCGGTGATGAGGTGCGGCAGGTAGCGCTCGCTTTCGGCGAGGGAGAGTCCGCAGGTCGGCAAGGCGACGCAGGCCATTGAGTTGAGGCGCAGGCCGGTGAGGCGCTCGGGATGGTCGAGTTTGTATTCCGCAAGCAGCGCTTCGATGCGCGGCTTTTGCTCCTCGGTGATGCCGCCGATGACGAGGTTCTGGTTGGCGGTGAGGCGGAAGTCGCCGGTGTGGATTTTGGCGATCTCGCGCAGCCCGGTTTTGGCCGGAAGATCTTCGGTGTCGCGGAGGCGTCCGTTTTGGATGAAGAGCCCGTAATGCCAGCGTCCATCGACGCCTTTGGTCCAGCCGTAGCGGTCGCCGGAACTGGTGAATTCGAACGGCCGGGGTTCGCCGACTTTCCAGCCGAGGCGGCTTTCGAGTTCGGTGCGGAACCAATCGATGCCGCGGTCTTCGATGGTGTATTTCAGGCGGGCGTGTTTGCGGTTGGTGCGGTCGCCGAAATCGCGCTGCACGGTGACGATTTTTTCCGCCACCTCGACGACTTTATCGCGCGGGATGTAGCCGAGGAGGTTGGCCAAGCGCGGATAAGTTTTTGTGTCGCCGTGGGACATCCCGAGGCCGCCGCCGACCGTGACATTGTAGCCGATGAGATTGTCTCCCTCGGCGATGGCAATGAAACCGAGGTCTTGCGAGTAGATGTCAACGTCGTTGCTCGGCGGGATAGCGAAGCAGGTTTTGAATTTACGCGGCAGGTAAGTCTTGCCGTAGATGGGCTCTTCTTCTTTCTGGGGCGACACTTTTTCGCCATCCAGCCAGATTTCGTGGTAGGCATGGGTGCGCGGGGTGAGGTGGTCGCTCACTGCGCGCGCGTCTTCAAGCACGGGTCCGTGCAGGACAGACTCCCAAGGGTTGGGGTTGGCCATGACGTTGCGGTTCACGTCGCCGCAGGCGGCAATGCAGTCCATCACGGCATCGTTGATGCCCTGCATGGTGGTTTTGAGGACGTCCTTTGTAATGAAGTGCAACTGGAAGGCTTGGCGCGTGGTGAGCTTGAGCGTGTGGCTGCCGTATTGGTCGGCCAGCGCGTCGATCTTGAGCCATTGCTCGGGAGTGCAGACGCCGCCCGGCACGCGCACGCGGATCATGAAGATGAAGGCTTTTTCAAGTCCGGCCTTTTTGCGTTCGATACGCTGGTCGCGGTGGTCCTGCTGGTAAATGCCGTGGAATTTTGAAATGTTGGTGTCAGCCTCGGCGATGGCGCCGGTGGAGGTGTCGGCGAGGCTTTCGGCCAACGTGCCGCGGAGGAAGTTGCTGGCGGTTTTGATCTCTTCGACTTTGGAAAGAGGTTTGGCGGAGTTGTCGGGCATCATATCGGGCAAGACACCAAAAATAGTGGGCCGGTGCGTGGCGGGCAATCGCGTAATGCGCGGGTTGCACCGCGGCCCGGATTACGGCAAAGGTTATCCGCCCATGTCGGATCTTGTCTCGCAGTCCTTTTTGCCGGAACGGCTGACCGCCGTCTCGGTGCTGCGCGCTTACCGTGACGGTTTTTTTCCGATGGCTTGCGGGGATGGAAGGCTGCGCTGGTTTTCGCCCGATCCGCGTGGGATCATGCCTCTGGAGCAGTTTCATTTGCCGAGAGGATTCCGGCGTGCCCTGCCGAAATTGAACTTCGGCGTCTCGGTGAATAGCGCGTTCGACGAGGTCGTCGCCGGGTGCGCGGACCGGCCGGAGACCTGGATCGATCCGGCGATTGCCAAGGTTTACGCCGAGCTGCACCGGCAAGGCGCGGCGCACAGCGTGGAAGTGTGGTCGGGGGACCGTTTGGCGGGCGGTCTTTACGGCGTGCAGCTGGGTGGGGTGTTTTTCGGCGAGTCGATGTTCTCGCGGGCGAGCGAGACCTCGAAGGTTGCCTTGTTGGTTTTGGTGGGGATTTTGCGGGAACGGGGTTTCGGTCTGCTCGATCTGCAATGGGTGACCGATCATTTGGCCGGCTTCGGCGGGGTTGAGGTGCGCCGCGCTGTCTATTTGCAGCAGTTGCGTGAAGCAATGGGGCGCAGTTGCGTTTTTCCCGGAGCGGGCGAGGTGAGCGGATGGGCCAGAGACGCGGTCTCGGCACTGCGTGGCCGAAGCAAGATTACGCAGGGCGCGATGTGATCTCGCCGTCAACAAAGAGGGTGATGATTTCCTTCTCGCGGGCTGCGGCAGGGGCGGAGAGAAGCGGTCGTCGGTTTTGATCCATCGTGATGGTGAAACCGCGGGCGAGAGTCTGCTTCGGGCCGAGCAATTCGAGGGCGTGCGCATGGCGCCGCTGCTGCTGCTGAAGTTGCCGGAGGCGGGCGGCAACGTCTTTTTGTTGCCGTTGGACGAGGGAAGACAAGTGCTCTTGCCACGTCTGTAGCTGCCGAGCTGGGGATCTGGCTTGGAGGATCGTGCGTGTCCGCAGCGAAGTTTCCCGCAGGATGGCCAGATGGTTTTGCATGGCTAGGTGCCCGCGCTCACCGAGTTCATCAGTGGACTGGCGCCCCTCAGCGATGCGTCGCACGGGCCACAGGAAAACCCCGGATGCTGTGAGCCGTGCGAGATGGGAGCCCGAGAGGTTGAGACGGTTCAGCGTGTCACGATGAAGACGGCGGAAAAACTGTGACAGGCGGTCGAGGGTTTCGGCGCGGTCCGAGCTGAGAATTTCGGCCGCCGCACTCGGTGTCGGCGCGCGCACATCGGCCACCAAGTCGGATGTCGTGACATCGATTTCGTGACCCACGGCGGAAATAACGGGAATGCGGCTGGAGGAAATGGCGCGGGCGACGGTTTCCTCGTTGAACTCCCATAGATCCTCGAGACTCCCGCCCCCGCGGGTCACGACGATCACATCGACGATCGGAAATCCGCTGCCGGCGGGATCGGCAAACTGGGCGATGGCCGCGGCGATTTCGGCGGCGGCGCCGCGTCCTTGCACCCGTACGGGTGCGATGATGACTTCAATGTGCGGGGCGCGGCGGGCCAGAACATGCAAAAAATCACGGATAGCGGCCCCGGCAGGGGAGGTTACAACGCCGACACGAACCGGGTGGGCCGGCAGAGGCTTTTTGGAGGCGTTTTCGAAGAGTCCCTCGGCTCGCAGTTTTTCCTGCAGTGCCCGGAGACGGGCCTCGAGTTCACCCGCCCCGCGTGGTTGCACGCGACGGACGACGATCTGGTATTGCCCGCGTGGCTCGTAAACGCCGAGTTCGCCGAAGAGTTCGATCTGCAGACCGTCCCGCAATACCTGTGCGCCGAGGGACGAGCCTCTAAACATCACGCAGGAGACTTGGCATGCCTCATCCTTGAGGCTGAAATATTGGTGTCCCGACGGCTGACGTCGAAGGTTGGATATTTCACCCTCGACCCAGACGGAGCCGATCCGACCTTCCAAGCAGTCGCGCACTTCACGATTCAGTCGAGACACGGTCCACGGACGGGGCGCGGGCATTGGATCCTCGGGAAATTCCAACATGATGCCGCAGATTACACCCGAACCCTAGGGGAACGCACGGTCCAACCGGTTTTCACGAGTAGTGTTGCCATTCCTCCCGCAGGGTGGCGACGAGCTGGCGCAGGCGCTCGGTCAGGCGGTCTGAGGAAAGAATTTTCTGCGCGGCGAGGGGATCCCGCACGAGATGTTGGGCGACGAGATCGCCGAGCATGGCCGGGTCGTCCAGTTCGCCGATGGCTTGGGTGAATGTGTCGGGGAGCTCGATTCCTCGCGAAACCAGCCCGCGGCAGATTTCCTGCAGTTCCTTTCCCAGCGCCAAGCCGCTCTCCTCGTCATCAAGGATGGTGGAGAACTCAGAGGTGCGGCCGATCAGATAAGGATCGGTCTGTGCAAAATCATCGAAACGCACCCGTGCCAAACCCTGCAGGATGAGCTGGCTCGTGCCATCGGCTTGCTCCACGCAGGCTCTCACCAGTCCGGCACCGGCCACCGGAAAAATACTCTCATCGCCGGTGTCGGGCCGCACCATCCCGACGGCAAAGATGCGGTCGCCGGCTAGTACTTGTGCCAGCATTTCACGGTAGCGGGGCTCGAAAATGTAAAGCGGAAGCAGGGCATTCGGGAAAAGGGTCGCCCCCGAAAGCGCCATGACCGGCATGGTGGCCGGCAGCTCGATGCCGTTGTTATTCACTGCATGGCAGATTACGCCCAAATCCGCCGGCGGGGATGTTTTTTTCGCAAACCCCTTTTTCGCTTCAAGAGCCGAGGGGGGCTTGGCTAGGTTGCATCCATGCCGGATACACTGAAATACCGCCGCGTCGTCCTCAAGCTCAGCGGCGAAGCGCTGCGCGAGATCGGCAGCAAAGACAATATCTCCCCGCAAATCGTCCACCATGTGGCCTTGCAGATTCAGGAGGTCCGCAGCTTGGGCGTGCAAGTGGCCGTGGTTGTCGGCGGCGGTAACATCTGGCGCGGACTTTCCGCCGCCCACCGCGGCATGAACCGCACGACGGCCGATTACATGGGTATGCTGGCCACCGTCATCAACGGTATGGCTTTGATGAGCGGACTGGAAGAGATCGGCGTGTCCACCCGCGTGCAGACCGCGATTGAAATGAACAACGTGGCCGAGCCTTTCATATTGCGCCGTGCGGTCAGTCATCTCGACAAGGGCCATGTGGTGATATTTGTCGCCGGAACCGGCAATCCGTTTTTCTCGACCGACACCACCGCGGCTCTCCGCGCTAACGAAATCGGCGCGGACGCCATCCTCAAGGCCACCAAAGTCGATGGAATCTACGACGCGGATCCCATGAAAAACCCCGGGGCCAAGAAGTTCGACAAAATCACTTACAGCGAGGCCCTGCAGCGGCGTTTGCAGGTGATGGACTCCACGGCTTTCAGCCTTTGCATGGACAACAAGATGCCGATAGTTGTTTTCGAAATGTCGGCCGGGCACAACATCAAGCGTGCCGTGCTCGGTCAACCCGTCGGCACGCTGGTCAGCGAACACTGAGATTTTATGGACGAAATTATATTCACCGCCGAAGAGGGTATGGAGAAAGCCCTCGAATTCATGAAGCACGAGTTCTCCAGCGTGCGCACGGGCAAAGCTTCGCCCGCGCTGGTCGAGGGGATCGATGTCGATGCCTACGGCTCGGTCATGAAGCTCAAACAACTCGCGCTCATCAGCACGCCCGAGCCCCGTCTTTTAATCATCCAGCCGTTTGATGCCTCGACGACCAAAGCCATCGAGAAAGCGATCAACGAGTCGAAAGTCGGCATCACGCCCTCGGTTGACGGCAAACTTATCCGCCTGCCGATTCCGGAGTTGAGCGAGGAGCGCCGCAAAGATTTGGTCAAAACAATCAAGACCATGGCCGAGGAAACCCGCGTGCGCATCCGCGCCGCCCGCCGCCATGCCATGGATTCTGCCAAGAAAATGCAAAAAGAGGGCGGCATCACCGAGGACGACCTCAAGGGGGCCGAGGCGCAAATCCAGAAACTCACCGACAAATACGTGGCCGAGGTGGATGGGCAGGTTGCCTCCAAAGAAGCCGACGTCATGCGCGTCTGATCCATTTTCCATCCATGAAACGACTGCTTCTTTTTCTTGTTTTGTCCAGCGCTCTCGCCACGGATTTATCGGCCCAAGTGGTGCGTCCCGCTCCGGATTTTGCCTGGCTGAAATCCGGCGCCGGCAAAGCCGGTCTCAAGGCTCTGCGTGGACAGCCGGTTATCCTCATTGTGGCCACTTCGCCGCGTTTGCGCGCCTTCCGCGCCCAAGTCGGGCAGTTGCACAAGGTTTACCAGCTGCTCGGGAATGACAAAGCAGTGGCCGTGGCCGCTTTCACCGAGGAGCCCGGCGTCATCCGCTCGAACATTCCTTTCGTGCTGGCGGCCAATCCACCCGCCGTGGCGGCCGCCTACGATGTGCGGGGGAAATTTGCCATCTTCATCATCGGCAAGGATGGCAACATCGACGAAATTTCCGACCGCGTGCTGCCCGGCCAGCGCATTCTCGATATCATCAACAACTCGTACGTCGTCCAACGCGACAACCGCCGCGCGGAGTAACCATCACGCGCCGATGGCATTTTGTACGGCGGAAGCGATAAGATCCGCTTGTTTCTCCAAGGAAGAGGCCTCGCGGCCCTCCAGCAGAATGCGCAGTTTCGGTTCGGTGCCGCTGTAACGCACGAGCACGCGTCCGCGCGGCGCAGTTGCTTGCTCGGCGGCGGCGATGGCGGCCGTGACTCCGGGCAATTGGTCGAGTGGAGGTTTTGATTTTACGGCGACAGCCCGCTGCGCTTGCGGGTATTTGCGCAGGACTTGGCGGAGTTCACTGAGTGGGCGTCTGCTCTCCGCCATGAGACGGAGGATTTGCAGCGCGGCGACCAGTCCGTCCCCCGTGGTGCCGTGCCGGGCAAAGATCATGTGCCCGCTTTGCTCCCCGCCAAGTGCGAACCCGCCGGCGCGCATGGCTTCGAGCACATAACGGTCGCCGACGGCGGTGCGCAGGACTTTGCCGCCGGCGCTTTCGATTGCTTCCTCCAGTCCCAAGTTGCTCATCACGGTGGCGACGAGAGTTTTTCCGGTCAGTTCACCGCGTCGCAGCAATTCCAGACCGGCCATGGCGAGCAACTCATCGCCGTCGAGCGGTTCGCCCGTCTCGTCGCAAAGCAGTAAACGGTCGGCATCGCCATCGTGGGCCAGTCCGACTTGCCCGCCGGTTTCCCGGACCAAACGAGAGATCTCGCGGGCCTCTGTGCTGCCGCATCCGCGGTTGATATTCTGACCGTCCGGCGCAGCGTGGAAGACGCTTGTCTTGGCCCCGAGTTTCCGCAACGCGGCGGGTGTGGATTGGAACGAAGCGCCGTTGGCGCAATCCACGACAATGTTCAGGCCGGATAAAGAAAACCCCTCCGGCAACGAACGCAGGGCATGCTCCACATAAAGATCCACGGACCCGTCGAACGTTTTGATCGAGCCGTTGCCATCCGCAGTTTCCGTGAAGCCGCGGTCTATGGCTTGTTCGATCGCCCATTCCGTCTCGTCAGGAAGTTTGTAACCGTCGCCCGAAAAAAATTTGATACCGTTGTCGGTCGCGGGGTTGTGTGAAGCCGAAATAACGGCTCCGGCCGTCCATCCGTATTGCACGACCAAGGCGGCCACGCCGGGTGTGGGCAGGACGCCGAGCAGCTCGACCGACCCACCGGCCGCGACGATGCCTTTCGCCAAAGCCTGCTCGAGCATCGGTCCCGAAGCGCGGGTGTCGCGTCCGATGGCGATCACCGGGCGGGCGGTGCTACCACCGAGAACCGCGGCGGCGGCACGACCGAGCTTTTCGGCGAATTCCGCCGTGATGGGATGCTGTCCGGCGCGGCCGCGAATGCCGTCGGTGCCGAAATACTTTCGCTTCATTTTTTCAGACGTTCGGCCGGGAGGGACCGGCGGGGGCCCTCGCCGGACGGATTCACATTGTGCTGGATGACATACCAGACAAGGAGCGCCAACACGAGGCTGGTGAGCTTAATTTTCCAGTTGTGCAGGAGTATTTGTTTCATACTTCTCAAGAAGCAGCAGCTGGTTGAGGCGGCGGCGGAAGCGGTCGATGTTCAAATTTCGTTCGAGGATCCCGCGGTGGCAGAGCGAGACGTGGCCGGTCTCTTCGGAGACGAGAATGGCGATGGCGTCGGATTCCTCGGCGATCCCGATCCCGGCGCGGTGACGCAGTCCAAGACTGCGGTCGAGATCTTCGCGCGCGGTGAGCGGGAAAATACAGGCGGCGGCGGTGATGCGTTCGTTCTGCACGATGACACCTCCGTCGTGCAGCACGGTCTTGGGGTGGAAAATGGTAAGGATCAGCTCCTTCGAGTAGACGGCATCCAGGTCCACGCCGGTCGAGGCGAATTGGCGGATGCTGATGTCGCGCTCGATCGCGATGAGGGCGCCGAATTGACGTCGGGCCAGATCGAAGACTGTATCCACCAGCACATCGATGGTTTCTTTTTTCTGTAGTGCCGAGCGGAAAAAGTGGTGGCTGCCCAATTCGGTGAGGGCGCGACGGAGTTCCGGCTGAAAAATCACGACCATCGCGATCGCGAGAAAGACCGAGAAGCTGCGCAAGAGCCAGCCGATCACATGCAGGTCGAGCAGCTGCGAGGCGAGCGTGAGACTGATGAAAACAAGGGCCAGGCCGACCAGAATCTTCGCGCCCGGCGTGCCGCGGAAATAGAGGTAGCCGTAGTAGATCAGCACCGTGAGCAGGGCGATCTCGATCGCATGCGTCCAATGCGCGCTGACAAATTCCACCATCACTTCCATGTCTTTATCATGGAGGCTATGGTGTTCCAGCGCGAGCGCGGAGTCGCGGGGCTCTGGCTTTTTGCCTCTGGATTTGGGGGCGCGGCGTGTTTAACTAAGCCCATGGCTCAACAAAAGGTAGTTCAGGTTCACATCAAAGCGGTCGTGCCCACTGCCAACGGTGCGGCCCTTTTCCTCGGTACAGACGAGAAAACTTTTGTTATTTATGTCGATGCAACCGTCGGGCACGCGATCAACATGTTCATGGCCGGCACGGAAAAAGAGCGTCCTCTTACGCACGACTTGATGGCTCACATACTCGCCGCTTTCGGAGCCAAGGTGGATCGCGCCATTATCAATGACGTGAAAAACAGCACGTTTTACGCGCGGTTGATTGTTTCCGCCGAGAATGAGTTGCACCAGCGCAAGATCATTGAACTCGATGCGCGGCCTAGCGATTGCATTGCCATGGCCATCCAGCAAAAAGCGCCCATCCTTGTCAGTCGCGTCGTACTCGATGAGGTGGACGACGCTTCCGATGCGCTCAAGCAATTGGAAAGCAGCAAGGAAGAGGGCGGCGAGGAGGAAGCGGACGAGGAAGAGGGTTCCCAGTAGCGCCGCCATACGCCCGCTGCAGACGCATCATGTTTGTCGACCAGATACGTATTTCCGCCAAGGCGGGTGACGGAGGGAATGGCTGCTCCAGCTTCCGTCGCGAGAAGTTCGTGCCCAAGGGCGGACCGGATGGCGGCGATGGCGGCGACGGGGGTAGCATCATCCTGCGGGCCGATCCGCAGGTCGATACGTTGGTGAATCTTTATTACGAACCGATCGTGCGCGCCAAAAGCGGCGCCAACGGCATGGGCAAACAGAAATACGGACGGGCCGCTCCGGACAAAATCGTCTCGGTCCCCGTCGGTACGCTGGTCTATCGATTGCCGGCGCCTGCGCCGCACGATCCGCTGTCTTTTCCGGCCGAGGAGGACGAATCCCTGCCCCGTCGCCGCAAGATCGAACCGAAGGATTTGGAGTTGCTCGCCGATCTGGAAACGCCGGGCACCGAGTTTTTGTTGTGCCAGGGCGGCCGGGGTGGCAAGGGCAACATCCACTTTAAAAGCTCCCGCAACCGTGCTCCTCGCCAATACACCGAGGGAACCCCCGGCGAGGAGGGGTGGTTTTTCCTCGAGTTGCGCATGATCGCCGATGCGGGGTTGGTCGGCTATCCTAATGCGGGTAAATCAACGCTCCTCGGTGTGCTTTCCGCTGCGCATCCGAAGGTCGCCGCCTATCCTTTCACCACGCTGCATCCCATGGTCGGGGTGATGGACTTTCCCGGCTTCCGTCGCGCGACGGTGGCCGACATCCCTGGTCTTATCGAGGGTGCTCACCGAGATGTCGGCTTGGGTCATGACTTTTTGCGTCACATTGTGCGCTGTCGCACGTTGCTGCTCGTGGTGGATGCGGCCGGCAGCGAAGGACGCGATCCGGTCGAGGACGCCAAGAAAATCCGCGAGGAACTGCGGCTCTACGATCCGCTGCTGGCCCGGCGTCCATGGGCGTTGGTCGCCAATAAAATGGATCTGCCCGGGGCGGAGGACCATGTGCCGCGGCTCGTGCAGGAGTTTCCCGGCATCCCGCTGATCGTTATTTCAGCGCAGAAGCAAGAAGGGCTGCAGGAGTTGCGCAAATTTCTCGATGCTGAAGTTGGCCATCCGGGCTGAGGAGCGATCTGCACAGCAAATCATTGCCGAAATGCCTCCCGGCGGGCAAGATGGGCAGTCATAATTAATGCGCGAAGTAGGCATAGGGCTGGCCGGTTTTGGCACGGTAGGCGCCGGTGTTTTCCTGAATTTGGAAAAGAACCGAGCATTGCTGCGTGAACGGATCGGTTGCGATCTGGTTGTGCGTAAAGTGGCCATGCGCGACTTGACCAAAAAGCGCTCGGTGGATCTGCCGCCCGGCATGGCCACGGCGAACTGGCGTGACTTGCTGGAAAATCCGCAGGTTGAGGTGATTGTCGAGTTGATGGGTGGTATCGAGGAGCCTCTCGCGCTGATCCTCGAAGCGATCCACCGCGGCAAAATCGTCGTCACCGGCAACAAGGCCCTGCTCGCCGAGCATGGGGCGCAGATTTTCGGGCTCGCCAGGGAGAAGCGCGTGCCGGTTTTTTACGAGGCGGCGGTGGCCGGCGGTATTCCGATCATCAAGTCGGTGCGCGAGGCTTTCGTGGCCAACCATTTTCAGCGCGTGCGCGGAATCATCAATGGTACGAGCAACTATATCCTCACGCGCATGGCGGAGAGCGGTCTGAATTTTGCGGCGGCTCTCTCCGAGGCGCAGGCGGCCGGTTATGCCGAAGCCGACCCGACCCTCGATGTGAACGGTTGGGATGCCGGCCACAAAGCCATCATTCTCGCGTCGCTCGCTTACGGGTTTTGGGTGCCGTCGAAAGATGTGCTCGTCGGCGGCATCGAACGTGTCGCGCCGGCCGACATCCGCTTCGCCGCGCAACTTGGTTACACGATCAAACTTCTGGCGGTGATCGACGCCGGAGCCGACGGCTCCGTCGAGGTAAGCGTGCAACCGTCGCTTGTGCCGAACAAAAACATCCTCGCTTCCGTGCGCGGCGTTTTCAACGCGATCGCCCTGCGTGGCGACGTGGTCGGCGATGCGTTGTTCTACGGGCGCGGAGCCGGGCAAGATCCGACGGCGAGTTCCGTGATCGGCGATTTGGCCGATGCCGCGTTGGCCTTGGATTCGCCGCGCGCGTCTTATGGTTTTATTCCGCACTCGCTTTACGGGAAGTTACGGCCGGCGGACGAGGTGGTCAGCCCGTTTTACCTCAGGCTCGGGGTGGATGATCGACCCG
>JBIJDZ010000011.1:0-35501 GCA_044343805.1 Chthoniobacterales bacterium | reverse complement strand
TCCTGAGCAAAGAACCCCTGCGCTTCCCCGATGAGTTTGTCCGCCACAAGATCCTCGACATCATCGGGGACCTCACCCTGGTCGGACGTCCCCTCCTGGGCCATGTCGTCGCCGTCCGTCCGGGCCACGGCCCCAACACCGAGCTCGCCGTCGCCATCGCCAAGCAACACGCAACCATGATGGCCATGATCCCGCCGGCCAAACTGCCCGTGGGCGAACGCGTCTTGGCCACCACGGAGATCATGAAGATCCTCCCGCACCGCTACCCCTTCCTCATGGTGGATCGCATCGTCGCTTTCGAGGGCGACACCAAATGCACCGGCGTAAAATCCGTCACGATCAACGAACCCTTCTTCCAAGGCCACTTTCCCGGTCACCCCGTCATGCCCGGCGTCCTCCAAGTCGAAGCGATGGCCCAAGTCGCCAGTATCCTCATGATGCTCAACACGCAGAACTCCGGAAAAATCGGCTACTTCATGAGTGCCGATGAAGTGAAGTTCCGCAAGCCGGTCTTTCCGGGCGACACACTCTTCATCCACTGCGAACTCACCCGCTCCCGCAAAACGATGGCGCGAGCCGCCTGCTCTTGCACTGTCAACGGCGATATCGTCAGCGAAGGCAATCTTCTCTTCGGCCTCGTCTCGGAATGATTCATCCCACTGCTATCGTTGATCCGGCGGCCGAGGTGCATTCCGGGGCCCGCATCGGTCCGTATTGCATCATCGGATCGCAAGTCTCCATCGGCGAAGACACCGAACTGCAACACCATGTCACGGTCATGGGTCCCACCACCGTCGGACGGGGCAACTTTTTCTACGCCTATTGTTCCATCGGCCAGCGCACCCAAGATCTCAAATACGACGGCGAGCCGACTTATCTGGAAATCGGTGACGGCAACACCTTCCGTGAATTCTGCACCGTCAACCGCGGGACGCTGCCGGGCACCAAAACAATCATCGGAAATGGTGGAAACTTCCTGGCCTACTCGCACATTGCCCACGACTGTATCGTCGGCGACAAAGTTATTTTTTCGAACAATGGAACTCTCGCTGGACACGTCGAAGTCGGCGACCACGCCGTGATTGGCGGGCTCACCGCGATTCATCAATTCTGCCGCGTCGGCCGCCACGCCATCACCGGCGGATGCTCGAAAATCGTGCAGGACGTCCCCCCCTTTTTCATTGCCGATGGCAACCCTGCCGAAGTGCGGGGGGTCAACCAAGTCGGCTTGGAAAGAGCCGGTTTCACTCCCGAAACCCTCCGCGCCCTCAAAGAAGCCTACCGCATTCTCTACCGAGGCAAGCTGAACGTGAAGCAGGCCGTCGAGACGATCCGGCTGGAAATCGGGGCCACACCGGAAATCAAAGAACTTTGCGATTTCATCGAGTCCAGCCGACGCGGGATCATTCGCTGAAGCAGCAGAAGATCATCCCGCAGCCGATCAGGCGACGGGCACGGACGTTGGTGAATGAGGAGCCAGCGGTTGGAGGTTCAACGTCGAGAGAAGATCCAAATCCTCGTTTGATTCGGGGTTAGGCGTGGTGAGCAGCTTGTCCCCGTAGAAAATCGAGTTGGCCCCCGCAAAGAGGCACATCGCTTGACCCTCTTTGGAGAGTGAGGTGCGTCCGGCCGAAAGACGGATCTTCGAGAGCGGCAAGATAATACGGGCCGTGGCGATCATGCGGACCAACTCGAAAATCTTCACCGGTTCGGCATCCTCCAGCGGCGTACCCTCGACGGCGACCAGACAGTTGATCGGCACGCTCTCCGGCGGAGGATCGAAATTGGCCAGCACCTCGAGCATGCGCAGGCGGTCATTTACCGACTCACCAAGCCCCAGGATCCCGCCGCAGCAAACCGACATGCCGGCGCGTTGCACTGAACCAATGGTGTTGAGCCGATCCTCGAAAGTGTGTGTTGAAACAATGTTCGGATAATATTCTGGGGAGGTGTCGATGTTGTGGTTGTAGGCGGTGACCCCGGCTTCTTTAAGCTTCTTGGCCTCGGCGTCGTTGAGTTGCCCGAGCGTGACGCAGACTTCCATACCGAGCTTGCTGACCTCTCGGATTGTTTCGAGAACCGACTCGAAACGGCGGTCACCCGCCCGCACGCCCTTCCATGCGGCGCCCATGCAAAAACGAGTCGATCCGTTTTCCTTGGCGGCACGCGCATGGGGCAGAATCTCCTCCGTACTCATGAGCGGCTGGGGCTTGAGGTCCGTATTGTGGTGGGCGCTCTGCGAGCAATAGCCGCAATCCTCGCTGCAGGCTCCGGTCTTGATGCTCAGCAACGTGCAAAGCTGCACCTCGTGCTCAGGCCAGTGTTTTTTATGAATCTGGCGGGCATCTTGGATCAGGTCGAAGAACGGACGGTTATAAATTTCCTCCAACTGGGCGAAAGTCACTTTCACTGGGCGCGAGGTTAAATATGCCCCAACGCAAGTCAAACGGATTGCACTCCCAAGGCCCGCAACTCACCCAAAAACTCGTGGTGCGCGTCCGGGTGATAAAGAAACGCCCGCAAACCTGCTGCCCGAGCCGCCTCGACGTTTGGCGCCAAGTCGTCGATGTAAACCGTCGCCGCCGGGCACACGTTGAATTGACGGATGGCCAACTCGAAAATTTCCGGTTCTGGCTTCAGCAAGCCGGCACGATAGGAAAAGACACCATCGGAGAACTTTTCCAAGATGCGGTATTCCGACTGGATAAACTCGTGCTGCAGACAATTCGTATTCGACAGCAGATAAAGCGGATACAAACCATGCAGCCTCTTCACAAACTCCCACATCGGAAGGTTCGGCTCGAAAATATCCTGCCAAGCATGGACGAGCTCGTCCGTTGAACCGGTATGCCGGAAAATGGCTGCGAGCTGCCGGAGAAAGTCGGCCCGCGTGACCCCGCCCCTCTCGTAACTCTTGGCCAGCAACTCCAGCGCAGCCATGTCGGGTTCTCCCGCACCCATGCTCCTCATGGCGCCATGAGCCCGCGCGTAATCAAACCGCACCAAGACATTCCCTATGTCGAAAATAAAAGCCTCCACGCTCATGCGGCAAAATGATCGAAACCCCGGACGCAATCCAACCCGACGTGCATCGAAGGCTTCTCCAAACGCCCGACACACGTCAGGCGGAGATCGGGCCAACGCCGCGACCAAGCTTTCTCCAACACGGCTGCATCCGATGGCGCCAGCGCGAAGAGAAGTTCGAAATCCTCCCCATCACCCAGCGCTTGCTTCAATGTAGCTCCCCTCCGGCGCGGAACCGATGCGCGGTCCAGCACAAAACCAGCTTCGCTGGCCCGGGCCAGTCGGGGCAAATCTGCGGCCAAACCATCGCTCAAATCCATCATAGCGCGCAGGCGAAACTTTCCCGCCAGCCAACGCGCCTCGTGCAAACGCGGCCGGAAACGCAGATGCCAGCCGGCCTTTAATGAGCCGCCGAGGACGCCGGTGACATACAAAAGATCGCCCGGACGACCTCCGCCGCGGCCCACGTACATCTCGGGCTCAACCTCGCCGGTCATGGCCACGCTGATCACCGCGGGCCCATCGGTTCGCGCCAACTCACCGCCGACCACGTTGAAGCCGAATTCCCTCCCGGCTTTCGTGATCCCGCGATAGAGCGCATCAAGCCAGCGTCCGCTTTGCCCGGGCCGGATCACACAAGTCACCAAGGCCGAAACGGGCACACCCCCGCTGGCGGCCATGTCGCTCACCGCCCGGCAGGCCGCTTTCCAGCCGACGGCAGACGCAGCATGACTCTCCAAAAAATGGCGACCTTCCACGACGCAATCGGTCTTCAGCAAAAGCAACCGCCCACGCGCCGGCCCGCGCACAACCGCGCAGTCATCTCCGATCCCACCGATCACCTTTTTGCCGGAACCGCCCACCAAACGCGTCAAACGAGCCACGATGGCATCCTCTCCCGAAAGTTTCATCGTCTTCACAGAATGAAGAGAATAGCAGCGACCGAGATGGCATTGAAGATGGCGTGCATGATCATCGGCACCAGCAATGAACCGGATTTTTCGTACGCAAGCCCAAGGCACATCGCCAGCGTGAAAAGCGCGGGAATCGAAGCAACATGACCGTGCAGCAGGGCAAAGAGCAGACTCGATGCAACCATCGCGGCAAACGAACCAAAATACCGCTTGGCCACCGGATACAAATAACCGCGAAAGATCATTTCCTCCGCCACCGGAGCGACCGCCACTGCCATCACCAGCACCGCCATACGGTCGCGTGTTGATTCAGAAGTGAGCAAAAACTCCACCACATCTTGCGGCCCTACGTCGCCGGAGGCCGCACCATAGACCATGGCCTGCACCAACATGAGCAGCGGATACGCCGCCGCCAAATAAAGCAATCCCCGACCGAGGGACGACGGGAATCGTAATGTACCGAAACCAAAAACCTGGGAAAGAGGCAGGTTCCGGTAAAGCAACAATCCCGCGATAAAAATCACAATCGACGCATAGACCATTGCGCCAGTGATGACGTGTTGATACTCGACTGTTCTCTCGCCGGCTTGGACCAAGGCATCGCGCCCGAGCATGGCAAACCACAACGCCAAGAGCCCGGCCACCACCACATCGGAAAAATTGACCCACTGATCCCCGACCAAGCCGGATCTCTGGACGAGAACCACCCGCGCCAGCGGCAGATAAAAACGCAAGCTTGCCGCCGTCAGCACAACAAGCAGCGCCCAGCCGAACCAGAGAAGGAACCCGTCTACCACGCGTAAAACTCCGGCAGCAGGTAGACGCGCCCGGGTTGCAGCCGGAACTTGGGCAACGCGTCGAGTTGCACCTCGACTTTCGAGCTTGCCCCGGCGCCGAAGTAGCGCAGCAAACGCTGGAAGTTCAGCCCTCTTTGGTAGCGGATCACCGACGCCTGAGGCGCCTCGGCCAACGCGCGGGCTTTGTCGAACGCATCCTCGATGTAGCCGAGCTGATCCACCAGTCCGGCCGCCTTGGCATCTTGTCCGGTGAGAATCCTCCCATCGGCCACGGTGGAACGTAGTTCCTCGGACGGCAAATCCCGCATCCGGGCGACGATCCCGAGAAAGCGCTCATAGACCTGCTGCACCATTCCCTCGACGTAGGCCTGCTCTTCGGGAGAGATCTGTCGCGAACCGCTCAGCATGTCTTTGAATTTCCCGCTTTTGAACACCACGGCCTCGAGACCGATTTTGTCGAAAAGTTGGCGGTAATTCAGCGATTGAATGATCACTCCGATACTGCCGGTGAATGTCGTCGGGTTGGCCACGATCCAGTCGGCTGCACATGCGATGTAGTAAGCCCCCGAAGCCGCGACAGAACTCATCGCCACGACCACCGGCTTCTTTTTCTGCACCGCGACAACTTCGTTGTAGATGATATCCGAAGCCGTCACCTCTCCGCCGGGCGAATCGACGGCGAGAACGACGGCTTTGACTTCGTCATCGTCGAGCGCCACTCGCAAAGCGCTTTTGATGTCATCCACCATCGAATCCCCCCATTCGTTCACGTCGTCGGTGTAAATGACACCTTGCACGGGAATCACCGCGATTTTACCCGCGCCGGAACTTCCCTCTTCGATGACGACTTCCTGAAAACTGGGAGACAATCTCTTGGCCGCCATACTCTCGGCCTCGGTCGCGCCCAAAAATCCGAGCAACATCAGGTTGAAAAACATGCTGGCGCATAGAGCGAGAAAAACCACCAGCAAGACACAGCCCGTTTTCTTCATGCGGGCTAACATTGCCGAGGGAAAGTCGCCTGACAAGCCGGCTCTCCGCAATTCCCGGTGGACAACGGCAGCGCGGACAGGCATTTTGTCATTTCTTGCTGCTCACGTGGCGGAACTGGCAGACGCGTGCGTCTCAGAAGCGCATGGGGTGACCCGTGGAGGTTCGAGTCCTCTCGTGAGCATTATTCTGCCATGCAAAATCCCGCCAAGGTCCGCGGCATCTTCAGCTCCATCGCCAGCCGCTACGATGCCGCCAATCATCTTCTCTCCGGGGGGCTGGACTTCCTCTGGCGAGCCCGCGCCACCCGAATCATTCAGGCTTGGCAACCCCGCAGAGTGCTCGATCTCGCCACCGGCAGCGGCGACCTCGCCTTGGCCCTGCAAAGGGCCCTCCCCCAAGCACACGTCATCGGCGCTGATTTTTGTTTGCCGATGCTCGCAGTAGCCGCCCGCAAGGGACTCCACCCCTTGGTCGTGGCCGACGGAACCAAGCTGCCCTTTGCCGATAAAACCTTCGATGCCGTCACCGTCGCCTTCGGTTTGCGCAACATGGCTTCTTGGCCGGATGCTTTGCGGGAAATGTATCGCGTGCTGCAACCGGGAGGACATTTGCTCATCCTCGACTTTTCCATGCCGCAGCCCCCATTGACCGCACTCTACCGTTTTTATCTCCACCGCGTGCTTCCGCACATCGCCGGTTGCCTCACCGGCAACCGTTCCGGCTACGAGTATCTCGGAGAATCGATCGAGTCATTTCCTTCAGGCGGCGACATGTGTGACCTCATCGAGTCGAACGGCTTCATCCGCGCCCGCGCCACACCGCTCGCCATCGGAATTGTGTCGATTTACACTGCTAAAAAAAATGAAACCCATCACCTTTAAACCGCTCTACATGGAACGCGTCTGGGGCGGACGCGAATTCACCACGCAACTCGGCCGGACGCTGCCGGGAGAACAGCCCATCGGTGAAGCTTGGGAGGTTGTCGATCGAGAAGAAGCGCAAAGCGTTGTCGCGGAAGGCCCCTACGCCGGAAAGACCCTGCACGAGTTGTGGACCAACCATCGTGCGGAAGTTTTCGGAGAACGCCACGCCTCCTCCGGTCCACGCTTCCCCTTGCTCTGCAAATTGCTCGATGCGCGCGACCGTTTGTCGGTGCAAGTGCACCCTCCCGCGGCCGTTGCGCCCCAACTGAAAGGGGAGCCGAAAACCGAGATGTGGTATTTTCTCGCCTGCGATCCCGGCAGTCGCATTTATGCCGGCTTGGCCGCCGGAACCACCCGCGAATCCTTCGAGGAAAAGTTGCGCACCGGTGCAATCGAGCAGTGCTTGCATGTGCTCCCGACGCGTGAAGGTGACAGCATTTTCATCCCCAGCGGACGCCTCCACGCCATCGGCGAGGGCAACGTCATTGTGGAGATCCAGCAGAACAGCGACACAACTTACCGCGTCTTCGATTGGAACCGCGCCGGCCTCGACGGCCAACCGCGCGAGTTGCACATCATGGAATCCCTGCTCTCGACCGACTTCCACGACTTCGCTCCGTCGCTGGCACATGTCGAATCCGGCATCGTGGCCGAGTGCGAGCACTTCCGGGTGGAGAAAAAAAGACTCTCCGGTCCGCAGGACCCACGCCCGACCGGCGATTTTGCCCTCGTCACCGTCGTCGGCGGACGCGCCATGTGCGGAGACGCCACGTTTGGCCCAGGTGACTTCTTTCTCCTCCCCGCATCCGGCGCAGCAAATGTGGGACCGGCCGAAAGCTCGTGCACCGTGTTGGTCACCACCACCCCCTGAGCAGGAATCAACAAGCGCCGGCAGGTGTGGGTGACACAGGAATGAAATTTGCCGACCTTTCGTAAAAAGTCGGAGGCTCGCGCGTGATCCCCAGCGCCATCCGCTTCTCCTCCCGTAGGATCATCCGGTAAACGAACCGCCCGCCGACCAAAGAAGCCAAGCGGCAACGCAGACCAAAGAGACTTCGCATTTGGGTAAGGATCTCATCCGCTTTGGCGCGCACCAAGGGTGCATCATGGAAATACCGGCGAACCGCCGACAACGCGGCCGCATAATCGACCGGCAAGCGCTTGCCCTCGCGGCGAAAACGGGCACAGACCCGCGGGTTGGAATCTGCAGCATAGCGAAGCCAACCACGCAAAGCCGTACGAGCCATGCGCATGATACTCGGACCGTTCACTTCCAAATCCCGGCGAAAAGCGCGCAAGAGCCAGTCGGTTTCCGTGCCCGGCGGCAAGTGGGGATGACGATGGGCAAAATGCAACTGCCCGTGGGCATCTGCCCCCTCTTTCCACTCGGGATCAAGCAACGTTCCTTTCTCCAGATGCTCCGCAAACAACGGCGTGCCCGGCACCGGCGTGTAGAGCATGAATTGATGGAATTCGGTGTTGTGATTGATCGCATGTTCGATGGCCTCATCCAGATTTTTCGGCGTGTGCTCCTCGAGACCGATGATGGTCGAACCGAGCACACTGATTCCGTGATCCTGCAACTGACGCACCACCGCAATCGTGTCCGCCCCTTGCAATTTGTTGTAGCGACTCCCCTTGCCCTCCAAGCCCATCCACACCCACGAAACGCCCAACCCCACCAACTGCTCGATCGTGTACGACTTCAGCACGTTGGCCGAACTGAAGACATAAAGAGACCAGCTCTTGCCAGCCTCCTCCATCAAATCGAGCAACCGCAACGCCCTCTTCCGATGAAGCAGAAAATTCTCGTCCATCACAAAAAACGACTGCACGTGCATATCCCGCTCAAGCGCGATCATCTCGCGGAAAAGATCGTCGCCGGTCTCGTAGAAATTGATGAACTTCCCCTTGCCGCCAAACATGGCCGACGTCGCGCAGAAATTGCACCCCATCGGACACCCCACCGAAGGAATCAACGTCGCCGCCGTATCGCCGGGGCGCTCTCTGAGCTTCATCCCCATCGTCCGCGCGCCGATACCTGAATAAATGCGCGGGTGGCGGATCGGCGCGTTCACATCTTCGCCCAAAAACTGCCGGAACCAGCGCACCCCCTCCCCGCGCACGACGTAATCCGCATCCAGCCTCTCGCGGATCCGCGGAAGCCCGGAAATGTGACCGCCCACCACGATCTTGGCCCACGGTTGGTGCCGTCGGATCAGGCGGCACATTTCCTCGGCCTTGAGATAGTTCGGCGGGATCGCACTGATCGCCACCACGTCATAGCGCTGTCGCTGCAACTCCTGCACAAAACGCTCCAAAGTCGGGAAATCCAACAACGCATTCGGCGCCGAGATGTTCTCTCGTATCAGCATCAGCCCCCACGACCGATGGAACATGCGCAGCGAAAACGGTCCCTGCAGTCGCGTGACCTGGTTGTGGTACAGCTCCATCGGGTTGATTGCGCGACTGCCGAACTCATCGTCCTGCGCGTAAGGACCAAAGACGCTGGTGAAAAGAATGAGCGGACGCTCCACCGGGCTCCGAGGATCACTCGGAACACACACTTTGACGGTTTCGGAAATCATACAACTATTAGTTTATCTAATAGTTTACACAAAAACAAGACCTTACCCCCTGACTGTTACGCACCAGAGTTTCGCAGGCGGGCACGCAGCCCTCCGTGGCGTTTGCGCGTGTCATTCTGCCGCACCGCTGCAGCCAAGGCTTTGCGCTGTCCGGCGACGACGACGAGCTTTTTGCCTCGGGTGATGCCGGTGTAGAGGAGGTTGCGCTGCAGCAACAAAAAATGCTGCATGGCCAAGGGAATGACCACGGCGGGAAACTCCGATCCCTGGCTCTTGTGGATACTGATCGCGTAGGCAGGCTCGATTTCGTCCAACTCGCCGAAATCGTAAACAACCCGACGCCCGTCGAAATCGATCCCGACCTGCCGGTCCTCAATATCAATCGCCACAATCCGGCCGATGTCGCCGTTGAAGACTTCTTTGTCGTAGTTGTTGCGCGTCTGCAGGACTTTGTCGCCTGTGCGGAACCGCGTGCCGAACCGCTCGATCTCGGCACGGTCCGGGCGGGGTGGATTCAGCGCCGCTTGCAACGCCGTATTCAACTCACGGATACCCAAGCTTCCACGGTGCATCGGCGCCAGCACCTGCACATCGCGCAATGGATCGAGACCCAATCTTTTGGGAATTTCCTCCCGCACCAAACGCAGCACGAGCTTCGCGATTTCCTCCGGCTCTTCGCGATGGAGAAAAGCAAAGTCGGCTCCCTTCTCCGCCGTCTCCTCGGGCACGCGGCCGTGACGCACCTCATGGGCCGCCCGCACGATCCGGCTGGCCTCGGCCTGGCGGAAAATTTCCGTGAGCCTCATCGACGGCACCGCGCCGCTGGACAAGAGATCCGCGAGGATGCAGCCCGGCCCCACACTCGGCAGTTGATCCGGATCGCCCACAAGAATCAGCGAGCCCTGCGAAGGCAGGGCGCGGCAGAGTGAAGACATCAGAGGAACATCGACCATGGAAAATTCATCCACCACGACAAGATCGGTTTCCAACGGGTGCTTTTTGCCGCGCTTGAAGCCGCCGGAGGGCAGAAACTCGAGCAACCGATGGATCGTTGACGCCGGATGCCCGGTGGACTCGCCCATCCGTTTGGCCGCGCGCCCCGTCGGCGCGCAGAGTTGGAACTTCACCCGCTTGGCCGCGAGAATTTTCAACAGACTGTCGAGTAACGTCGTCTTGCCGACTCCCGGACCACCGGTAATCACAGCCACCCGCGACGCCAGCACCTGCCGCAAGGCCTCTCCCTGGCTATGCGACAAGTTCTTGCCCGTTTTGCCCTGCACCCATGCGAGAGCTTTGTCGAACTCGATCTCCGGATACTTCGGTGGCAGCGAAGCCAAACGCAAAAGAGTTTCGGCGATCGTGAGCTCGGCTGCTCGCAATGCCGGCAAAAAGACCATCGCTGCGCCGGCAATGTCCTCGACCGCCAGCTGACCATCAGCCAACTCGCGTTCCAGCGCCCCGCAGACGATATTTTCGTCCACGCCGAGCAACTCGCCGGCCGTCTTCAACAAATCCGCTCGCGGCAAAGCCGTGTGACCTTCCCCCGTTGCCTCGGACAAAATATGCTGCAGCCCGCCCCGTGCGCGCAGAATGGAGTCATGGCCGAAACCGAGTTTGGCCGCCACCTCATCGGCCGATTTGAAGCCGATTCCGGGGATGTCTCGGGCGAGTAGATATGGATTTGCCCGCACCCGGACGATGGCGTCTTCGCCGTAAAGTTTGTAAATGCGCAGGGCGCGACTCGTGCTGATCCCATGGCTGTGCAGGAAGACCATGATGTCGCGAACGACTTTCTGCTCGGCCCATGCCGCTTTGATCTGCTGGCGCCGTCCCTCCCCGATACCCTCGACCTCTTGGAGACGCGCGGAGAAATTTTCAATGATGTCGAAAATTTTCTCCCCGAACTTCGCGACCATTTTCTGCGCATACACCGGACCGATTCCGCGGATGAGTCCGCTGCCGAGATATTTTTCGATGCCTTCCAGGGAGGTGGGGGCTTGGCCACGAATCGATAAGGCCCGCAATTGCATCCCGTGGTCGCGGTTTTGCTCCCAATGCCCCTCGGCCGTGATCCACTCGCCGGGCGATACCGCCGCGACCACACCGACCACCGGAACCAACCCGCGACGCCCTTTGACCTTCACTTTAAGCACGGCGAAACCCGTATCTTCGTTGTGGAACGTCACCCGCTCGACCAATCCCGACAGGCCGTCAGCAGGAGTTTGCGTATCATTGGGCACGGCCCATCTTTGCCTCGGGATAAAAAAGGGGCAAGTGGCGTGCGGGACTAGTCCTTTTTCTTGCCAAAAGCCGCCGCGCCGTCTTATTTTGTCCGGCCATCGCATAACAATGAAAGCCGGCCTGCACCCCGATTATACCGAAACCACGATCACCTGCACTTGCGGGGCCGTTTACCACACCCGCTCCACGCGCAAGAACGTCAAGATCGGCATCTGCGCTGCCTGCCACCCTTTCTTCACCGGCGAACAGAAGTTTATCGACACGGCCGGCCGCGTGGAAAAATTCTCCCGCCGCTACGGCAGCGTGAAAGCCACCCGCGTCAAAAAAGCTTAGCTCATCGGGCCTCGCGCCCTGTTACGGTGATTGTGCCGTCCCGGCCGGTCACCGTTTTTATTTATGGATCTTGCCCCGCTCATCGCCAAAAAACGCGAGCGCTTGGCCGAAGTCGAAAAGCTGGTCTCTTCCGACGACTTTTATGCCGATCCAGCCAAAGCCCGGGAGGTCATGCGCGAGCATGCCCGTTTGAAGGAACTTGCTGCCGCCGATGAAGAAGCCGTCCGCCTCCGCACCCAGCTGAAAGAAAACGAGGAGCTTTCGACCGGCACGGACCCGGAAATGGCCGAGTTGGCCGCGATGGAAATTCCGCAAATCCGCGAACGCCTTGCCGTGCTCGACCGCGAAATCCAGTTTGCGCTCCTCCCCCCCGATGAATCCGAGGACCGCAACGCCATTGTGGAAATCCGCGCCGGAACCGGTGGCGACGAAGCCGCCCTCTTCGCCGCCGATCTTTACCGCATGTATCAGCGCTACGCCGAGGCGCACGGGCTGAAGCTGGAAGCCGTCGACTCGAGCCCCTCCGGCCTCGGCGGCTACAAGGAGATAGTCTTCAAAGTGATCGGCGACGCCGTCTTCCGCCGCCTGCGTTACGAAAGCGGCGTGCATCGCGTGCAGCGTGTTCCCGCCACCGAGGCCCAAGGCCGCATCCACACCTCCACCGCCACCGTTGCCGTGCTGCCGGAAGCCCAGGAGGTTGATGTGGAAATCCGTCCACAGGACCTGCGCATCGAAGTCTGCCGATCCAGCGGCCCGGGCGGGCAGGGTGTGAACACGACCGACTCCGCCGTGCAAATCCTGCACATCCCCACGGGCAAAATCGTGCGGTGCCAAGACGGACGCTCCCAGCAGAAAAACAAAGCCGCCGCCATGGAAATCCTCCGCACCCGCCTGCTCGAGGACAAACGCGCCGAGGAGGAGGCCAAATACTCGGCCCACCGCCGCAGCCTCATCGGTCGCGCCGGACGCGAGGAAAAAATCCGCACCTACAATTTTCCGCAGAACCGCGTCACCGATCACCGCATCGGGCTGACGCTTTACAACCTCGACCGCTTTGTGGACGGCGACCTCGGCGAAATGGTCGCCGCTCTCCAACAACGTGACATGGAGGACCGCTTGGCCGAAGCAGGCCTGGCTTGAACCATGTCTGAATCACTTCCGCTTCTCGAAGTTCTCCGCGGAGCCGAAAGCTACCTGGCCGGACGAGGCGTGGAAAACCCGCGCCTCAACGCCGAGCATCTTCTGGCCCACGCGCTCGGGCTCAACCGCATGGAGCTTTATTTGCAGTTCGATCGTCCTCTGGGCGAAGCGGAGCGCGCTCCACTGCGCGACATGGTCAAACGCCGCGGCAACCGCGAACCCCTGCAGCACATACTCGGCACAGTGGAATTTTACGGCCGCACTTTTGCCAGCGACCAACGCGCGCTCATCCCCCGCCCGGAAACCGAGCAACTGGTCGAAATCGCCCTGGAAATTGCCCGACAAAAAAACTCCCCCACCTTGATCGACATCGGCACCGGCAGCGGTGTCATCGCCCTCACGCTCGCCCTCGAACTTCCGGGAGCCGAGCTTCATGCGATAGATCTCTCCCCAGATGCTCTCGCCCTCGCCGGCGAAAATGCCGCCCGCCATGACCTGTCGGACCGGGTGCGTTTTTCCCCAGCGGATCTCCTGCCCGCGGAACCTTCCTGCTTTGATATCATCGTGGCCAACCTCCCCTACATTCCCACGCACGAAATCACCGCACTTTCGGCAGAAGTCCGCCATGATCCTGTCGCCGCGCTGGATGGAGGAGAGGACGGACTTGATTTAATCCGTCGCCTCATCGAGGCAGCTCCCGGACGACTTGCCCCCGGTGGCGCGATACTTCTGGAGTTGGGCCTCGACCAAGGAGATAAGGCGGCCTCGCTTCTGTCGGAACGTAAATTTCGGGACATTTCCGTGCGTCCGGACTATCAAAACATCCCGCGATTCGCGGTTGGTTTCCATGGATAAAATCCTTGTTCACGGCGGGCACAAGCTCAACGGCACGGTGCGGATCAGCGGATCCAAAAATTCGGCGCTGCCCATCCTCGCCGCCGCATTGCTCACCCGGGAAAAATGCGTCATCCGCGGCGTCCCCGACCTGAGCGATATTCACTACATGCTCACCATCCTCAGCCACCTCGGTTGCGAAGTGGAGCGCGCCAGCGGTGTCGCCAGCATCAAAGCGGAAACCATCCGCACCGAAGCACCCTACGAACTTGTCCGGAAAATGCGCGCCTCGGTGTGCGTCTTGGGCCCCCTCCTCGGGCGCGAACACGAAGCGAACGTCTCATTACCCGGCGGATGCGTCATCGGCGACCGCCCGATCGATCTTCATCTGCGCGGCTTTGAGGCCCTCGGGGCCGCCGTGCGCGTGCAAGGCGGCAACGTCAGACTGTTCGCCCCCACCCTGCGGGGCAATTCGGTCAACATGCGCGGCACGCACGGCACCACCGTCCTCGGCACGGACAATGTTATGATGGCGGCCGTGCTCGCCCCCGGCATCACCGAAATCCATGATGCCGCCGAGGAACCCGAAGTCGTTGACCTCGCCAACTTCCTCATCGCGATGGGAGCCAAAATCGAAGGTGCCGGCACACGCCACATTGTCATCGAAGGCGTCAAAGAACTTCATGGCACGGACTACACCGTCATTCCCGACCGCATCGAGGCCGGCACCATGCTCGTCGCCGGAGCCATCGCGGGGGAACGCCTCACCGTCAGCCGCGTCCGTCCCGACCACCTCGGCGCCGTCCTTGAACCCTTGCGCGCCGCCGGTTTTCACCTCGAGACATTGGATTCATCCATCACGATTTCGCCCAACGGCTCCACCAAACCGCTTCACCTTGAGACCAGCCCCTATCCGGGATTTCCCACCGACATGCAGGCCCAAATGTGTGCCTTGCTCGTTCGGGCCCCTGGCGTAAGCGTGATTACCGACCACGTCTTCCCGCAGCGCTTCATGCACGTTGCCGAACTTTCCCGCATGGGGGCACAGATCAAACTCCAGCACCCCACCGCAATCATCACCGGCAACGGCCATCTCAGCGGCGCGCCCGTCATGGCCAGCGACCTTCGGGCCTCGGCCGCACTGCTCCTCGCCGGCCTCGCAGCCGATGGCGTCACCGAAATCAACCGCGTCTATCACATCGACCGCGGCTACGAGCAGATCGATGAAAAACTCAACGCCGTCGGCGCCAAGATTGAACGCGTCAAAGCCTGATCCGTTGAAAAAACTCTGTCATCCATGACCGGCAACGACCGCGACTTTCTCACCCATGCCCCCGGATTCTGGCCGGAGGCTTCAGGTCCCGAATGGGGCGACTGGCGCTGGCAGATGCGCCATCGCATCACCTCGCTGGAGCAAGCCGAGAAATACCTGCGCCTCACCCCGGCGGAGCGCGAGGGTCTTCTCCTCACCGCCCACAAACTCGCGTTCGCCGTCACGCCGCACTACTTCAACCTGATCGAAGCAGACAATCCCGCTTGCCCGATCCGCCGCCAGGTCATCCCCCTGCCCGGCGAAGCCGTTGTCACCCCGGGCGAAATGGCCGACCCCTGCGGGGAGGACAGTCACATGCCCGTGCCGGGACTGGTCCACCGCTACCCCGACCGCGTGCTCCTGCTCGTGACCGACCGTTGCGCCAGCTATTGTCGCTACTGCACACGCAGCCGCGTGGTGAGCGGCGTGGGCGAACAAGAGTTGGAAACCGATTTCGCAGCGGCTTTTGCCTACCTGCAAAAACACACCGAAATCCGTGATGTTCTGCTCTCCGGTGGAGATGCTCTTTTGCTCTCCGACGAAAAACTGCGCGGTATCCTCGCGCGCTTGCGTTCGATCAAACACATCGAATTTCTCCGCATCGGCTCCCGCGTGCCGATCTTTCTCCCCCAGCGCATCACGCCGGAACTCTGCGCCATGCTCCGCCAATTCCATCCACTGTGGATGAGCGTGCACGTCAACCATCCACGCGAGCTCACCACCGAAGTGCGCGAAGCCCTCGGCCGCCTCGCCGACGCCGGCATCCCGCTCGGCAACCAGAGCGTCCTCCTGGCCGGCGTCAACGACAACGCCGACACCATGCGCACGCTCATCCACAAGCTCCTGCGCTGCCGAGTGCGGCCGTATTATCTTTACCAGTGCGATCTTATCCATGGCTCAGCCCATCTGCGCACCAGCGTGGCCAAAGGCCTGGAAATCATCGAGGCCCTGCGCGGACACACCACGGGCTACGCCGTTCCTCAATTCGTGATCGATGCCCCCGGTGGCGGCGGCAAAGTTCCCGTCAGCCCCGGTTACGTGATTTTTCACGACAAAGAAAAGGTCATCCTGCGGAACTACGAGGGCCGTATCTTCGAATACCCTGAAAAACCCGGAGACAACGCCGCTTTGGTCCGCCCCGAGGCCGTGTTGGAATACTGAAATGGCCAGCATCATCGTCCGCCCGCGCGCGCGGGTTTTCCATGGCCACGACTGGGTGCACGACAATGAAGTGCTCAAAGTCACCGGCGCGCCCAAGGACGGCGACGTCATCGGGCTGAAAGACCAGCGGGATCGATTCCTCGGCAGCGCCATTTATAACAGCCGTTCGAAAATCCCCGCCCGCCGCTTCTCTCGGCAGCGACAGGAACTTGATGCGGACTTTTTCCAACGCCGCCTCCGCATGGCGGGGGAATACCGCGACAAACTTGGATTAAACCCGCAGTCCCGGCGTGAAGTCTGGAGCGAGAGCGACGGGCTCCCTGGCCTCATCCTCGACCGCTACGGCGACTGTGCCGTCCTGCAGACGCTCACCCTCGCGATGGATCAACGCAAAGACCTCATTGCCGACGTCATCATGGAATTAATGAACCCCCGGTGCCTCGTCGAACGCAACGACGCTCCCGTGCGCCAAGCTGAGGGCCTCGATTTACATACCGGCATCCTGCGCGGACAAGCCCCCGGCCCGATGGAAGTCATCCTCGCCGGCGTCAAATTCGGCCTTGATCTACCCGCCGGACAAAAGACCGGCCTCTACCTCGACCAAGCCGACAACTACGCTCTCGTCGCTCAACGCGCCAAAGGCCTGCGCGTCCTCGACTGCTTCAGCAACCAAGGGGGCTTCGCCCTCGCCTGCGCCCTCGCCGGAGCGGCCGAAGTCACCGCCCTCGACATCTCCGGCGACGCCTGCAGCGCCATCAGATCCAACGCCCAGCGCAACAACGTTGAGCTAAAAGTCGAAGAAGCCAACGTCTTCGACTGGCTCAAATCCGCCACCATTCGCGGCGATCAATATGATTTGGTCATCCTCGACCCCCCTTCATTTACCCGCGACCGATCGCGGCTCCACGATGCCATGCGCGGCTACAAAGAAATCCATCTCCGCGCCGCTCATCTGCTGGGCAACGGCGGCCTGCTCGCCACCTTCTGCTGTTCACACCATGTGTCAGCCCCCAACTTCCTCGACACCATCCTCGATGCCATGGTGGACGCGCGACGAACCGCCCGCCTCCGCGAGCATTACCAACAACGCGCCGACCACCCGGTGATTCTCGGACTACCCGAGTCGGCTTACTTGAAAGGCTTTCTTCTCGAAATGGCTCCGGGGCGCTGAATTTTTCCTCGCCTCTGCCGCCAAGGTAAAACTACCTTCCGGTCGGAGACCGAAAATGCCTGACCCAAGATCACCCCGCGAAGACTTTCTGGATCTCGACGAAGCTGCCAAGGCGCCCTCCGTCGAACAAATTGATGACCAAGTAGCCCAAGCCCAAGAACGGCTGATCGCACTCAAACGCCAAGCCGAGCAACTGGAGCGCGAAAAGCACAAGCTTGAGGAACTCAGCCGTCGCCAAGAGCAATTCGACACGGGCCGCGACGAGATGGTCGACAAATTCACGTCCTCACTTGTCGGCATCCAACGCGAAACCGACCAGACGCTCAAACGCTTGGAAATCCTCAAAAATGTCCAAGCCAATTTCACCGAATATTTGCATGAGCTGGAGGCCATCAATCCCAAGGATTGGTCCCCAGCGGAGCTGACCAAGGAGCTCTCGCGTGCCATTGGCATAGTGGAGGACGCCCGGTCGATTTACGTCAAAGCCCAGGCCCAAGTGGCCTCCGATGAAAATGCCGGAGGAACCAGCCCCTACGAAAGCGACCACATCGGTGGCGGTCATAGCTTCGGTTATTGGATGATGGCCGGATTCGCTTTCACCTTGCCTCTGTCGGCCCTTGGACTCATCGGATTGCTTCTTTGGTTCCTGCAACTTGCATCGAGCTAAGCACCATGCCCCGCCGCACTTCGAACCCCCTCTCCAATCACGTCCGGCGCTTGCAAGAGGAACAGGAGCGCATCATGCGCGAAATGGCCGAAGCGGAAAAAGCCCTGCGACAAAAACAGAAACCCTCCCGCCCCAAACCTGAACCGGAGCGTCGCACGCGAATAAACAATTTCGCCACGATCAACATGCCCCGCCCGGAAGATCATTTGTTTCCCGGCGGCAAAACACGGCTCAACAAACGACAATACCGGCGGCGCAAGCCCGAGGCCCGCTTGGCTCAGATCAAATTCCTGCTGCTCTGCCTGCTTCTCGCGACGATTGTGCTCTTCGTTTGGCGCAATCTCCCGGGCTAACGCACCCGCGGTCTACGGTGCGACAAACAACGCTGACGATTGCGGTCCCAACCGGAATTTGGCGCGTCCACCCGTGACATGAATTTTCTGTCCGGAGACCGTATCGACGTAATCCCCATCCGGCATCTCGGGTGCCACCCGCAGCGAAAACTCCGTCTGGGCGAGTCCCCGGTTCCAGACGGCCAGCACGGCATCGCCCAGGTGAGCACGCACAAATGCGTAGCGATGCCCTTCAGCCACCAGCCGTCTCCGGCTGCCGTAGCGCATAGCCGGATGTTTGCCGCGTGTCGTCGCCACCTTGGCGAAGTGCTCTCGCACCGATCTCTCTTCGCTTGTGGGTTCTCTATCCCAACGCATCATACGGTGACTTTCCGGAGCCGAGGCACCACCCAGGCCAATCTCGTCGCCGTAAAAAATCGAGGGCGCGCCATCGATCGACATCAAAAAAGTTAGAGCCAACTTCAATTTCAAATACGCTTCGGCGGTCGGCGCGGCTTCACCGGGCTGTCCCTTTTCTCCCACGGCCCATGCCATAAAACGCGGCAAGTCAGGAGCGCCAAGCGATGGTGACATGATGGATTCTTTTCCGTAGATCATCTCTGATTCTGCCAGAGATCTTTCCAGATCCGACATATTGGCAGCTCCCTCAGCGAAGACTTCAACCAAAGTCCGGTAAAGCGGCAAATCAACCTGACCATCAAGCATGTTCGGTCCGACAAAACCGGCAATGGCCGACCGGTTCTGATTAGTCTCTCCGAGGGTGTAAAAAGGAGATTTGCGAGCGGGGTCCACGGCCTTGCGCACAGCTGCACGGTATTGCCACCAAAATCCGCGACTGACCTCATCAACCTGCTCCACCCGGTAACCGTCGAAAGCGAATTTTCGGGCAAAGTTCACCGCATGTGAGATCACGAATTTCACCGCCTCGGGATTGTCGTAATCAAACCGACGCGCCCACTCCTCGTTCAAGCGGCCACGTTTGAAGAAAAACCCGGGCTGCTGCTTGAGCAATGCATGCTCAAGATGGACGTGATGGAGTTGCCAGTCGGCCACCACCCGCAAATTCGCCGCTTTGGCGGAGGCCATCAAGTCGACCAACCCACCCTCCCCGCCAAAACGAGGCTCTACCTCCTCATGCGAGACCGGAGCACGCCCGTCATATGCCGCAAGCAAAGAGCCCGGGTTGCCGGCATCATCCAGTGCCACATCGGCTCCTCGCAGCACCGGGCCGAGCCTGAGCACATTGACTCCCATGTCCCGGAAGTATCCCTCCGCAATTTTTTTGCTGATGCCCGAAAAGTCGCCACCTTGAAAGTTGGCTGCCGGTGAGATCCGCTCGTCTGTCAGTGGCCCGTCGTTACCAGTGTCGCCGTTTTCAAACCGGTCCGTCAGGACATGGTAAACAATTCCGTCCTGCCACAGAAACCCTTCGATCGGACGCACCGGCACCCTGGCTGCGTTACTTATGTTCCCCATCGTGTCAGCCGCAACCACCCGCACCCAAGAGCCCTCGGGCGCATCAGCCACATCGACTGTCACCACCTGATCCTCCATCTTGTGCCGAACAGACCGGCTGTTGCCATCCGGCAATTGCAGCACTGTGGAAATCTGCTCAACTTTGGCAAAGCCAGGCACCACCCGGAAAACCACCCGACCATCAGCGGCCTCCTGCGCAAAAACAACCGGCGGATCGCCGCGGTCCGTTTTTCCCACGCGCGCGAGCGAACTCGCAACGTCCGAACTGTCTTTGAATTCCTCAGGGTTCTCGGGATCGAGAACCCTCCTTCCATCGAGCGCAAACTGGTAGGGGTGCGACCCGGGCGGCAGGCGCACGAACAACTCATAGACACCTTCGCCGACAGACTTCATGACATGCGACTTCTCATCCCAACGATTGAAAGCGCCGATTACACTGACATTCCCGGCCGAACGACCGGGTGCGCGGTAAACGAATGTGTAGCCGTCGGCCGGCTGAACCCCGACGAGCAGGACCGCCTCAAGCAAAGGGCGGTCAGCGACATTCTCCTGGCTGACACCGACTCCGGTGTCTTTGCGGCCCAAAGCGGCATCTCCTGCATCGGCACGGGCAAAGACCTGCAGAGGTATTTCAATCAGACCCGTGGCATTTTTATCGACGGCAACATTCAGCTCGAATGAGGACTCGTCGAACTGCGCCTCGTATCGTCCATCAGGCGAGTCCACCACCACCATGCGCTCATTGACCTCCGGAGATGAAAAATAAAACCGGTGCATATCGATGGTGATTTGCTGTCCGGCCGTGACAGGCTGCAGGGGAATCCACCCGAGGAAACTACGCAGACTCTGCTCGCCATCCGTCTGAGCAACCACGGGCATCGTCCAAACAATGCCCGAGACAGTCCACAGGAACAAAGATGAGCGAAAGGGACGGGTGAACATGGTCAGCGTGCGGGCAAGCCGCTTAATGAGGGCGAGACCAACTCATAATAAGCTGCCGTCGAATGGGGAATTTTTTTGATCAGCAACCCGGATTTTTCCATTTCCGCAGGTCTGGCAGCCCACTCCATGGCGTCCTCGGGCATATCGCCCAGACGATCCACCCCGGTCACGGTTGCTGTTTTCGACCCGGCCAGAGCATCCCATCCGAGAAAACGCATGGCCGACTGGGATATCCTGATACGCACATCTTTCATCGATGCACTCGGGTGCAGGTTGACAACCACCAGCACGCGCTGCCCGCTGGCCGCATCGTAACGCAGATACCCGTAAAGCCATCTCCCGGAAACTGCTTCGTCCGCGGCTCCGTAAGCCTTGTTGTCTGAATTATCGGGATTCAACGGATAAAATCCCCCGCGGCGGAAAGCCGGCATGGCAAGGACCGCGAGCAAGCGCCGGTAAAAATCGCGCAAAGATTTCTGCTCGTCCGACAAAAGTCCGCCATCAAATTTACCCTCGTTGACCCACTTCGAAAACTCCGGCATCGACCAGTAGTCGTAAATTGATGTTCGGCCGTCATCGCTGCCGAATCCCTCGACACCTTCGGCTCTCTCCCCAACTTCTTGCCCATGATACAGCGACACCGGCCCGACCGAGAGACCGTAAATCAGTGCCGAAACCGGGCGACCCACCGCCATACCGTGACCGCCCCACGCGGCGCGCGACGCCAAACGCACCGTTTCATGGTTCTCCGCATAAAGCACCATGTTTTCGAAAACAAAAGAGTGCGGCAGATGCTTGTCGATGTCATTGGCCGAACCCTCGGGTGCATACACGCCGCGCATAGCCTCATAGACCGACGAGTCCTCGACCGCGGCAAAACCGGCATCGAGCAACTCCAATCCGGCATCCCCCATGGTGATTGCAGCCACCATCGCATCGCCGCTTGGAACCCATGCCTTTTTTTCGCGGCCAGTGTGAGCAATAAAGACAACCTGCGGATTCCGCGCTTTCGCTCGGGCCATCAACCAACGCCAGAACTCCGGCGGGACCATCGAGGCATGATCCACGCGAAAACCATCAACGCCCATACCTTGCCACCAAGCTATGACTGCGTCCATTTTCCCCCATGTATCGGGAACCGGCAGATCGGGAGCGGCCGAATTGGGAAAGAAGCGCGCCTCTGATGCTGGCTCGGCAAAGTTCCAGCCGTAATTCAACTTTATCGTGTCATACCAACTATCGGCTGCCGGGGTCCAACTGGCGATATTATTGCCGGTAACCCGACCCAACTCCCTCTCCGTTGCGAGCAAACCATCGGCTTCACCCAAAGCTTGCCCCGTCGGACTCGTCGGGCGTCCGTCACCATCTGTCGTGGGAAGCCGCAATGGCGGCACACCTCCGTCGCTGTTACCGGATCTATCCAGGTAGAAAAAATTGTTTTTCGGGTGGAAAAACTTCGTGCGGTCATCCAGACCACCAAAGTCAATTTCGGGCTTCACTACCGACTGATAGCCGCGCGCCACGTGATTGGGCACAAAATCGATGAGTACCTTGAGACCTTTCTGATGGATTCGATCGACCATCGCTTTGAATTCTTCAAGCCTCTTGGACGGATCATCCGCATAGTCCGGCGATACATCGAAGTAATCACGAATAGCAAAAGGGTTTCCGGCCAACCCCTTCAGCACATCAGGATCATCTCCCGGCAAATCGAGCGATTCATAGACTGTACCAGACGCCTGCCGCAGCACTCCAGTCAGCCAAATGTGGGTGAAGCCCATGCCTTGGATTTCCGCCAGCGCGGCGGCATCCAGATCAGCGAACTTGCCTGAGCCGTTTTGCGCCAAAGTCCCGTTCGGCACCCGGGTCAAGTTCGTGTTACCGAACAAACGCGGCATCAATTGGTAAACACGCATTCTGGGCGCATCCGCCGAAATCCTGCTGTGCCAATCATAAGTCTCCCCGTCTTTTCCGGAAAGGATCGAGAGGTAATTCCTCAAGGTCCGTTCCCCTGATCCGGATGGCACGGTCTTGTCCATAGCTCCGTAAAAACGTCCCATCCCCTCCTCAGCCGCCAGATCTTTCAGGTAAACAGCCAGATCAATACGCGACGCTTTGCCCAAAGTTTTTTGGGGCACGCGCAGCTGTATTTGCGCCGGCTCGGCCGTCGCAGTGAAGTGACCTGCACCCGTTTCCCTCGCTTCCCAATGAAAATTTTTCCAGCGCCTTGCAAAAGTCTCCACCCCGTCGCCGGTGCTTCTGGCCACGAGCAACATGTCGGCCTGAAACGGCAGCCACACCGGGGCCCCCTCCATTCCCTTCTCGGACGGCAGCAGCGAGGCGCCGGGGCCATCACCGAGGCGCAGCGCCACAAACACTGACTGATTCGGACGATCGACACCGGCTCCCAGCACCCGGATATCCAAACCTTCCGAAGATTTCGTGATTCCATAACGCACTTCATCCGCACCTGCGGCGTCGAAGCCAAAACCGGCACCGGAGGATGCAAAAAAAACCGCCAACAGCAATAGTGGGGCGGAAAAAAAGGGGCGCATAACCAAGGAGCATCTGAAACTTCCGCCATGATGGTGTCAAGGAGCGCGCTTCTTTCCTTGCCGGCCAGCTTAGCATGTTCTCTGCTGCTACCGTCATATCTTGTGAAAGCCACCCGATACACACCCTCTCCCGGACTTTCCGCATTCAAATGGCATCATGCATGGCCGCGCAAGTTCGCCTCTTACGCAGTTCTGGCTGCCACCCTTCTGCTCGTCCTCGTGCCCCTTTGGCAAATCATGGTGCTGGCTTTGGAACCGGCGGGAGCGGGACAAAGCTCTGCTTGGCGTTTTCCATCCTCGCCAAACCTCGACAATTTTTATCGCTTGATGACCGGCACCGACTTTGCTCTCTGGCTCGCCCATTCGCTCCTGGTTGCTCTGGCCGTTACGGTGATCGGAGTCATCCTTGCCGCCACCGCCGGATACGCCATCTCCCGATTTCGTTTTTTTGCCCGAGGGGCCCTGCTCAACACCCTCCTCGTCACCCAAATCTTTCCCGCCACGATGCTGCTGCTGCCGATCTTCATCATCCTCTCGCAGCTCCAGTTGGTGAACACCTTCTTGGGCCTCGGCCTGATCTATCTCGCCACCGTGCTGCCCTTCAGCATCTGGCAAATGAAAAGCTACTATGACAGCATACCGGAAATTATCGAGGAAGCCGCCGCGATGGACGGCTGCACCCCGTCGGAAACCTTCCGTCGGGTCGTCCTTCCCGTGGCCGCCCCGGGCTTGGCTGTGACCGCCCTCTTTTCCTTCGCCGCATCGTGGAATGAATACGTCGTGGCGGCTATTATTTTGCAGGATTCGAGACTTTTCACTCTCCCGCTCGGCTTGCGCGAACTGCAGATGAGCGCTTCGCCGGGCCACGGTGGACTCTTCGGCGCGGGAGCTCTCTTGGTCACCTTCCCGATGCTTTTGCTTTATCTTTTGCTGAGCCGGTTTCTCGTGGCCCGCGTGCAAGAGATCACCAGTCGCCGTTAGTCACCGCGGTAAATGCAACGCGAGGTCGGGGTCTCGTGAATGATGATCTCGCTCAGGCAGGGCAACTGCGGCTTCAACTCCCTCCACAACCATCCCGCCAATTGCTCGAAAGTCGGATTTTCCAACCCGGGAATCTCGTTCAAATAACGATGATCAAGCCGGGCAATGAGCGGTTTCACCACGCGGCTGATCTCGGCATGATCCATCAGCCATCCTTTCTGCTCATCCACCGGACCGGTCACCGACACCTCGATCTTGTAACTATGCCCGTGCATGCGGGCACATTGGTGATCGGGGGGCACGTTCGGCAAAGTATGGGCCGCTTCGAAATGAAAAATTTTACTCAACGTGATATTCATACCCGCCTTTGTAGCGCCCGGAACCTCCCGCGGCAAACGGTCAGACACCCCGCGCCCGCGGCTCCCAGATAAATTTATGCATCTGGAGCTGGAAGCGCGCCGGCAGTTTGTCCTCCAACATCCACGACACGATATCGGCCGGAGCGATTTTCCCGAAAATCGGACTCAAAAGAACCGCACCCACCCTCTCCGACAGGTCATACTCCGCCATCTTTTCCCGCGTCCACACATAATCCTCTCGCGATCCGATCACGAACTTCACTTCATCCCGCCCGGTCAAGTGAGAGATATTGGCGTAAAGGTTTCGCCCGCACTCTCCGCTCGAAGGCGTTTTCAAATCCATGATGCGGTGCACCCGGGGATCGACCGGCGCGATATCGTGGGCTCCGCTGGTCTCGAGCAGCACGGTGAAGCCTGCTTCGCACAGCATGGCCAGCAGAGGGAGGCAGTTTGGCTGCAAGAGCGGCTCGCCGCCGGTCACTTCGACCAAAGGACATCCGAAGCCCCGCACTTGTTCCACAATCTCCTCGAGAGGCTTTTTTTTACCTTCATAAAAAGCGTATTCGGTATCGCAGTAAGTGCAGCGCAAGTCACAAAATGTCAGCCGAATAAAAACACAGGGCAATCCCGACCAAGTGCTCTCGCCTTGCACAGATAGATAGATTTCGTTGACGGTCAGCTTTTGCACAGCGCTGCAGATTAGCTCATTCACTTCCGTGAGCAAACCGGACAAATCATTTTTGCGCCACGGCCCGTCTGCGTCTAAGCTCCCGGCACCCATGAAACAGCCCGACGAAAACGCTGCTCTCCCGGCCCTGCGCGACACGCAGAGCGAACCGGACCACCGGCGCATCCACATCGACCGCGTCGGCGTGAAAAACCTCCGTTTTCCCATTCAAGTCTCCACTTCACCCGGCGACTCGCAGAGCACCATCGCCACGGTCCAGCTTACGGTCGATCTGCCCCATCAATTCAAAGGCACGCACATGAGCCGCTTTCTCGAAGTGTTGCAATCGCACGGGCCCGTGCTTCACCCCGAAGACATCGAACACCTGCTGCGCTCCCTCATCGCCCGCCTGCACAGCAAAAGGGGCCATCTCGAACTCGAATTTCCCTTCTTCCTCGGCAAAAAAGCCCCGGTCACCGGCGCGCCCGGGCTCGTCGATTATACCGCCCGCTTCAGCGCGACGGCCGACGAAAACATCTTCGATCTTGTCAGCACGGCCATCGTCAATGTCACCACCCTGTGCCCCTGCTCCAAAGCCATCAGCGCCGCCGGAGCGCACAACCAGCGCGGACAAGTCACCCTCTCACTGCGCGCCCAAGAAACCATCCCTCTTGCCGAGATGGTCGCCATGGCCGAACGCGCCGCCAGCTGTGAACTCTACAGCGTGCTCAAACGGCCGGATGAGAAAGCCGTCACGGAACGCGCCTATGCCAACCCGGTTTTTGTCGAGGATCTTGTCCGCAGCATTGCCGCAGAAGTGGACACCGACCCGCGCATCACCTGGTGGCGGGTCGAAGCGGAGAATTTCGAAAGCATCCACAACCACAATGCCTATGCCCTTGTGGAAAAACATCCGCGCAAATGAAAATCCACCACGTTACCGTGCTGGCGGCCGCGGTTCTGCTGAACGGTTGCGCCGTAACCCCGAACGCCTCAACCCAGATCCGACGAGCGGAACCGGCACCCGTCCCCGTCGCCACCGCCCCCGCCCACGCCACTCCCGTGTGGCCCGCTTCGGCCCCTGACCTGCAGGCCCAATCCGCCATTCTCATCGATGCCAACACCGGCGAGGTGATCTTCCAAAAAAATGCCGACGTGCGCCGCCCCGTGGCCAGCACGCAAAAGCTCCTCACCGGTCTTCTGGTCGCCCGCCGGGGCCATCTCGACGGTTTGATCACCATCAAGCCCGAGGATACCCGCGTCGAACCGACCAAGCTGGGGCTGCGCACGGGCGAACGCTACAGCCGCCGCAGCCTGCTCGAAGCCATCATGGTCAAAAGCTGCAATGATGCCTGTGCCGCGCTGGCCCGCGACCACAGCGGCAGTGAAGAGGAGTTTGCCCGCAGCATGAACAGCACCGCCTGGTCCCTCGGCGCCCGCGATTCCCTTTTTCTCAACAGCCACGGCCTTCCGGCCAACCAATACTCCACGGCCCGCGACATCGCCCGGGTGGCCCACCGCGCTTACCGGAACCCGGATCTGCGCCGTATGATGCTCCAGCGGCAGACCATTTTCCGTCACAACAACGGTCGCGTCACCGTGCTCAAAGCAACCAACAAACTTCTCGACCGCTCGACGGTTTACAATGGCATGAAAACGGGTTTCACCAATGCGGCCGGCCGTTGCCTTGTTTCCAGCGGTCGTGTCAACGGCCGAGAAGTTATCTTGGTGCAACTCGGCAGCAAGACGCAGCACATCTTCAATGATGCGGAGCGCCTCATGGCGTGGTCGGGCCGCCCCGCGACCTATCCTCCGGTGGCTTATTACGGGACGTTTTAGGACAGGTTGGCGGCAACCAGTTCGGCCGTTTGGCGGGCCGCCGCCGGATGGCTCACCCGCAGCAGATTTTCCCGCCAGCGCCCCCATTCGGCACCGTTGTTTCCCAGCATGGCCCGGCGGACGGTTTCGACAATCGCCTCGGGCGTCGTAGCCAAGGCACCCGCCTGCAGATCGGCCAGCAAAGTCACATTGCCTTCTTCCTGCCCGGCCACAACATGGCTGATGATCATCGGGCGGGCAATCGCCATGGTCTCCTGCACAATGGCCCCGCCGGCCTTGCCGATGAACAAATGACTCTCGGCCAGCAACTCGGGCATCCGGTCGGTCCATCCATGGAGAGTGAAGGCACTCATCGGGAGGTCGAGTCGTTGCAAAAACGAGTGCAAATGCTTGTGCCGCCCAGTTACCACGGTGAGCTGGACACCGGGTAAAGACGTCAACCCCCGAACCACTTGCGAGACCGTACGGCGGCTGGCCGAAGGCAAGTAGAGTATCTTCCATGGCGGACCGGACGGCAACGGCCGCGTCGCCAATTCTTCAAAGCGCGGACTCACCGGAAAACCGAGCACTTTGATCTTGGCCGGATCGGTTCCCGCGGCAGCCATGGCCGCGGCGGTCGGCTCATTGGCGACGAGAATCCAATCCGCCGGCGCACGGTTCCATACGCGGTTGATCACAATGGAATCGGTCACCACCATGTAATGCGGACACGATGGCGCCTCGCCCCTCTCCATCAGACTCCGCAGCAGGTAGCTGTAAACAGGATAGGTGGTGATGACCGCCGCCGGTTTTTTTTCCCTCAGCAATTGGCCCATCGCCCTCTCGAGCTTGGCCAGCGTGGGCAAAGTCCAGTCGAAAACGGGCGTCTTGTCATAAAGCCAGAAAAACGCTTTCCAAGTCACCGGCACCCGCTGGATGGAGAGATTGTAGGCAACGCGCAGCAATCCAGAAACGCGCGGGTTGACCTCGCTGTAGGGATCGTGCACCTCGGCCTCGTAGCCGGGCATCGCGGAAAAAGCATCGCGGATGTTGCGCGCCGCCGAGTTGTGGCCATCGCCGAAACCCGTCGTGAAGATGAGAATTTTTTTATCCGCCATAAAATCAGAGACCCCGCAGTGCTTGTTTGGCCCGGCTTTGCGCCTCGGCATCATCACGGTTGCGCTGCGGAAGGGTCAGTGATTTGAGCAGCTCGCGCTTGGCCTCGTCTTTGCGCCCGACCGCCAGATAAGCCCGCCCCAGCTCAGCGTGAAAAATCGCGTTGTTTGGTTCCAGCTCGACCGCTTTTTGGAGATGACGGACGGCTTCTTCATTCGAAGCCGGCGGCAGTCGGCCGTAGATGGTTTCGGCCAGCATGCGCAGCCATCCGTTGAGATTCGCCAGCTCGTAATGCCAACGACCGAGCACATGCCACGCCAAAGCGTAGCGGGGCCGCAATTTGACCGCCTCCAGCGCCTCGTTCCGGGTCACTTGCGAGAGTTCCATTTTGCGCCGCGGATCGCTGGTGTAAAAAGCCAGACGACCGGCAGCTATGCCAACCGTCAGCCGAACCTCTGCATTGCCGGGCTCTAATTCTTTGGCTTTGAGCGCATGGTCGTACCCGAGCTGGGCCAGCCTGACTTTCTCCTTGCGACTCGGCGCATCGAGCACCAACTCGACATACTGTTTGGCAATTTTGCGCTGTACATCGGCATCATTAGGCTGCTGTTCGGCCGCTTTTTTGTAGGCCGCCAAAGCCTCGGCCGACTTGAACTGGCGGTCGAGATTGTCACCCTGCTCGATCCACTCTCCCGCCGCCCGGACCGGAAAGACCATCAAGCAAGAGATACCGAGGATGGCAAAGGTTTTCACTTGGCGAAAAGATAATGCGAAACAATCCACTCCTCACCGCAGCGGTAACCCCACAGCCCCGCGCAGGCCATGAAAAACACCCGCCAATAGACCCGCCACTTGGTCACGTTCTCCGCCCCGTAAGTGCGTTCGAGGATCGGAGTGATCACGGCTGCGTTCTTGTCCATATTGGCCAGCCACGCCTCGGAGGTCCGTGCGTAATGGGTTCCGTTCACACACCAGTGATCGCGCAGTTTGAGATCGTCTTGAAAATAGGTGAGCAGGTCGTCGGACGGCATCGTGCCCCCCTCGAAGAAATAGCGCGTGATCCAGTCGCTCGTATCCTTCCCCTCGAAATGATAAGCCAGCGTCCGGTGCGTGAAAATGTGCACGAACAGCATGCCGCCGGGCTTCATCCAGGACGCCACCTTGCGCAGGAGCTGTTCGTAGTTTTTCATGTGCTCGAACATTTCGACCGAGACCACGCGGTCGAAATCTTCCCGGGGCAGATCCAGTTCCGCCACATTCGCCGTGTGGATTTCCACATTGGCCAGACCCCTCCGCGCCGCCTCGGCCATGATGTATTCTCTCTGCGTCCGGGAGTTTGATACGCCCAAGATTTGCGAGTTCGGATACTTCTCCGCCATCCACAGAGTCAGAGAACCCCAGCCACAACCCAACTCCAGCACCCGTTGACCATCCTGCAACTGCGCCCGCTCGCCACAAAGCGCGAGCATGACCTCTTCGGACTCCTCGAACGTCGTATGACGCCCAGGCCAGAGCCCGCTGCTGTATTTCATGCGCGGCCCCAGCACCAATTTGAAGAATTCCGTGGGAACCTCGTAATGCTGCTCGTTGGCTTCGCCGGTTTTGATGGCAATCGGCATCGATTTCAGCTCTCGCACGAAATCCATCAAAGCTTTCTGCTGCGCCTCGACGCCGCCACGGTTTTCGTCCTTGAGCTTGCGCGCAAGCAACTGATTGATCCCCGCGCGGATGACAAAATCCGGCAGGAGGTCTTTTTCCAGAATGCGGTCGAGAAAACTCATCGCTGCAGTCAGATTCGAGGCCACCACGGGAAGAACGCGTTCGTTGTCCGCTGATACTCCAAATAATCGGCCCCACGGCTGCGCACCGCGTGCTCCTCCGTGGCTTTGATACCCGTTACTTTGGTCAAAAATAAATACATGAGCGCAGGAGCATAAACCGCTATCCACCCACCCGGCGAGCCCAAGGCGAAAACAAAATACGCCACCCAGACCAGCCATTCGCAAAAATAATTCGGATGACGCGAATAACGCCACAACCCGACTCGGCAAGTCTGGCCCTTGTTGGCCGGATCGGCCCGAAAGCCGTTCAACTGCGCGTCGGCCAAGGATTCACCGGCGATGGCCACCAGCCAAATTATCACGCCTGCATACTCGAATACCCCCCACGCCGGCGCCGGGTTCACAAAAACCAGCACAAACGGCACGCTCAGCAACGCGATGAGCACCGCCTGCGCCTCGAAGAATCCGAAGAACATCGCCCAGGTGTGATTCGGAAACTGCGCCCTGAGCGCCGCGTAGCGTCCATCCTCCTCGGGATGGTGTTTGGCCACACGGATGAGCAAATAAGTCCCCAGCCGCGCGGCCCAAATCGCGACCATGAGGACGAGGAGAAAATTGCGCGTCCCGTCGCCATGGCCCAGCACCGCACAGACCGCGGCGACGGGAATGAACCCGTATGACCAGAAAATATCGACGATCCCCGCGTTGTTCAGAATCCGCGCGAGGAGCCACACCCCGGCCATCATGATCAACGGAATGGCCAGCGCGAACGCCATCAGCCGCCAGAACTCTCCCCACTCCGGCATCACGAGCACCCCCTGCTCAATCCCGTCGAACGATCCAACGTCTCGTTGTCCGCCCGGGTGTAAACGGCTTGGACCACGCTGATGTGCCGCGTGGCAAAGGCCGCTTCGCAATAAGCCAGATAATAATCCCACTTGCGGATGAAGGTTGCGTCGAAGCCCTGCTCCCGCACCGCGTCGAGTACCCGGTGGAAATTCTCCCGCCAGACATGCAAGGTCCGGGCGTAATACGGACCCATGTCGTCCAAGTCATGCAGAAAAAGGTCACCCGTCTTGTTCAGCGCCGTAATCACCCGACCGATGCTGTTGAGCAGCGAGCCCGGGAAGATGTGACGTTGGATGAAGTCCGTCCCGCGCCGCAGCACCTCGTATTGCGCATCCGGACAGGTGATGTATTGCAAACCGAGCAGACCCTTGCGGGCCAGCAGCCGGTGACATTGCGCGAAATAACCGTCGAGAAACTTGTCTCCCACGGCCTCGAGCATTTCAATCGAGGCGATTTTGTCGAACCGTCCGCGCAGTTCACGGTAGTCCTGCAAACGCAAATCGATGCGGTCCGATAATCCGGCCGCCGCGATCCGCCGCGAGGCCTCGTCAAACTGCGCCTGCGAAATGGTCACCGTCGTCACGCGACAACCGAAGTGGCGCGCCGCATGCATGGAGAAGCCGCCCCACCCGCTGCCGATCTCGAGCACGTGGTCGGATGGCTGCAGCCGCAGCTTGCGACAGAGCACATCGTATTTGCGGACCTGCGCCTGCTCGAGGGTCGCTCCCGGCTGGTCCCAATAGGCCGCCGAATAGGTCATGGTCGGATCCAGCCAGAGCGCAAAAAATTCATTGCTCAGGTCGTAGTGCTCGCGAATGTTGCGCCGGCTTGTGCGCAGGCTGTTCGGTCGCAACTGGTGCGCCACGCGGTGCACAAAATTCATCAGCCCGATCCGCCGGTCGGTCTTCCCCGAGCCCTCCAACACGGTCGACTCGTCCGCATTGCCGATAAACCAGGCAATCACCCCGACCAAGTCGTCCGTCTCCCACAATCCGTCCATGTAAGCCTCGCCGAAACCCACCGGCCCACCGAGCACACACGCACGGAAAAAAGCGGCATCCTTCACAAGTATCTCCGCCCGCGGCTCATCCCCCGCCCCGCCAAAAATCTTTTCCGATCCATCGGGCAGCCGCAGACACAACCGCCCCCGCTGCAAGCGCGACAAAGCAGAGAAAAGAATCGGGGCGTAGTTCATATTTGCGTTATGGACTGACTCTCAAGGCTCGCGTTCGGGCGCCTGAATTGCAAGTCAGCGGCGTGGGACACCACCCGCCTCGGACCTGCTGGTGCGTCGTGTTTCCGTCAATGAATCAATCATATGCAAAAAAGGGGAAACGATGGAAATCGGTATCTCCGGTGTAAATGGTGCGTTGACCATTCTCCCGCCTCAGAACGGCGGCATGCGCGTCGCGGACAAGATTGCCCGAGATTCGGGCGCTTCGGCTAAGACTTCAGCGGCCGCAGGCCGATGACGATCGGTCCAGACAAGCATCCCCAAGGAGAGCGATGCGAACGATCCGGGTCAACCACGGCGAACCGCGGATATTGAGGTTAAAAGAGACATGATAGAGCCGTTGCGCTGTGACCGCTGGTTCGGCCTCCTACTTCTCTGCTTTCGGCGATCGGAGCTTTGAGACGACGGCAAGGACTAGCGCGCAGAACACAAACATGAAACCGACCTTGAACCAGTCGACATTATATAGGCCATGGCGGACGACTTGGTAGATCGCGTCGCCGGCCGCAATTCCGAACGCAAAAGGCAAGGGATTCTTCATATTGATATTAAGTGGGGTGGTTTTTTCCGAACGGCGCGACTCAGACTGCGAGCGCAGCTAGCTAGTCTGCAGCCGCTTGTTCGAGATTCTTCGTTCCCGTTTCGCTTCTCGCTGCTGACACCTCGCCCTCTAAGGATGTCTCACCAAGGGGGCGACGACTGCCCAACTGATGCTCAGCCAAGTCATCGCGAGGAAGACGAAGAGGGTGATGAGCCATGCGAGGATTCCAAGCGCGGACCTCCGATAGCGCCCCCACCCGCCTCCGCGCCACTCCAACAGAACAAGAATAGCAGCACACACCACAATCGGAACCAAGGCATTCCCAAAGAGAACACGCGTCGTGTTCAGAATCTCCGCCACTTTGCCAGGTACCGGGCCTATGTCGTGGCACACCGCCATCAACTTTGGAAAGATGTACGTTCGCGCAAAGAGCCAGGACGCTGTCGCCGGAGTGGCGAACAGCAATGCCACAAGGTAGGTCTTCCAGCGCGGAACAACGTATGCCGTTTCAAGGGTATCGCTCATCAATCTGTCTCCTATCGTGTCTCGAACGTTCGCTGTAAAGCGCAAAAGAAAAAAACAGCTTCGATAGGAGAGTCCTAATGTTTGCCGAGCGCTCCGGATCACCGACGCCGGGGCAATGATGTCCGATTGTCAACCGAGACGCGATCCCGGCGTTCGGTGCAGCCGGTTGGTTCGGCGTTCCGGCGATTTCAAGCAAGCCAACTGTTCCATTCATCGCGGTCTTCTTGCTGAATCTTCCGCCTCTGGTTTTCATGCAGCTTGTGATTTCCGAGATGGCAACGTGTCTCACGAGGTCGCTCGGCCCAGCTAACAATGTCTTCCCAATCTTCTTTGGCACCGTCAACCGTCTTCTTAAGTTCATCTGGGTCGCTACCCGCCAACCTCAATATGGCCAACCTGACACGCTCCGGCTCCGGCTCGTCTGAGGAAATACCGTAACGCAGAAGCTCGTTCAACGCGGCTCTTCTCTTGCTGGGGTGGGGATAGAGACCTCGTAGCTTGCGATCAATAGATGTGGCGAGAGCTGACATTGATTACACCGAACGTTTGAGGTGTGTCACGGCGGTGCTGAGGCGTCCAGAGCGAAGCGAACCAGCAGCGTTGTCCGCCGTTGCCACCACTGACGTGTTAGCCTTCTTCATTCGAGTGCCGTTAAGATCCGTGAAAACTTTGGGAGATTCAAAAGCTTCGCCTCGGATTCAAATTCCTTCTCAGTGAGTGGACCAGTAACGCTGTCCGTTGGATCCGCATACTTGCTGTCCTTGGTCATATCGAGGTAGAAGAAATTCGTGACGCTTCGATCACCGTTCGGATTCTGCTTCGCTACGATGAACCGCTCGTCAAAGCCGAAAGCGAAGACAGTCTCATTAATCCTGCCTACCGCCGATCCGTCTCCCAGATCATAGGAAATGCTCATCTGGTTATCCACGTCCACCGCGATCAAACGATAAGGCCCAGTAATGTGCTCATCATGGACGAAGCCGCAGCCTGAGACGAGCAGCACGCTCATTAGAGTCATGGCTGAAAGAAGAGCGCGCATATTTTATTGGCGAACGCTCGAAGTTAGCCACCGAGCGCAGCGAGGTTGGCTGGTCTGATTTGTTCGGCGTTTTCACAACGGTCGGATTCTCCACTCTCCTGCCCCCGCATTACGAGGCAGCCGAATCTCCCAGCGCGAGTCGTTGGTGGAGAGCGTCAGGAAATCGCTGTTCCCCTCAGTCCGAGACAGTGCCCCCGCTTCTGTGAGCCTCTTGATGTATTCAGATCGCTCGGCCAAGTCATAGTCGAATGAACCCGTGCCTGTGTTCAGATCTAAATTGTTTCGCTCCACGATTGATGTGGCGGAGTCCGGAAGAATCGGCGGTAACCAGCCTCGCGCAAATGCCTCCTTTGCACTCGCGTCTGCCAATGTGGCAAATCGTGTCGTGCTCTCATCGCTACACCCCGCAAGTGTCAGCAAACTCAAGATGGCGACTAGGTTTCGCATGCTACGCCGAACGACTCGGATCAGGCGACGGCGAGCGCAAGACGTTGCTGACACGACAGATAGCCTTCGAGCCGTTGCCTGCATCCGTTCTGTTCGGCTTGCTTCCTTGTGTTCGTCATGGCTCTCATTTGGTGTCTCCTGGTTTCGCAATCTTGGTCATCTCATCGATCAGCCAGTAGCACTTGTAATAGTGCTGTGGCAGCATGCCGACGACAACGTCTGGTCGCTCGAATGGAACGGTCTTTCCGGAATAGATAAAAAATACGATGCGTCGGTAATCGTCGTTCGGACTCAGGCCATTGATCCATCCGAACTTGGCTTCGACGACAACCTTGGCTGCAGAACCCGCAGAATGATCTTCAATCTTCCAGCTCCCATTGAAGGTTCGCCCGCTCATTCCGAGTGGATCTGAACTAAATGTCCCGTCCTTGGCAAAGGTGTATGAAGACGATCCATCGGTAAGGGTGATGCCCGATTCATTCATTTCGATTGCTGGTTCGGGCGGCGGCTCCGAATGGCAAGGCATTGCCGCTAGCATCAGCAACAGAGCGATAATCGAAAGAGTCGGTCGGTTGATTCTCATAGCGTTGAGTTCCGTTTCTTGGCCGAACGTCCCGCATCACCTACACCGGATCGCTGGCGCGACAGGTGCGCAAGCAGCTGGCGTGACGGCGGGTAGGTGTTAGGTGGATGCGCTCGTTAGCATTCTATTTTGTGACT
>JBIJDZ010000010.1:0-36419 GCA_044343805.1 Chthoniobacterales bacterium | reverse complement strand
CCATTCTCAACTTTGCGGCCATCGAAGAGGCCGATAAACACTACACCGCCTACCTTGAGCGAGCCGGATTGGCCCCGAAATCTGCCGCCTCTCTCATGCGCGTGCAGCAACCTGAAGCGGTCAATCCTGACACCACTCCGGTGGCCCGTGCCGTACCAGCCAATATCCCGCCTCCCCAGAATGCTCCGGTGTCGTTGGACAACGTGCCGGTGGCCCGCGCGGTTCCCTCCGGCGGGGATGAAAATGTCCCCGTGGCTCGTGCCTTGCCGGTTGATGCCACCGACAACATGCCGGTGGCCCGCGCCGAACCGGTCAACCCCGCCGCCACGCCTTTGCAACCGCTTGCCGCCGCGGTTCCCGTACCCGCAGCCTCACCCGCCACCATCGCCACGACCGCCGCGCGCGAGTGGAATGTCTACCAACCCGGGCTGATGCCGCGCGGACGTCTTGTCGACCTCAACGCCGCGCAGACCATGGCCGGCCAAAGTTCGACCCAAGGTGTCACTTACCTGGCCGGCGATTTCCAAGTGAGCGCCTCGGGCAACAACCGTGCCGTGCTCCGCGGCAATCGTGGACAGCAAAACGTCCGTGTCATCGTAGACTTCCCGACCGGTTCCACCCCGCCGCCCCAAGGCGAGAATGTCAGCCGCGATGCCCAACGGCCGTTCCAGATCACCAGCGTGGAGCAAGGCGCCGACGGCCAGATCAATGTTTATGTCCGGGAAGTTACCCGGCCCTGACCCGCTATCGGACGACCTGCGCCGCCGCATCCACGAGCGGGGGACGGTCGGCTTTGACGAGTTCATGGCCGCCGCTCTCTACGATCCGGATCGCGGCTACTACACCTCGCAGTATTCGCGCACCGGCAAAGGCGGGGATTTTTTCACCAGCGTGAGCGTGGGGCCGGTCTTCGGTCGCTTGCTTGCCGCGCAATGTGCGGAAATGTGGGAATTGCTCGGCCGACCGGTGGACTTCACCCTCGTCGAGCAAGGAGCCAACGATGGGCAGCTCATGGCCGATGTTTTGACGGCATTGGAGAAAGACCACCACTCGTGCACGCCGCGCGCGATCATCATTGAACCTCTGCCGCAACGCCAAGCCGTCCAGCAAACAAGGCTAACTCGTTGGGCGGATCGCGTGGCATACGTGGCGAACGAGGCGGATCTGCCGGCGTTCACCGGTGTTTTCTTCGCGAACGAATTGCTCGATGCGTTTCCGGTGAAACTTCTCGTCCGCGAGAACGGTGCATGGCTTGAGCGGCGCGTCGGGACGAAAGGCGGACAAATCATCTTCGTCGAGACACCGATCGATGACCCCTCCATTTTGGCGGAAGCCAACCGTTGGCCGTTGCCCGCGGACGCACCGCGTTTTTGCACGGAGTTCGCCCAGGACTTATCCGTGTGGATGACCACCATCGCCTCGAAACTCGTGCGGGGATGGATGCTGCTCATCGACTACGGTCACCCCGCAGCCGCGCGATATCACCCGGCGCGCGCGGGCGGCACGCTGGCCGCCTACCGCAATCATCAACGGCAGGATGATCTGCTGGCCGATCCGGGCGCACAGGACCTCACCGCGCATGTCGATTTCACCCGCGTGGCCCAACTCGCTGAGGAGAATAGGCTCAAGCTCGTCGGCTTCACGGATCAACATCACGCGCTGGCCGCTTTGGCCGCCCGGGTTTTTCCTCCCATGCGGGACAGCGCGCCGGATGCCGCCGCCGCCCGCGAGATGCGTGCTCTGCGTCAACTGCTCCACCCGGAATGCATGGGCACGTCGTTCAAATTCCTCGCCATGTCGAAGGGCATCGATGCAACCCTCTCCGCGTTTGCCTTCGGCCGCGACGCACGGCGGGAGCTGTATGGCTGAAAACCCGCGCTTGTCGCGGCATTTTCGGCGTGTCCCCTGACGCACGAGCGCATAGATTCCACCCCTCATGTCCAAAGACGCCCAGCATCAACGCATGGAAAAAATCGTCAGCCTGTGCAAACGGCGCGGGTTCATTTTCCAGTCCTCCGAAATCTACGGCGGCCTCAACGGCTTCTGGGACTACGGCCCGATGGGAGCGGAACTCAAACGCAATTTGCGCGACTCTTGGTGGCAGACCATGACGCGCGATCGCGACGATATCGTCGGTCTCGACGCCAGCATCATCATGCACCCGACCGTCTGGACCGCCAGCGGCCACGTGGACACATTCAGCGACCCGATGAGTACCTGCAAGCAGTGCAAGAAGCTGGTGCGAGCCGACCAATGGTGGGCCATGATGACGGAGCAAAAGTGGACGCAATCTATCGCCGAAATGGTCGAGCCGGAGACCAACCGCTTCCAACCCGCCGACCTTCTCAAATGGGGCAAGGGCAAAGGCCAGCAACTCGCCCCCAACCTCGCACTGGTCCGCAACCCGGACATCACCATTTCCTGGCTGACCGAAGAAATAGAGCAAGGCCGGGGCCCGGGCGACGCCACCGAGCTCTACAAGTTTCTCGCCACCGAGCAGATGGCTGTCACCGGACTGGTCACACCATGCCCGCATTGCGGCGGCGAGTTGACCGCCCCGCGGCCGTTCAACTTGATGTTTCGCACCCATTGCGGACCGGTGGAAAGCGACGACAACCTGGCCTACCTGCGCCCCGAGACAGCCCAGGCCATATTCGTGCAATTCAAAAACGTCCTTGATTCCTCGCGTGTCAAAGTCCCCTTCGGCATAGCCCAGATCGGGAAAGCCTTCCGCAACGAAATCACGCCGCGCAATTACACCTTCCGCTCCCGCGAATTCGAGCAGATGGAGCTCGAGTTTTTCATCCGCCCCGATGACGCCGTGCGCCTCATCCATGGTCGAGTCGAGACATGGCACGAAGGCGCCGACCTCAGCGCCCCGCGCCCCGCGTGGGGATGGGAAATGTGGCACCGTTACTGGGTCGACCAACGCACCAGATACTACGACTCGATCGGCCTCGGCACCGACGTGCTGGACTACCATTGGCAAAAACCGGAGGAACTCGCCCATTATGCCCGCGCCACGGTGGACATCCTCTTCAAATTCCCCTTCGGCACGGAGGAACTTGAGGGCATCGCCGCCCGCGGTGACTTCGACCTGTCGCAGCACCAGAAATTCTCCGGCAAGCCTCTGGAGGTTTTCGACGAGGAACTCAAAGCCGTCTGCGACCTGCTGACCGACGGACAAAAAAAAGAATTTGTCGACGGGCTTTTCGACGACCGCAAATGCGCGGACACCACGCGGGAAGAAATCGCGGCCTACGCGGACAGACTGTTCAAGGGCTTCTACCTGCCTCATGTCATCGAGCCCTCAGCCGGACTCGACCGCTTGGCCTTGGCGGCTCTGGCCGGGGCCTTCGACGAGGAAACGGTCACCGACGACAAAGGGAAATCCGAAACCCGCACCGTGCTGCGCTTGCATCCCCGCATCGCGCCGGTCAAATGCGGCATTTTCCCGCTCCTCAAAAACCGCCCCGAACTCGTGGCCAAGGCCCGCGAGATCGAAAAGTCCCTGCGCCCGCATATGAAAGTCTTCTACGACGAGGCCGGTGCCATCGGCCGGCGCTACCGCCGGCAGGACGAAATCGGGACGCCTTTCTGCGTCACCATCGATTTCGACACGATTGGAGAACCGGATCGAAGCGGAGATGGGCGGAGCCAAAACGGACCGGAGAAAGCCGATACCGTCACTTTGCGGCACCGCGACTCGATGCAACAGGAGCGCATCCCGATCAGCGAACTGCGCGCCCGCTTGGAGGCTGCGATATTTTAAAGCAAGCTGGCTTGCCCCCCGGCAGACCGGATGCCTAATTTCAAAACATGCCGGCCGAAAATCCCAAACACATCCTCGGGCGCTTCGATGAAGCGCTGGAAACCCTGCGTGGAAACGTGCTCATGATGTCCAGCCTGACCGAGCGCGGGTTGATCCGCGCCGGCGAGGGCCTCTTCCAGCGCGACCTCGACGCCTGCAACAGCGTGATCGCCGACGACGCGGAAATCGACTCGCTGGAGAAATCTATCGACGAGGACGGGGTCGAAATCATGGTGCGCTACCAGCCCATGGCGAAAGATCTCCGCGAAGTGATCGCAGCGATGAAAGTGAGCAGCAACCTCGAGCGCGTGGCCGACCAAGCTGTGAGCATCGCCCGGCGCGCCCGGCACCTGAACCAATCACCCACCCTTCCCGAGACCGCCACCCTCGAGAAAATGTTCCGCATCGCCCTCGACCTCTTCCGCACGAGCATGCGCAGCTTTGCCGACCGCGACGAGAATTCGGGACGCGGCCTGAAGGCCCGGGACCGCGAACTCGACGCGATGCACCACCAGACCATCAACGAGCTGACCGAGCGGATGGCCGCCGACGCCTCGCGCATCTCCGATTACCTCGACCTGATTTTTGTGGCCCGCATCATCGAGCGCATCGGCGACCACGCGACCAACATCGCCGAAGACGCCGTCTATGCCACCTCGGCCGAGGACATCAGGCACACCGCACGGCCGCCGGCGGCTCCCTAATGTCCGACGGCATCCATCTCCAGGCCAGCGGACTGCGCAAAGCCTTCCGCTTGGGAGCCAACACCCTCGAAATTCTGCGCGGTGTGAATTTGTCGGTCCTTCGCGGCGAGAGGGTCTTTCTGTGCGGAGCCTCCGGAGCGGGTAAAAGCACGCTGCTTTACACGCTGGCCGGGTTGGAACGCCCGACCCGCGGGGAAGTCCGCTTCGAAGGCGAACCGCTTTACGGCATTCCCGAATCCCGCCAAGCCGAACTCCGCAACACCCGCATGGGCTTCGTCTTCCAAAGCTACATGCTGCTTCCGGAGCTCACCGCGCTGGAAAATGTTGCGCTCCCCGGCCTCATCGGAGGCCGCCCCAACCTCGAGGAAGCCGCGCGGCTGCTCGAACAAGTCGGCCTCGGGGGACGCACCCATCACCTGCCCTCCGAACTCTCCGGCGGTGAGCAACAACGTGTCGCCATCGCCCGCGCCCTGATCAACCGCCCCGGCATGCTTTTTGCCGACGAACCCACCGGCAACCTCGACTCCCGCACCGGCGCCGAAATCGTCGACCTTCTCCTCCGCCTGGCCCGCGAGAACGGCACGACTTTGCTCGCCGTCACGCACGATACGAATCTCGCCGCCCGCGGCGACCGCGTCCTCCACATCCGCGACGGCGCGCTGGAGGAAGATTGATCGATCCCCCGCTTCGTTCTTTTTGATATGAAACGGCAAAAGACATACCCTCTCCTCGTATTGCTCGCCGCCACCGCGGCGATACCCGGATTCGCCGACAGCACCACCCACGAAACACCCGTGCCCGTCGCCGCGGCCGATTACGTATCGGACGAGACGCTCGCCGGCTCCGGCCTCACGCTTGATCCCATGGCCTCGCCCGATGGCGCGACGCTGCAATTCACCGGCACGGGACCACGCGGACGCTTCGCCATTTCCGGCCGCGAAAACCTCTGCGCTTACGCCGCGATGCTTCGTGCCATGGCCGAACTCGAAAAAATGGATCGGGAGAAAATGTTCGGCAGCGCCGCCGGCAAAGCCGCCAAAGCCCCTGTCGAAGCGGCCGCCAAGCTCATGGCCGATCCCGGCAAAACGCTCGCCGCCATGCCCAAGGGGGCCATGAATTTCCTCCAGCGAACCGGCCGCCAGATCAAAGAGAACTCCCGCCAGATCGCCGAGGGGAGCGCGAACTCAACCGGCGCCGCCGATCTCGTCGGTCTCGGCAGCATCAAGCGCCAACTCGCCGTCTCGCTCGGTGTCGATCCCTACCTGCCCGACGAAACCTTCCAAAACATTCTCAACGAAACCGCCTCCGCCGCCTATTTCGGCGGCATCGGCGTAAAGGCCCTCACCATGCTGGTCGCTCCCGTCGCCGTCTCGCAGGTTGTCACCGGCCTCAACATCAGCGGTGACCTGGCCAAGAAAATCGTGTCGTCATCCGCCGCCGACCTACGTGCTTCCGACCGCGAGGACCTCGCCGCGCTCGGCGTTGCGCCCGACACCATCGCCGCCCTCTTCGCCAACCGCTGGTATACTCCTGCCTCGACTGCCGTGCTCGTGGATTCACTCACCAAACTCGGCACCAAAAACGGCGTCCCGCAATTCGTCGCCACCTGTGCCGCCGCGGAAGACACCGCCCAGGCGACCTATTACCGCGAAGTCGCCGCTCTGCTGGCTCAGCGCACCGCCGCCCAAGGCCCTCTCGACCGCTTGGAATTTTTCCACGCGCTACCCGTCGCCGTTTCGCAGAAAAACGAACTGGTGGTTCCCTTGCCCGCCGACCTCCTCTGGTGGACCCCCATCGTCGATGACATCTCCCAAGCTTTGCTCGAAGGCGAAGACGCGCCGTTGGCCGGCGTGGAATTGTGGACCGATGGACGCCTGACCCCCGCCGCCGACACCGCCCTGCGGGAGCGCGGTTACGCCATCACTCAGCGCAAATAGGGTTTATCCCCTCTTGCCGTGCCCATCCCGCGCGGCTAAAAATCACCCCCGAAACAACACACAGAAATCTATGGCCTACGAACTACCTCCTCTTCCTTACGCAAACAACGCGCTCGAACCCCACATCGATGCCCGCACGATGGAGATCCATCACGACAAACACCATCAGGCGTATATCACCAACGCGAACAACGCGCTCAAAGACCATCCCGACCTCGCGGCCAAGCCGGTCAATGAATTGATCGCCGACCTCTCCGCCGTGCCCGAGGCCATTCGCACCGCCCTGCGCAACAATGCCGGCGGCCATGCCAACCACACCTTCTTCTGGACCATCATGGGCCCAAACGCCGGCGGTCAACCCAAAGGCCAACTCGCCGCAGCCATCAACGCCAAATTCGGCAGCTTCGACGCCTTCAAAGAAGCCTTTGAAAAAGCCGGCGCCACCCGCTTCGGCAGCGGCTGGGCTTGGCTCGTCGTGAATAACGGACAGCTCGAAGTCGTCTCCACCGCCAACCAAGACAGCCCTCTCATGGGCAAAGCCGTCGCCGGCGTCGAAGGCACCCCCGTCATCGGCTGCGACGTCTGGGAACACGCCTACTACCTCAACTACCAGAACCGCCGCCCCGACTACCTCAAAGCCTGGTGGAACACCGTCAACTGGGACCAAGCCGAGAAAAACTACCTCGCCGCGCTTTAACCCGCGCACACCATCTCATCGAAAAGCCCGGGGCGTATGCCTCGGGCTTTTTTGGTGGCCATAAAAAGTAGCCCTGCTGTCTTTTTGCAAAACAAAGCAGCGCAGCGAGCAAAATCCAGGGTTTGGCATCAACAAGACAGGCAAGTAAAACTCGAATGGCATTTAGCTCCCAACAAACTGACCTTCTGCATCTGGCGTTATGCTAAGGCACCGTTGACCGAAGCCAATCCATGGATAAAATACAAACCATGAAAACAACAGTTACCACGAAAAATATGGTAACCATACCAGCCGAGCTTTCCCGACGTCACAGTGTTACGCCCGGATGCAAGCTGGATTGGGAGAGCGTGAGCGACTCGGAGATCCGTGTGCGGGTCATTCCCAAGCGCGGTGAGTTGGCGCGGCGGCTCATGGGGCGGGGCCGAAAGTTTCTGAGACCGGGTGCCGATCCCGTCCGGGACTTGATCGAGGAGCGTGTGCGCGAAGACGAAGAGGAATACCGGTCGTGACTCACCTCCTCGATTCGTCGGCGCTGCTCGCACACTACTTCGAGGAGCAGGGCAGTGAGCAAGTGCGGAAACTTTTCGAGGACGAGGATGCACCGATGCTGCTGTCAGTTTTGAGCGTGTCGGAATTCTGGGCACGATTGAAATCCGAAGGACACGAAGCCGATTTCGAAAACGAGTGGAAGCTGCAACAGGAAATTTTCGACCGTATCTTGGATGTTGACTGGCACGTGACCGAACGCGCGATTGCGATCCGGCGCGCCACCTCGTCGCGTTTGCCCATGGTGGATGCGCTCATCGCCGCCACAGCATCCTTGCACAATGCCGTGCTCGTCCACCGCGATCCGCATTTTCGCGCCATCCCCGCGAAACTCCTCCGGCAATTCGATCTGGATGGTGACCTTTGACTTCATTGCTCGAAAATCTAAACTCCGCCTTCTTTTCCCATGGCCTACCTCAACGAAAACTACTTCAAACTCAAAGCCGGCTACCTCTTTCCCGAGATTGCGCGGCGCGTCAAAGCCTTCAGCGAAGCGCATCCCGACGCAGCGGCGAAGATCATCCGTTGCGGCATCGGTGATGTGACCGAACCTCTCCCCGCCGCCTGCATCGAGGCATTGCACAAGGCCGTCGATGAAATGGCGCACCGCGACACGTTCCGCGGTTACGGACCCGAGCAGGGCTACGATTTTCTCCGCCACGCCATCGCCCAGCACGACTTCCGTGATCGCGGATTGGAAATCGAGGACGACGAAATTTTTGTTTCCGACGGCTCGAAATGCGACTGCGGCAACATCCTCGACATCTTCGGCGCGGGTAACCGCGTGGCCATCACCGACCCGGTTTATCCGGTCTACGTGGACACCAACGTCATGGTCGGAAACACCGGCGATGCCGATGAACACGGCGCTTATGCCGGATTGGTTTACCTCCCCTGCACGGCGGAGAACGGCTTTGTTCCTTCTATCCCGAAGGAAGCCGTCGATCTCATCTATCTTTGCTACCCGAACAATCCCACCGGCGCTGTCGCCACGCGCGAGCAGCTCTCCAAGTGGGTCGAGTATGCGTGCAAACACCATGCGGTGATTCTTTTCGACGCCGCCTACGAGGCCTACGTCCGCACACCAGGGGTGCCGCATTCCATTTACGAGATCGAAGGCGCCCGCGAATGTGCCATCGAGTTCCGCAGCTTTTCGAAAAACGGCGGCTTCACCGGCCTGCGCTGCGCCTTCACCGTCGTGCCGAAGTCGCTCCACGCCCGCACGCGCGGCGGCGAGAGCAAACCCATCCACCCGCTCTGGCTGCGTAACCACACCACGAAGTTCAACGGCGTTTCCTACCCCGTGCAACGCGCCGCCGAGGCGATCTATTCGCCCAACGGACGCCAGCAAGTGGACGCGCTCGTCGATTTCTACATGGAAAACGCCCGCATCCTGCGCGAGGCGGTCGCCGGCGCCGGACTCCAGGTTTTCGGCGGCATCGACGCACCTTACATCTGGGTGCGCGGACCACAGGGCGTGCCGAGCTGGACTATGTTCGACTTCCTCCTGCGCGAGGCCCTCATCGTGACCACGCCCGGCAGCGGATTCGGCGCCGCCGGTGAAGGCTACTTCCGCATCTCGGCCTTCAACAGCCGCGAGCGCGTCGAAGAAGCCGCCCGCCGCTTGGCGTCGCTGGACTTCACAAAAGCCGGCTGACCCGCCTACGCTCGCCCCATGAAACGTCTCCTCCTTGCGGTCCTTGCTGTTGGTTCCTTCGGTTGCGCCAACAACGATCCTTACCAGGACCCGATGTACACACTGCAGCGCGACCTCCGCCACCGTAACCAAAAGTGGGATCAGGCGATGGACCGCCAATACCTGCGCAACCAAGCACGCGACGATCGGTACCAATCTTGGTTCAACGCGGTTATGGAGTAGAGCCGGGAACGCGGCTCAGAATCCCTGCACGACGCGCTGCAGTTCCTGCTGGAAGGACATGACGTCTTGCTGGCTCGGACGGTATCCCGGTTTCGTCGGATTGAGGCCGAGTCTTCCCGTCTGATCGAGCATCCACTCGGCGGTCTCGCCGTCGGAGAAGGTGACTTTGCCACTGACCAAAGCCTGCGCTTTCGTGATGGTGTCCAACGTGACCTGCACACCGCCGGCCGGGGCAGGTGCGGCGGTTTCGCGCTCTTGCTCCCCCTGTTGCTTGGCCTCGGCCAAGCGCTCGACCGCCTCGCTTTGTTTCGGTTGCTCTTTGAGTTGCAGATTCAAGTCATCGACCAGAAAGCGCACCTCCATGTAGGTCAGCCCGATCTGGCATTCCTCTTTGAGGCGGCGCTGCACATCGGAAAGAGAGGCGCCATCGGCGATCCATGATGCGACAAGTTTTTTATGTTCCTCGGTCAGATTCATGCCGGGAAACCTAACGGCTCCGAGGCCTCCTGAAAAGAGCGCGGCCATCTCTCGGGACTTGCACATTTTCCCGCATGGACTAAGGAAAATGTCATGAAGAACTTCGCCCGTCTTTGCGCCACTGCCGCGGCCGCCGGTTCTCTCGGCATCAGCGGTTGCGAGAATCTCAACAGCACCGAAGCCGGACTGATCGCCGCAGGCTTGGCCGGGGCCGCCACCGGTATCGCCTTGGGAACGACCGGTGTCCCGGCCAGCTCGGCGGTTCCGATTGCCTTGGGCGCCGCGGCCGGGGCCGGGGCCTTGGGCGTGGCGGCAACCAATATGCAGGTCGGACGCGACCAGCGCCTCATTGCCGAGCAGCGCGGCCAAACCCTCGTCGAGCAAGCCCGCCAGCGCGGCGCGAAAAACATCCCGCGCTACATCCTCGTGGATACCGTCTCGGCCCGACCGACCGGCGGCGGACGTCCGGTCATGATTTTCGATACCGCCACGGGCCGAGTCGCCAGCAACCGCCTCTACTATGTTGGCATGCCGGTGGGTCCCTACGGCTTCACCGAAGCTCCTCCGGGAATGATGAACATTCGCTGACGCCATTGCCCGAGCGTCCACCCTTCCAGATCCTTCCGGCGGCGCGGCGAGCGCACGTGTTCGGCGTCCATTACGCGCTATGTCCGCAGCCGGATGGCGGGGAGCTTTTTGTGAGCAGTCAAGCGTGGCACTGGCTGCCCTACCTTGGGCCGGCGCGGTGGTGGGACGCAGATCAAAAAGGCGTCCGCGGCGAGCGTCTCACCGGCAGCACCGGCACGGTGTATCGGGCACCAAGCGCCCCGCCGGACCTTCCACCGCGCGATCTGGTGGTGAAATTTTCCCGCGTGGCGCAGGACGTGCCGCTTTTCATTCCCGATGAATTTCTCGACACGATCCCGCGCGAGGAAGTCGCAAGGGCGCGTTTTCTCGGGCCGTTTGCGGAATTCGGTCTGCTCACCGAGTTGCGCCATGGTCTTTTCAACCGAGGCGAGCGGCGGCTGCGCACCAAGGTGCCGCTGGCCATTTACTCGCCTCCCGAGAAATTCCCCCTGTGGCAAACGGGGCGGCACCCGGATATTTTCCGGGCACACCTCCGTGCCATGGCGCAGGAGCAGTTCGAAAACGGACTCATGCCGATCACCCTCGATATCGAACGCGATTATCTGGAGATTTTCGCTTGGGTCGACGGCATCGATGCGGAAGAAGCTTTCGCGCGCGGACTGCTTAATCATGAGGAACTGGTCGCCCTGACCCGTGAATCCAACCTCAATCTGGCGCGGCTCGGCTACCGCGTCCTCGACAACAAACCGCGCCACCTCATCGTGCGTCCTTGGCCCGGCAGACGCTTGCTGCAACGCCACGGGCGAACCGTCTATACGATGGTGGATTTCGAATTGCTGCAGCACCACGAAGATGCGATCTCACGCCGGTTTCCGCGCAAAGTTGCTCTCGGCTGAAAATTTTATCCGCTGAAAATACCGCGCAAAAAATCGGCCGCCTCGCGCAACGGGCCAGGCACAGGGAGGCCAAGCATTTCCGCCAGTTTCTCCGGGGACAACCCCAACTCGACCGCCAAACCGGGAAGCGCTTTGGCCACGGCCGCCGTCGCGCGGTCGCTGATCGCGGGGGAAATGCGCTGAATGATTTGTCCGATCGTGTCGCCGTCTTTTCCACCAAGGTTGGAAAAACGAAGGGTGCCGAGGCGCAACTCCGGAGTGTGGCCGACGCCGGGCAAATCCAGCCGGACCCGCGCATCGTCGATGACCAACGAGTCGATGACGAGTCGGCGGGGTGTCTCGTCGGGCGCGGACTTTGACTGTTTTCCGCGCATGGCAATCTGCGCGGCCAGCGTCTCGAGGTTGTTGCCCGACGCACCACCGGAATAAAAAAATGTCACCTGCTCCAGTTCGACCTGGCGGAGGCGAACGACGGGCTCGCGCAACGTAGCCACGTCCAACGCAACATGCGCGCGCTCGAAGGCGAAAAGCGGCTCGCGGCTTGAATATCCGGAGGGGTTGCCGAGCCGGAATTTTTGCAACTCCCCGGACTGTTCCTTGGCGCGCAGACGAACGGCGGCTAGCTGCACATCTACGCCGGTGGCTGCGGCGACCTGGCTGACGATAGCCCGGCGCACAAGGCCTTCGAGACTGAAAGAGAGCCAGACTCCGGCGCCGATCGCCACAAGCACCGCCACCAAGGAAAGCAGAATAATCAACCTGCGCATGGGCGGAACGGTGCGGCGGGGGCCACCGCGTTGTCAAACCCGCCGCGCCCGTGGATGGAATTGCCGATGGGCTTTGTGCAATCCGCGCGAATCGACGTGGGTGTAGATTTGCGTCGTCGAAATGTCGGCGTGCCCGAGCATTTCCTGGATGATGCGAAGGTCGGCGCCGCCTTCGAGCAGGTGCGTGGCGAAAGAGTGCCTCAACATGTGCGGGTGGATCTCCTTGTCGAGCCCGGCGCGCTTGCCCAACGCGACAAGGAGTTGCCAGATCCGCTGGTTTGTAAGTTTCCGGCCGCGGACCGAAAGAAAAATTTCGCCGCCCGTCTTTTTACCGACAAGCTCGGGTCGTCCGCCACGAAGATATTTGTCCAAGGATGAGCGTGCACTCGATCCGACCGGCACCAGACGTTGCTTGTTGCCTTTGCCGACGACCCGGATGAACCCTTTTTCAAGATCGAGATTTTCCAGGCGCGCAAGGCACAGTTCCGACACGCGCAGCCCGCTTGCATAGAGCAATTCGACGATGGCGCGGTCGCGCAACTCCAGCGGCGTCTCTCCGGCCCCGGCGGCCAGGAGACGCTCCACCTCCGGGGCGGAGAGTGTTTCAGGCAGATACCGCTCGATTTTCGGAACACCTAAAAATTCCGTCGGATCTTTGCCGAGGCGGTGACGCTGGAGCAGATGCCGGAAAAAAATTCTCAGGGCCACGGCATGGAGTTTGATGGTGGCCGCCGCACACCCTGCGCGTTTGCGCCAACCCAGAAACTCACCGATGTGCTCCGGCGTCACCTCCTCCCAAGTCGAAACCGGGCCATGGTCGGACAACCACTTGGTGAAATGTTCCAGTGATGACCGGGTGCTCAGCTGGTAATTGACCGACAAACCCCGCTCCGTCGCGAGATAGAGGATGAACTGGTCGATTAAGTTGTTCACACCGGGCGCCGCCCCAGCGCGAGGCGCTCGAAGGCCTCGCGGTATTTCGCGGCCGTCTGCGCGATGATGTCCGGGGGCAAGCTCGGGGCCGGCGGCTGCCGGTTCCACCCCGAATGGATGAGGTAGTCGCGCACGAATTGTTTGTCGAAGCTGGGCGGATGTTGGCCCGGTTTCCAAAGATCGGCCGGCCAGAAGCGGGAGGAATCCGGGGTGAGGCATTCGTCGATGAGAATGATGGAGTCCTCGAGCAGACCGAATTCCAGCTTGGTATCGGCGATGATCACGCCGGCGTGCTCGGCATGGGCGCGGCCGTGCTCGTAAACTTCGAAACTCGCCTCCCGCACAGCATGCGCCGTCTCGTCGCCGAGCAGACGACGGCATTGGTCCCAGGTGATCGGCTCGTCGTGCCCCGAGGCGGCTTTGGTCGTGGGGGTGAAAATCGGCTCGGGCAATTTCGAGGCATCTTGCAACCCACCCGGCATGGCATGGCCAAAGACCGTGCCGTCGCGGCGGTATTCTTCCCACGCGGCACCGGCCAGGTAGCCGCGCACGATGCATTCGACTGGCAGGGGTTTGGTGCGGCGGGCCAAGGTGCTGCGCCCGGCCAGTTGTGCGGCGAAAGGTTTCAATTCGTCCGGAAAGAGCGCGAAGTCGGCCGCGAGAAAATGATTGGGCACGAAGTCCAAACGCTGGAACCAGAAAGCAGATAGCGCGGTCAGGACTTCCCCCTTGCCCGGGATGGGATCGGGCAAGATGCAATCGAAGGCCGACAAGCGGTCCGAGGCGACCAGCAACACCTGGTCGCCCGAGGCATAAACTTCGCGGACCTTGCCGCGACGGAGCAGTTCCCAACCCGGAATTTGGAGCGAAGACATCGGAAAGTTTTAATATCGCGACGGCGCAGTCCGGCAAAGCCCAAAGACCGGCGCCGCAAATTCCTTGGAACGCGGCGGCGGCTCGCCTACTTTGTCCGGCTCTATGCAAACTTTGATCCTACTGGCCCAAGCCGCACCGGGTGCGCCCGAACAACCACCCGTTCTGTTCCAATTCCTGCCGCTTATCATCATTGCGGTGCTGTTCTACTTCCTGCTCATCCGTCCCCAGCAGAAAAAGCAAAAGGAGCACCAAAAACTCGTTAGCGGCATCAAAACTGGGGACAAAGTCGTCACCAGCGCCGGCATCCACGGCATCGTGTCCAACGTCAAAGAAACCACTCTCCTCCTCAAGGTGGCCGACAACGTGAAGATCGAAATGGACAAAGCGGCCGTCGTGTCGGTGGTGAAGTCCGCCGAAAACGCCTGACCCGATTCCCGGTGGCGCAAGCCACCGGCATCCCGCCCGCCCATGAGCCCGACCCTGACCTTCTTCGCCGGACTGCTGCTGCTCGCGCTGTTTATCTGGTATTTCTTCAGCGACGACTCGCTGCGCAAACGCACCCTCGGCTTGGTTCTGACAGTGCTGCTGCTGGCCTTGTGCATTGAGGCCATTCTCCCACCCGCGCAAAAAGTTCGCTTGGGTCTCGATTTGCAGGGCGGCACCTCTTTCCTGCTGCGCTTGGTTGGAGCTGACGGCGAAGAAATAACCCCCACGACATTGGATCAAGCGATCGAGGTCATCCGCAAACGCGTGGATCAATTCGGCGTAAGCGAGCCGATCATTGCCTCACAGGGCCGCGACCGCATTCTTGTCCAGATCCCCGGCCTAGACACAAAGCAGCTGGCGCAAACGAAGGAGCAACTGCAACGCGTCGCCAAACTGGAGTTCGCTCTCGTTCATCCTCAAAGTGACGCGATCCTCGCCCAAGTGGACGCCGGCCAAGGCGTGCTACCGCCGGGTTATCTGGTCAAGGAATACAAGGACACCGTCGAGGGCAAAGAACAGATATTCCGCCTGCTCGTCAAACAACGGCCCGATCTCACGGGAGAAAACGTCACGTCGGCCAATGCTTTTTATGATGTGCAAGGCTACGGGGTGGCCATGAACCTCGACAGCGTGGGAGCCAAAATGTTCGGCGACCTCACCGCCGCCCATGTCGGCCAGCGCTTGGCCATTATGCTTGATGGCGACGTGCAGAGCGCCCCCAGCATCCGGCAACCCATCTATGGCGGCCAGGCTGTCATCACCGGGCGGTTCACCGACGTGGAAGCGCGCAATCTGGCCAGCGTGCTGGAAAACCCGCTGCGCACGCCGGTCGAGATCGAGGAAACCCGCAGCGTTTCATCATCGCTCGGGGCGGACTCAATCAAAAGCGGCATCGGTGCCGGCTTGCTGGGTCTGGTCCTGACACTGATTTTTGTCCTGCTTTACTACCGTCTGGCCGGCTTCATCGCGTGCTTGGCCTTGGGCGTGAACCTCATCCTGCTTTTCGGGGCAATGTGCATGTTCGGGTTCGTGCTCACCTTGCCGGGTATTGCCGGCATCATTCTCACGATCGGCATGGCCATCGATGCCAACGTGCTGATTTTCGAACGCTTGCGCGAAGAAATGGCAGCCGGCAAGTCGCTCGCCGCCGCCGTCAGCTCAGCCTATGACAAAGCCTTTTCGGCGATTTTCGACGCCAACGTCACCACGCTCATCACCTCGGCGATTCTTTTCTGGCAAGCCACCGGACCGGTCAAAGGCTTCGCCATCACCCTGACGCTGGGCATCATGGCCTCGATGTTCTCGGCCCTGCTGTTCACGCGCACCAGCTTCAGCTTCATGCTGGAAAACTTCGGGTTGAAAAAGCTCGGCATGCTCAACTGGATTCCGGCCCACCGTATCGACTTCCTCGGCAAACGAGGCCTCGCCCTCGCGCTCTCGCTGGTGGTGATCCTCGGATCGATCGGTTTCTTTGCCTGGCGCGGACAGAAAAACTTCGGCGTCGACTTCACCGGCGGTGATTTGCTCGTTTTGGGCACATCGCAACCAGTGGCCTTGGCCGAAGTGCGCCGCAGCGTCGATGGCGCCGGGGTGGGTGAAACCACCCTGCAAAGCTCGATGGAGGAAGGTCGCGAACTTATCACCGTACAAAGCCGCTTCAATACCGCGGGTACCATCGTCGAACGACTCCAGCAAGACATGCCCGAGGCGGGCTGGACGATCGAGCAGAATGACACCGTGGGCCCGCGCGTGGGCCGCGAATTGGCCGGGCGCTCCCTTTTTGCTCTCACTCTGGGGCTGATCGGCATCCTGATTTACGTCACGATCCGTTTCGAATTTTCCTTCGCGCTGGGTGCCATTGTGGCCCTGTTGCACGACGTGATCATTACCGTCGGTGTTTTTTCCATGCTCGGACGGGAAATTTCACTCGTGATGGTCGGCGCGGTCCTGACCATTGCCGGTTATTCGATCAACGACACCATCGTCGTCTTCGACCGCGTGCGCGAAGGCTTGCGGTCCGGACGCCGCGGATCGGTGGCCTCGATCATGAATGCCTGCATCAACGAAACCCTCGGCCGCACCATCCTGACGGGTGGCACCACGTTGCTGGCAACGGCTGCCTTGTTTTTCCTCGGCGGTCCGGTGCTGAGCGACTTCGCCCTCGCCATCATCATCGGCGTGCTGGTTGGCACCTACTCCTCGATCTTCGTGGCCTCGCCGATTGTTCTCTGGTGGTCGAAACGCACCGGGAAAAACATCAAACGTGAGGTGTTGGGGAACCCAGAAACAGCCGCGGTTTGACCAAAAAGGCATCGTTTTGGACAGCTGAATATTTGCAAGTCGTTGTTGATCAACTAATAAAAGAATTATTTGACGTTCTCCAGCTGCACCCCCTACGCTTTCGTCCCATCGGTTATTACTAGAAAGGATGTGAGCAATAATGCCAGAAGTCATCGTACGCAAAGGAGAGTCCATCGACCGTGCCATCAAGCGGTTGAAAGCCAAATTGGACACCGAAGGAATCATGGATGAAGTGCGCCGTCTGCGCGCTTTCGAAACACCGACCCAAAAGTCGCGTCGCAAAGCGAAAGCCAACGCCAAACGCGCCAAAATGAAGCATCGCTTCAGTCTGTCCTGAGAAGTTCTTGCCAACATCCGCGCATCTTCCTCGCTGGTTGCGGTTATACCGGTGAAAGATGCGCGGATTTTTTTCATGACTCCGGCGCGGAGGTCACCGCGCTCGTGTCCTCGGCAGATTCAGCCGCGCGTCTGTCCGCCAAACCTTACGCGGTGCTGGCCGCTGATGCCTCCTCGCTCCCGGAGCTCCGGGCCAATCTCTCCGGTTACGGACAGCCGGACATTCTCGTTCACTGCTTGAGCGGACATGGCGGACGTGAGGCCGCCGCGTATCGGCTTACGTATGTGGAAACCCTCAAGAACCTGCAAGAAATCCTGCAGCCGAGATTTTGTATCTTCACCAGCAGCACTTCGGTCTATCCGCAAAATGACGGGTCGGGGGTCACCGAAGAGTCAGCCACCGGCGGCACCCCCACCGGAGAAGTGTTGTTGGAAGCCGAACATCTGGCCTTGACCGCCGGCGGTACCGTCGTCCGGTTGGGCGGCATCTACGGCCCGGGGCGGGCGCGCTTCATCCAAGCAGCCCTGGCCGGACAACCTCTGCCCCATGGTTCTCCCGATGCCATGGCCAATCTGATTCATCGCGACGATGCCGCCTCGGCCCTCTTTCACGTGGGACAAAAAAGCCTGTCGGGCACTTTCAATGCGGTGGATGACTCTTCGGCACGGCGCTGCGAATTGGCAAAAGCCATCCGTCTCGACTCGGTGGAACCGCTGCAGCACACCGATACCTTGCGTCCCGCGACCGGCAAAAGGGTCAGCAACGCCAAGCTCCGCTCAACCGGATGGAGCCCGCGCTACCCATCGGTAGTTGAGGCCCTCCGACAGGACGAGGATCTGCGGGCGACCATCCGCCCGGGCGAGAGGGGTTAACTCTTGGCCGTGAAGCAGTTCAGGTAAGTGTAACCCTCGAGGGCTTTCTCGTATTCATCGAGGAGGCGCATGGCCTCGTTGGGTTTCAAACGATCCTGTTTGATGGCCGCGTCCACCTGCACTTTGATCCGGCGTCCCAGTTCGCTTTTCTCCCACTGTGTCAGAGCCAGCACATTCCCGATCGTGTTGCCGCCGATGATTTCCTCGATGTAATAGCCTCGGTCTTCGTCCTCATCGAGGAAGATATGCATCTCGTTCACACGGCCGAAGAGATTGTGCATGTCGCCCATGATGTCCTGATAAGCCCCGGCGAGGAAAAATCCGATGTAATAGGGCTGACCCTCCTCGGTGCGGTGCAGCGGCAGCGTGGATTTCACGTCCTGCAGGTCGATAAAGCGGGCCACCTTGCCGTCCGAGTCGCACGTGATGTCCACCAGCGTCGCTTGGCGGTCCGGCGCTTCCTCGAGCCGATGCAGCGGCATGACCGGGAAAAGCTGGCCCAAGGCCCAGTGATCGAGCAACGATTGGAAGACGGAAAAATTGCAGAGCACTTGGTCACCGAGCGAAATCTCAAGCTCCTTGACCTCCTCCGGCACATAGCGCACCCCCCGAAACAGCTCGACCACTTTGGCCGCGATCCTCCAGTAAACCGTTTCGATCTTCGCCTTGGCCGGAAGATCCAGCAGGCCCAGACCGAACATGGAGTCGGCTTTCTCGCGGATCTCCTGCGCATCGTGCAAACTTTCCAGCCGGTGCTTTGTGCCCAGCTTCGCGTAGATATCCATCATGTCCTGCACGATCGACGGATCATCCTTGGCCGCGGTCACCTCGGGCCCCCGCGAGACTTTCTCGATCGCGCCAAAGGCCTCGACCACAAGGACGGAGTGATGCGCGGCGATAGCGCGACCGCTTTCGCTCACCAGCACGGGGTGGGCGACCTTTTCCTCATCACAGACTTCCTGCACGGCAGAGACGACGTCCCGCGCATACTCGTAGAGAGTGTAATTGGCCGAACTGTCGAACGTGGTGCGTGATCCGTCATAGTCGATGCCCAGTCCGCCGCCGACATCCAGATAACCCAGTTCATGCCCGAGCTTGTGCAGTTTGGCGTAAAAACGCGCCGCCTCACGCACGGCGCGCTTGATGGTTCCAATGTCCGGGATCTGCGAACCGACGTGGAAATGCACCAGCTTGAGGCAATGCGCCATCCCCTCGCGACGGAGCAATTCACTCGCCTCGACCAGCTCCGCAGTGGAAAGGCCGAACTTGGCATCTTCTCCTCCACTGGTGGCCCATTTGCCGGCCCCCTTCGTCGCCAACCGCACCCGCACACCGATCCACGGCTCGACCCCGAGTGATTTGGCGATGGTCATGACCTGCGTCAGCTCCTCGATTTTCTCGACAACCATCACCAAGCGCTTGCCCAACTTGCGGCCGAGCATGGCATTGCGGATGTAATCGGCATCCTTGTAACCATTGCAGATGATGAGACTTTCCAGATCCGTGTGGACGGACAACGCAGCGAGCAACTCCGGCTTGCTGCCGGCCTCGAGACCGAAATGAAATTCCTCTCCGGCATCCACGATTTCCTCCACCACCTCGCGCAGCTGGTTGACCTTGATCGGAAAAACGCCGCGGTAGACGTTTTGGTAACCCGCGCCGGCGATGGCCTCGCCGAAGGCTTTGTTCACCGTCTGCACACGATGGCGCAGCAAATCCTGGAATCGCAAGGTCAGCGGAAACGAAAGCCCGCGGTCGCGCGCTTCCCCCACCAACTCCATCATGTCGATCTCGTGCCCCGGACGTCCGTCCGGACGCACCGACACATGGCCGTGCGGGTTGATGGTAAAATAAGGTGATCCCCAACGCTCCACATTGTAGAGCGCCAAAGCGGAAGAAACGTCCCAGTCTTTCATTATTGCGAGCGCGCTAATAGGCCCGCTGCGCCGCAATATCAACTGCAATCCGCAAGAATTTGCTTTGGCCAAATTTTCCGCGCGGGCAAACTCCGCCTGTGAGCACAACAGCCCTGCCGCGCATCGAACACGAAGCGACCGTGATGTTCTTCGACACCGATTGCGCGGGTGTCATTCACAACATCGCCTACCTCCGTTTCATCGAAACGGCCCGCACTCTTATGGCGGAGAAAATGGGCATGCCGCTGCGCCACATGGTCGAAACAGGACTCTACCCCGTCGTCTTGCGCACCGAGATCGATTACCGGTCCCCCGGAAAACTTGGCGACCGCTTGGTCGTGCGCGGCGGCGTGAGCGAGCTCGGCCGTGTGCGGTTCTGGGTCAACTTCGAGATCATCCGGCCCGAAGACAGCCAAGTCCTCGTGACCTGCCGCCAATCCCTCGCCCTCATCCGCATGCCCGGCGCCAAAGCCGAGCGTCTGCCGGAAGAGTGGTTTCGTTAAGGCGCAGACTTCAATGCCCGCGCCACCGCGCCCAGGGCCATCGTCAACTTTTCGCGCACGCCGGGGGCGAATCCTCGCTTGTCATGCAGCACGAGCAGCTGCATGGCGCCGCAACGCAACAAGCTGGCACTGCCGACTTCCAAATGCAGGGTGAGTCCTCGCGGCTCGCCCCAGCCGGCCGCACGCGAATCCAAGGCGCGATCCAAAGCACCGGAAGCGGCTTCCAACAGTGGCTCCTGCTGCAAATCGAGCGGTATATTCCACGAAGCCAGCACTTCGTGACGGCGCACCAACTGACAGCCTTCGATTCCCGGTAGCGCGCAGCACAAGCGCGGTACGTCGGCCGGCGTGAGGCGTTCCTCGGTGTGGAAGATTTCCTGCAAGACCGCATCACCTCTTGATCCCAAGGACGCCCAAGATGTCCCGGCGCGCTCCATGCGCGGCAACCCTTTGAGCACCCGGTGGCGCAGCTCGTCGGGTTGGACGCTCCCGGTTTGGTCGAGCGGCCACACCTCGAACTCCCGCAACACATGCAGCGGGTGCTTTCCTTTGGGACGCAGCGCGAGGGATTTATCCATGCGAGCCATTAGCAAACTCTCAGCCCGCCCAACGCGCAAGGCTGTTGTGCTTGGATTCGGCTTTTCTGATCCTCGGGGAACGCGACCGCGCCTCGGCCCTTCTCCTCGGCGCCTCGCCGAGGAGTTCTTTCGCGCTGACAACGCTCTATTTGCCAACAACTGGCATCGATCCACTCAAGCCTCTCCGAAGCGCGCTTCTTTGGATCATCAAAAGGTCAATTTTATACGCCTCAACGGCAAAATCGGGGTTAAGCTTTCCCCATGACGAAGTTTATTCTTCCGGTGATCGCGGGGGCAGTTATCGGCGGAGCGATGGGCTATTTCGGGCAATGCACGTCGGGCACCTGTCCTCTCACCGCCACATGGTGGCGCGGCGCCATCTTCGGGGCGCTCTTCGGCCTTCTCTTTGCCGGCGCGTCTTCATCCCAACCCTGAAAACGGCAACGCCGCCGGGCATCATCCCCCGACGGCGTGCTGTTGTTATGTTAATCCCCCAAAGGGTTATTTGATGAAGAGCATCTCTTGGTAAGTCGGCAGCGGCCACACATCGTCCGGCAGGAGACTCTCCAATTCGTCCACGCTGGCGCGAACCTTGAGCATGGCGGGTAGGACCTTGAAGGTCCAATCGCCCACCTCGTGCGCCGCCGAGTGAACCGCATTGAGCATGGCCAGATCGCTTTCCAACTGCGAAACCAAAGCCGCGACTTTCTCGAGCGTGGCGGTGCTGACGGCAACCCCCGCAGCTTTCATCTTGGTCACACCCTCCGCCAAGCTGGCGGCGTAGGCAGACGCAACGGGGAAGATTTTCGTCTGCGCGATTTCGGCCACTAACTTGGCCTCGACGTTGACGACTTTCTCGTATTGCTCGCAGAGAATGACGTAACGACTCTTCAATTCGGTCTCGGAAAGAACGCCGTATTTCTCGAAAACTTCGATGACATCTGAGCCAGTGAGCGCCGGCAGGGCGTCGGCGGCCGTCTTGAGGTTGGGCAAACCACGCTCAGCCGCTTCCGCATGCCATTCCTCGGAGTAACCGTTGCCGTTGAAAATGACTCGGCCGTGCTGATCCATGATTTCTTTGAGCACCGATTGGATGGCTTGGTTGAGATCCGCGGCCCCTTCGAGCTTGCCGGCGATGTAGTCCAGCGAGTCGGCCAGAATCGTGTTCATCGCAATGAGTGGTCCGGAGATAGACATGTTCGATCCGACCGCGCGGAACTCGAAGCGATTGCCAGTAAAGGCAAATGGCGAGGTGCGGTTGCGGTCGCCAGCGTCTTTCGGCAATTCAGGCAGAACATCGACACCAATCTTGAGTGTACCCTTCTGCTTGGACGTGGTTGCCCCGCCGGCTTTGATCTGCTCGAACACATCGGCAAGCTGGTCGCCGAGGTAGATCGAGATAATGGCCGGGGGCGCTTCGTTGGCGCCGAGACGATGGTCGTTGCCCGCAGAAGCGATGCTCGCGCGGAGCAGCGGAGCAAATTTGTCCACCGCCCGGATGACGGCACCGGCGAAAACCAAAAATTGTGCGTTTTCGTGCGGTGTATCGCCCGGATCGAGCAGATTGCCCTGCGTGGAGTTGCCGAGGGACCAGTTGACGTGCTTGCCCGAGCCGTTGATACCGGCGAAAGGCTTCTCGTGCAAAAGGCAGGCCAGACCATGTTTGTCGGCGGTCTTCTTGAGCACCGTCATGACGAGCTGCTGGTGGTCGGCGGCGAGGTTGGCCGATTCGAAGAGCGGCGCGATCTCGAATTGTCCGGGCGCCACTTCGTTGTGGCGTGTCTTGGCCGGAATACCGAGTTTGAAAAGTTCGCGATCGACTTCATACATGAAAGCCATGACGCGATCGGGAATCAGCCCGAAGTAGTGATCCTCGAATTCTTGTCCCTTGGGTGAAGGCGCCCCGAAAAGCGAGCGGCCGGCCGAAAGCAGATCGGGCCGCGCATAATAGAACATCTTATCGATGAGGAAGTATTCCTGCTCGGGGCCAGCCGTGGCCGCCACGCGGGCGATGTCCTTGTGGCCGAAAAGCTTGAGAATACGGCGCGCCTGTTTGTCCAGAACTTGCATGGACTTGAGGAGCGGCGTTTTGGTGTCGAGAGACTCGCCGGTCCAAGAAACAAATGAGGTCGGGATGCAAAGCGTCGTGCCGTTGGCATTCTCCATCAGAAAGGCCGGACTGGTTACGTCCCACGCCGTGTAACCACGGGCCGAGTGCGTGGCCCGGATGCCGCCCGAAGGAAACGACGAGGCGTCGGGCTCGCCCTGGATGAGAGTTTTACCTTTGAATTTCGAGATGGTCGTGCGCCCGTCCGAACCCGGATCGTAGAAAGAATCGTGCTTCTCGGCGGAGGTGCCGGTCAGAGGATAAAACACGTGCGCAAAGTGCGTGGCTCCCCGGCTGACCGCCCAATTTTTCATGGCCTCGGCCACTTCGTCCGCCACTCCTTCGGGCAGCTTTGTGCCTTCATTGATTGTTTCAAGAACAGCCTTGTAGGTCGCCGGCTTGAGCGTCTCCTTCATCAAGGCGAGGCTGAAGGTGTTCGATCCGAAAACGGTTTCCGGCGTTTCCTCGATGAAGTTGACGGATGCACCCTCGGATTTGCGGGCGGCAATAGCCGCAACGGCGGCGGCACGGGCAGACATGTTACTCATGGTTGATTGGTTGGGTTAATGGTTTGGGATGATGACGGTTTTTTTATCCGCCAAGCGGGCAAGAAAACCGTGGGATAAAACTTCAGCATGAAGCATGCCAACGACCGCCAACATGCGGGAATCTATGAAAGAAGGCAATTTTATCGGAGCCTCCCATCGAAAAAATGTCCAATCTTAGACACCCTAGGTCTTGGGTGGTGAATTTTAACCACTCTTCGCCCAAACCGGCGGGTAAGAAGGCCTGAATCTCGCACCGATCCAAAACCCCAAACCAATCAGAATCAGAAAGATAGACAAAAACTGTCCCCGACTCATTCCCCAGACTAATCCCGCATCCGGCTCCCGAAAAAACTCCCCGATAATCCTCAGCACGGCGTAACCGACAAAAAACGTGCCGGTGATAATCCCATTGGGCAGGCGGACCTTGATGCGCAAAACGAGCAGAACCGCAAACAACACGAGCCCCTCAAGCAGCGCCTCATAGATTTGCGAAGGATGCCGCGGCGTCAAAAACTCCCCCAGCATTTGCTGCCACGCCGGCATCTCCGGCACGGTATTGACTACTTGATCGATCCCGACCGGACCTCCGGCCAGTTCCTGCGCCTTGGCCAGCAACTCGCGCTGGGTCTCGACCGGCAATTCGTAAGCCTCCTTCGGAAATTTCACCGCCCAAGGGACCGTAGCCGGTCGCCCGAAGAGCTCGCCATTGATGAAATTTGCCATCCGCCCGAAGAAAAGCCCCAGCGGTGCTCCCACCACCAGATTGTCCCCCAACCCGGGCCAATTCACCTTGTGCCGCCACGCATACCACATCGTGTAAAGCACCACGCCCAACATGCCCCCGTGTGCCGACATACCGCCATCCCACACACGAAAAAAAACCCAGGGATCCCGCACAAATCCCCCGAAATCATAAAAAAGCATATACCCCAACCGCCCCCCGATGAGGACGCCGAAAACCGCGCACCCCGTGATGAAGTCGGCCACTTGGTCGGCCGCAATCACCGAAAAGCCGCGTTTGGCCAACTGCACATAGACAAAATACGCCGCCGCAAACGCCGCCAAATAAGCCAACCCATACCAGCGCACCCCGAACCCCCCGCCGAACTGCACGGCAAACGGATCGAGATTGTGAACCCAATACGCGATCATTTCGCCGACTGCGGCACCATCCGGAAACGTGCGGGATCATACCCCTGCCGGGCCAGCGCCGCCATCACCCGGGCGTAATCACCCTCGTTCATCCGCTTGTCGCGCGCCATCACCCAGCCGTAATCACGCGAGGGATGCCCCACCGCCATGTAGCGGTAGGCCGGATCGAGATAGATCACGTAGTAAGGCAAGGCAATTGGCCACAGAAACTGCACGCGCCACTCCGCATTCGATTTCTTGTCCACCACCCACGCCACGCCGTTCATCACCTTCTCCGGCCCGTCAAACCCGCCCTTCCGGTAGCTGAAAATATTGTCCATCTTCCCGTCCGCCCGCATCCGGTAAGTATCCTTCGAATCATACGTGTCCCGCTCCAGCCAATACGGAATGTGCGAGATGACCCACCAGTCCCCCATGAACCGCGGCAAATCCACATAGTCGACCGCCTGCAACGGAGGCTTCGAAGCGCACCCCGCCAACCACGCCATCCCCATCACCGGCAGCAGCACCCAGATGAATTTATCCATGCGCGCAGCAAACCAGCTAGCCGCAACCGAGTCAAACCCCGCTGATATTCAATAGGGCCGAACGCCCCCTTTCACCTATCCCGCTTGCTTATGGCACCCAAGCCTGCTCCGCAGGCAGGATGGTTTGGCGCATGGCTCTGTTCGCATTATTTTGCATAGTGAAATCTAAGTTGCGCGATCTCAAGACCCCTCGCAGCAATTCGGTAAACGATGCGATGCTCATCCGTGATACGGCGAGACCAGAAACCTGCAAGGGTGTGCTTCAAAGGTTCAGGTTTCCCAATCCCATCGTAATGGCTTCGGAGAGTGTCCTTGATCAGTTCGTTGATTCGTCTGATGGTTTTTTTATCTGTTTGTAACCAGTGCAGGTATTCCTCCCAAGCTTGGGGAGAGAAAACAAGATTCATGCCTCCACCAGGTCTTTGATGTTCTTTCTCACTGTCTTTCCAGAGTTCAGACTCTCTATCGAAGCAAGCAACCGCTTCGCGTTGGCTGGTGACCGAAGCAGATAGGCTGTTTCTTGGAGTGATTCGTAGTCATCAAGAGAAAGCATGACAACGGCTTGGTCGCGATTGCGTGTAATGATTACGGGGTCGCGATCAACACAAACTCTGTCCATTGTGGAGGCAAGATTTTCTCTCGCTGCGGTGTATGTAATTGCAGTCATATGGACAGCATCATGCACATACTCCTCAACCATGTCAAGGACGATGCTGTTCTGGCCAACGCCGAGGCGAACCGGACGTTGACCCGCAGTGGGTCAACGGTACGGTTCCGCCTCTGGCTGGCCTATGCTCCATTCACTTTGCGTCAAAGAGATGCAGGTAGTTCTCGGGAATCGTGTCTTTTTCGTAGGACTGAGATCGCCCCCCGCTGGATGTCATCTGTGGTGTCGTTATGGTGAACTTGGTATCCACCCGCAGTCGCCCGTCATCGTCCCTTGTCACTTTGACATTCTGACTGGCCTGTCCAAAGTGGTTGAACCGATCATCAATTGTCTGGCGTGCGAACTCGATAAAGAAACCGGAGCGCTCATCGCCCAGCACGGTGCGGATGTCACCCATCAGCTTACTCCTGATTTCTTCTCCATCTGAGGTGAAGGGCGAGATTGACAGTTCGACGGCCGCCGCCGTCTGTGACAGCACGGTTGAGTGCTTGATCTCCAACTCATCAAGGCGAGCACGTGCGTCAATGATAGCACTCTCAAGCTGTTTCTTCTCGGCGTCCGTGATTCCCAGGACGTCAACAACATCTTGTTCAACATTGTAACCATCGCCAATGGGTTCGAGCGTAAGTTTTGGAATAAGTCTCTTGGGTACGAGCATCTTTGTCTCATCAGCCGGTGAACGTGTCACAGCCGAGGCTATCGCCTGCAAGGATTGGTTCTCCTGCGCTAGCTGACGTATCTGCCCTTGCAGCGACGTGACAAGGGCATCTGCCTCAATCGTCTTGATGGTGTCGTGGGGCCTGCCACTCTCCTCCCGCGCAATCGTTTCTTTAGGCAGCTGGCTGCCTTGATCTGCTCCCTTGTCTGTTCCCCGCACCACATAGCCCAACAGGACACCCAAGGTCAGGCACATAGCGCTTGTAAGAGCAGTCTTGTTCATCTTCATCTTTTTGGCCAACGTCCGCTGTCACCTACCACCACTTGCTTTTGGCGCAGATTTTGCGTTGGCAGTCAAGGTCAGCCATAGGAGTCAGTCATGATTTATTGACATTTTCTTACGGCAAGTTGAAAGCCCACCACGCCAAGGCAGGCTCGCATCGAGTTTCTGGGGGCGATGTATCACGTGTTGGCGCATGGGGATCCTTCGTATTGCAGCCGGCTGATCCGGCGGACGCGGGAGCGCAAAGTGGCAGGCAACGCAGCTACAGATGTTGGAAATGTCAATAAACCATGACTGACCCATTTTGCCCTTTCCTGAGGCGCGGTCTATTGGACGTCGCCTCCGGTGGACTTGTTCGCATTCAGATTGTCTTTTGCATCCCCCGTGGTCTTTGCCCTATGGGCTTGGAGAATGAAGACCAGAGCCGCCGGGATTATGCTCAGCCATACCCACATCAATGGGCCGAGATGCTGCGGGAAGAATTGGGGAAAGGGGCCAGCATTACCACCGTTTCTCTGGACAAGGATCCACCCCGCGACCTGCATTGCAAACCCCATGCAGTATAGGGCGACTAATGCCGCCGGGATGCCCAAGGCGAGAAGATGCCTTTTGGGGTGAGAGAGCCTTTCACATGCTTTGGTCATCATTGTCTTTTTCCTTTCATGCTAACGTCGAGGAGGGGCGCGTCAACGGCGCCCGAATGCGGAACAAACGTGAACGCGCTCCTCCTCATTGGCTCCATCCGTTGGTTCGGCGATCTCATATACGGCGGAGGTTGCGCACTGATAAGAACGTGTAGGCTGCCTTGTCAGAATCTGGGGCCCGATATGCCATCTCGGACTGCAGAACGTAGCAGCTCAGAGCGGTCATGTCCCACGCCGCCTCTATTGGGGCCTCCCATACTGGATCGGTAAGCTCCGCCAAGTCATTCGAGCGTCCAAACTCCCGGACCTCTTGCACCTCTCTTTTCATCGGCTCGAGCACACTCTCATTCGCCCAAGCCCACATCCAGGTCCCCGCTGTTTCTGACCAGGAGCCGATGAATTGAATATCGGCGACAATCGAGCCACGCCGGTCCCCGCTGAAGCTCAGTTGGCCTTCCTGCTGGTCCCAGTCAAAGCGCGGCAGACTGCCAAGCGACCACACCCGCCAGGCGTCATCGTTCTTACGGCGCATATAGGCGGTGGCCTTCTGCATGAGCTCGCGGTATGCGGGGTCAGTCATAGTAAGCCGAACGTCAGAACTGAGGGACGCTCGGAATGTGGCACCCGAGGCTGCGCTGTAGCCGAAGTGCCGCATGTAGAGCGTTCGCTCCAGTGACTTGTTCGCATTTCATTTTAGGTGTCTCTTTATTAAGTAGCCAATAGTTTCGTCGCACTTTGTGAATCCTTCTTGATCTCCATAATTACACATTGCAACTGCTGCGAACTCACGCTCAGGGGCGATCCAAATTACGGCGTAGAACATCGTGTTTGACCCTGCATGAGTAATTGCTCTTCCCTTTGCCCAAGGGCGATTTGTGACTACCCAGCCCCGTCCGTAATCTTTACCTTGGATTGATTCATGTAGTTTATCTAAGGACTTCTTTGTTAAATTTCCTTTGTCAGCTCTTCCCAAATGTAACAGGGCATACCTAGCAAAATCCAAAACCGAACAGTGCACAGCCCCTGCGGGTGCAATTGCCGGCGGGTTATCGCCTTTGGGTTCTGGATCGGCGGGGCTTACCATAAAGAACGATTTCGTATGCCCGTATGGCTGATCAACGTGACCGTTGCTAGCCGGTGCCCGGAAACCTCCACTGGTCATTCCTAAAGGATTGAACAGCCTTTCGGTAAGCAACTCTTCATACGACCTATCCGTGATCGCCTCAAGCATAGCTCCTGCGATTGAAAAACCAGCATTCGAGTAGACTTGATCAGAACCAGGCTTGTAAGCTGGTGGCTCTCGAAGAATTCCTTGAACAAGTCGTAGTCTCTGGGCTCTTTCACTTCCTTCCCTTTTCCAAAGAGCCGACCATAAGTCAGGCTGTATGTCTCCGGGAACCCCAGCGGTGTTCGTCACCAACTGGTCAAACGTGACATTCTTGTAGTCTTCGTGGATATCCAGATCGTGAAATACCTCTGATAACTTAGTATCCCACTGGAGCTTGCCATCCTCAATGAGGATTGCGCCTAAGGTCGCAGTCATAGACTTGGTGCACGAGCCTATGTGAAACTTGTCTTCCGTTGTGACGGCAATGGGATCGCCCTTCTTTCGAACTCCGGCAGCACCAAGCGAAACAATTTTTCCATCAAGAACAGCCGCTGCAGCGAGAGCAGGAACTCCGGAACCATTGATGATTGTCTTGATGTGAGGTGAGATGTCTTCTGGTTCTTGGCCGTGCAAAGGCGACATGGCAAAGAATAGTGCAAGTAACAGGTATGTAGGATTTTTCATTTCTTTGCGAACGTCAACCATCAGCCGCGCGCGTCAGCGCGTTGGCTGGATGGTCTGGTTCGGTTTTAGTTTAATGATTTCTTGGTGTTCTTTGATAACGTTTCCAAAAGAGCGACCATCGAAAGTCGTCGCCAGAATAACGCCTTCATCTACGACGTAGCGAACTAGGATTTGAGTATGTCGCTCGATCAGCGTCAGATCAGAGTCTGATTTTAAAATAATCTTTTCTCCTGCCTTCTTAGCTTCCTCATCTGCGCTGGTTCGTCGAACCAGCCAGTTTCCCCGCAGGGTCAGGATGACCGAATCATCCTTGGCAGACATGGCGGTAAAGGGGGAGGACTCAATGCCAATTTCTTTGGCGGTCTCACCTGCCTGCGATAGGGGAACGGCCAAGAAAATGACTAGAATTATGAAGTTGTAGGTCTTCATTGTTTTACCGAACGACCAGAATGACCGGACCATTACAGTCGCGTCCGCGCGACTGTAATGGGTACAGGTCAATTCTCTGGTTGGATCGTCTCCACGTCGTTCGTGAGGGCATTGTACCACTTCAGGAATTCTGCGTTCATAATCGAGCGCATCTTTTCGTATCGCTCAGACCCCAAGACTTCCGACATTTCATTCTGCCTCGCTGGAATGGCGTAGAGCATCAGCATCATGTCAGGATCGACAGCATTCAGCAGGGCCAGACGGTCTCGCGATTCACCGGGCTGCGCCAGACCGTCCTGTAGGATCGGATGCCACTGCCTGCAGAAATCCATCGTCGCGTCCATGAACACTTCGACCAATTGCCGCGTCTCTTCAGACGTCAGCTCGATCTTGGCACCACGCGCCAGTTTCCCTCCAATCCAATCCCGGTAGTCAGCGCGAAACTTCGCCAATTGGTCGGGGTCCATGTCGAGCAGTTGGCGCATCTGGCGTTCCTGGGACCAGGCAATGTGGTCTTTGGGCAGCGTTGCGGCAGCTTCATCCGTTTTGGCTGTTGACGGTGCTGGCGCAGGGACTTGTACGGATTCGACGTTGTGAGAAGGCGCCGGATCGTGTGAATTGCGTTGCGCGGACAATTCCCGCCATGAAGGCACGGGGGCAGTCTCAGGAGGTCGCGGCAAGGGACGGTCCTTGTCGCGGGTTGCTGTTTGCGACGGGACCGGTGAGACCGTAGAACCATTTGGCTCCCTCGTCATGAATACGCAAAGCACGGCGATTATGAGCGCGACTGCAAGCACGGCGATTATGGCTTTCTTCATTCTCGTCTCCGATCCAACGTATAGTGTACGACAGTTCGTTAATATTGGGTTTTACGACTGGTCGCATATTACTTGTAAGTGAGGGGCAGTTGTTGAATTATTCCATACGCTATGGCCCAATCGAGCTTTCGCGAGCAGTTCGGGGACTTGGCCCGGAAAAAGGGCGTGCAGGAATCATTGATTCCATTTTGATCCAATTGGGTCATGGCTTGGGGAAAGTATCTCTCGCCTCGAAAATTTGTGGACGCTGGGGTGTCCGATGTCGAGGCGTTTCTGTAGCGATTGAACAAGCCGGTTGGCCCATTGGCGAGCGCACAACCGCTCGCACGCATCACAACTTGTGTCGCTCTCGGCAGATCTTCAATCAGAGACCTCACAAACCTCCGGCCGCGCTTTGATCTTTTCCCACGCACGCAATCCGTTCATGGTATGGCGAATTTTCCAACAAACATGAGCGACGCAGCAACGGGCAACGGCACCACCATGATCAATGTGCAAATCGACGGCCAATGGCGCCAGTTCCCGCGAGGCACCAAGCTCATCGAAGCCTGCATGCAAAGCGGCAGCTTTGTTCCCCACTACTGCTACCACCCCGCCCTCAGCACGCCGGGCAACTGCCGCATGTGCCTGCTCGAGATCGGCTCGCCGAAGATGGACACCAACCGCCAGCCGGTCCTGGGTGCAGATGGCCGTCCCGAAATCGCGTGGAATCCGCGTCCGCAAATTTCCTGTGCTCTGGAAATCTCCGAGGGGATGGCAGCCCGTACCAACTCGCCGCTGGTCGAAGATTGCCGCAAAGGCGTGATGGAATTTCTTCTCATCAACCACCCCCTCGACTGCCCGATCTGCGACAAAGCCGGCGAATGCCGCCTGCAGGAGTTCGCCGTCGAGTTCGGCCAAGGGGGATCGGAATTTCTCGAAGAAAAAGTCAAAAAACCCAAGCGGCAGGACATCGGCAAACACATCATCCTCGACGACGAACGCTGCATTCTCTGCTCCCGCTGTGTCCGCTTCATGCAGGAAGTTGCCCACGACGACGTCCTCGGCTTCGTCGATCGCGGCAGCCACACCACCCTCACTGTCCACGAAGGACAACGCCTCGACAGCAATTACTCGCTCAACACGGTGGATATCTGCCCGGTCGGCGCGCTCACCAGCAAAGATTTCCGCTTCAAGATGCGCGTCTGGTTCCTGCGCGAAACGAAAAGCATCTGCACCTCCTGCGGCACCGGTTGCAACACCATCATCGGCTCCCGCGAAAACCAGATCATCCGCCAGACCCCGCGACAGAACGATGCCGTCAATTCCTACTGGATGTGCGATCACGGACGCCTCAACTACGCTTACCTCTACCGGGAAGACCGCCTCACGCTTCCGCTGATCCGCGAAAACGGCCAACTGCTAAAATCCACCTGGCCCCGCGCAATCCAGCAAGTTGCCGAAAAACTGTCGGCCCTCCCGCGTGGCGCGACCGCTCTGCTCGCCTCCGCGCGCATGACCAATGAGGAACTCTGGCTCGCCGGCAAAATCGCCCGCCACCTCGCCATTACTCTGCACGATACCGTGGCGCGGCCCCAGCAAGCCGATGGCATCCTCGTCAGCAACGACGGCAACCCGAATACCAACGGCGCCAAACTCCTCGGCCTCACCCACGAACCCGGCGCGAAGCTGGCCGAAATCGGCAACGCAGTCCGCTCGGGACATATCAAAGCCCTCCTCTGCCTCGGTGAAGATCCGCGTCACCTCGGCCTGGCCGAATCCGACCTCGCCCGACTCGAAACGCTCGTCTGCCTCGACATCCTGCCGAACTCCGGCACCGAAGCCGCCACTGCCGTTTTGCCCGGTGCAGGTTTCGCGGAAAAACGCGGCTCAATGGTCAACGTCCATGGACGACTCCAACGCCTTAACCGCGCAACCAATCCTCCCGCACAAGCCCGCGATGATTTCGAAATTTTGAGCGACCTCCTCCGCGCTCTCGGCGTCGAAGCGCCCGCTACCCTTGAAGGTGTCTTCAAAGAAATGTCTGCCGCTGTTCCTCTGTTCCGAGGCCTCACCCTCGCCAAACTCGGCGAAGGCGGCATCGCGCTTGAAGGCTTCTCACCCGCACCCGCACCCGCCGCCACAGCAATGGCTTGAGGGCTGCGGCACGGAAGATGCGCCCTTGGAGGTTGTCATTATTCCCAGTCCTCCCGTGATGACGCGGCGGATCGGCTCACCCGTCTCCGGATGCTTCGTCAGCGCCTCATCTTTCATGCTCTGGCTGATTTCGTAAGTCCGCACGGGCTGACCCTCCGCGGCCGGAATCGTTTCATAAACATAGGTGGCCATAATGGTTCAAAATTTCTCCCCGGCAGCCATGCACGCAAGCGATTTCAGCACCGCCCGTGCTTGGAGTACCTCCGCACATATACGGGGCCAACTGCCCGCCAGCGTTTTACCGCCGCAACTTTTATCTCATTCGTGTCGAGTTAAAGCCCTGACCTGGCCACGCCACTGCTGGTAACATGCCCGCACGATGACACCGATTCGTTGGGGTATTGTTGGGCCAGGCGGGATCGCCGGAAAGTTTGTCGCCGACTTGGGTGTGGCCGGTGGCGGAACTGTGCGCGCTGTCGTTAGCAGGAACATGGACCGCGCCAAAAACGCCGCCGCGAAATTCGGGGCTGAGTTGGCGTTCGACAATTGCGAGGCTCTGGCTGCGGAAGATTCGGTGGACGTTGTTTATATCGCGACACCGCACCAAGCACACTTCGAGGCGGCAAAGTTTCTCTTGGAAAGCGGCAAAGCCGTGTTGCTGGAAAAGCCCCTGACCGTGAACACCGCCCAAGCACGGGAACTTGTCCAGATCGCCCGTGCCCGGCGAGTGTTCTTGATGGAAGCTCTGTGGACGCGGTTTTTTCCGGTTTACCGGGCCGTGCGTGATTGGTTGGACGAGGGCCGCATCGGGCGGGTGCGCTGGGTTGATTCGAGCTTCTGTATCCGCGGTAATTTGGATCACGCGAAGCGATGGATGAATCCCCATCTGGCAGGCGGCGGATTGCTTGATCTGGGCGTCTATTGCCTCGCGATGACGCAGTTTGTGTTGAAGCAAGAACCCGCCGAAATCGCGGCAGTCGCAACCATGTCGTCCACCGGCGTCGACGAGATGTTGACCGTCTCTCTCGGATACGACAGCGGAGTTCTGGCCGGTTTCGTCTGCGGATTTGTTGCCGGGGGCGACAACCGTATGGTTATCGTCGGCGAGGATGGTCGCGTGGAAATACCGGCGCATTTCATCGCCGCGCAGAAGGCGGTTCTGGTGCGTGGTTCGGAGGTCGAAGTGTCGGAGAAACTGTTTCACGGCGGGGGCTTCGAATACGAAATTGCGGAGACGCATCGCTGCCTCCGCGACGGCGATATCGAAAGCCCTCTTATGCCCCTTGAGGACACGCTGAGGAATTTGCAAACGATGGACGCGATCCGCGCGAAGATCGCCCTGAAATATCCCTTCGAATAAAACCCGTGGTCAGCGCCACTCGTGCTTGGGATATCGCCGGGCGTATTCGGGGCGGATTTGCGGGTAGGTGTTTTTCCAAAAACTTCCCATGTCGTCGGTGACTTGGATCGGACCCTGATTCGGCGCGAGTACTTCCACGCGCACGCGCACGCCCCCGTGGGCCACGGTCAGCGGCTTTTCGACTCCGTAAAGATCCTGCACCCGCGCGGCCATCACCGGCGCCTGACCTTCGGCGTAAACAACGCGCGCGCTCCGTCCGCCCGGCAGCTTGATCCGCTCCGGCGCGTAGGTATCCAACGCGGCGACTTGCGCCGACGACAACCACCCGCGCAGCACCGGCCACGGGTCCTTGTCCTTGAGCGCACGGTAATTCGTCACGCCCTGGGCGAGTTGCTCGAGCAGAAAACGACGCTCGGCGCCTGTAATGCGCGGCAGGTCGAGCTCCGGCATCCAGGCAACGAGGCAATTCAACCGCACGATCCATTGCTCGACCGATTCGTTCCACAAAGGCAGGACCAAATCTCCATCGGCCACTTTTTCGGCGAAGATCCGGGCGGCGGCCGCGGGATCAGGTTCGCCGCCAGGTCCCGTCTTTAAGACCAAGTCGAGGAAACGCGTGATCCGCCGCGCCATGACACCACGGGTCGACGGATCGAAAAGCGTCAACGTTTCACCCGCCAACTCACCCGGAAACATCTCCTGCAGCCATTCCTCCCTCACCGGCGAGGCCAGCGAAAGCAGTGTCTGAACGTCGCCTTCGCGCCCGCCGATCTCGGCAATCTCCCCCGCGACGAGCAAATCACTCGTCACTACACTTTCCCGGGCCAAAGTTCCCCGGCGCCCATGCACCAACTCGCAACGCAGCGTGCCGCGATCCATCCGCTTGGCCAAGTGGTCGGGAAACGCCGCCAACATGCACTTTTCCAGCGCATGCTCCGGCGGGGGCTGGTCGGCAACATTCAGACCTTCGGCAAATGCAATGTCGGAAAATTTCTCGGCCAACTGCGCCGCTTGGCGCGCCGTTTGCACGTGAATCCCCAGCGAGCGGCAGCGGCCCGGATCGAAGTTTGATTTCCGCGCCACGGAAAACGCCCGCAACTGCACCGTCACGTCGGACTCCGCGCCATCGCGCAGCATTTCATCACGTCGCCGGTCCATGTCGCGGGATTCACTTTTCACCAGCAGTCCGCGCCCTTGCGTCAGCGCGGCGAGCAAACACGCAGCTTTCACGCAGCCGAGCTTTTCCGCTTCCAGCAGCAAACGCGCATAACGCGGATGCACCGGAAAGGCCAACATCCGACGCCCCAACGGCGTAATCGCCTCCCCTGCATCCATGGCCCCCAGATCATGCAGCAACTCGACCGCGCGCTGGAGAGCTCTGGGCTCAGGCGCTTCCAGCCAGCGAAACTTTTCCAAATCGGTCACCCCAGCCGCCTTGAGCGAAAGAATAACCTCGGCCAGATCCAGCCGCTTTACTTCGGGCAGTTCGCTGGCCGCACGCAATTCGTGCTCTTTCTCCATCCACAGCCGCACGCAACGACCGGGCGCGGTGCGACCGGCGCGCCCAGCCCGCTGATCGGCCGAGGCCCGGCTGATCTTTTCGATCAGGAGGGTATTGATACCCCGCCGTGCGTCATAGCGCGCGACGCGGGCCAAACCGCTGTCCACAACCAGCGTCACTCCCTCGATCGTGAGCGAAGTCTCGGCCACGTTGGTCGCCACGATGATCTTGCGCCCGCCGCCCGGCGCGACCGCCTCATCCTGCAGCGACGACGCCATCTCGCCGTGCAAGGCGAAGACACCAAAATCACGCAAAGCCGATGTGGCGCGGATTTCACCGATTGTTCTTTGGATTTCATAAGCTCCCGGCATGAAAACAAGCGCGTGGCCGGCTGCCGGGGCATGCACCGCCAGGGCCTCCGCCGCGAGTTCCCACGGAGGGGTGTCCCCCGGCGAACGTTCGGCATGGCGAATTTCCACCGGAAAAGTCCGCCCCGCCGACTCCATCACTTCGCAAGGCGCGAGATATTTTTCCAGTTCACCGACCTCCAACGTGGCGGACATGACAACAATCTTGAGATCCGGACGGGCTGTCTCCTGCAAATCCAGCACCCGCGCCAGCGTGATATCGCCGTAAAGATGTCGCTCGTGAAATTCGTCGAAGACCAGCGCCGACACCCCGCGCAGCTCCGGGT
>JBIJDZ010000055.1:0-13796 GCA_044343805.1 Chthoniobacterales bacterium | reverse complement strand
CGGTGGAGTGTTTCTGCAACCCGCAGAAGCGATCACCATCCGTGATACACCCCTTGAGCAGATGCAAAAGTGGATCGCCGAAGACGAGCGGGACGCCGAGGGCTTCTGGCAACGCGCTGGCCAAGCGGGAAGGTGATCCTCGACAGCCGCGTGTTTTTGTCCGCCTGCGGTTCGGAAAAATCTTTGTCCCGACTGATTACTTTGATCGCCAAAGACCGACGGTGGTATCTGGTCTCTTCGGCCTACTGCCGCGCCGAAGTACCCGCAGCACGGTCAAATTCGGTGACAAAGCAACTGCGCACTGGACAGCGTTGCGCGCCAAATTGGAATGGATGCCTGACGCCCTGACCACAAAGCATCGGCTTCTCTTCACCGCCTCCAAAGACAAACCCGTCCTCATCTCCGAGCTGGCTGACCGCAGCGAAGTGCTACTCACTCTCGATATCGGGGACTTCGGTCCGCTCCTCGGCTCCGAAGTCTACGGCATGCTCGTGACGACCCGGCGCGACTTTCTCGTGCGCGAGGGCCTGTAAGTAACAGGGAGCACCACCCGAGGATCGGTGGGCGCCTAAGCCGTGTAAGACGCTTCGACGCGCGCGGCGACGTCGAGATAGCCGTAATCGACCTCGTAAATCTGCTTCATGCAATCGAGCGATTTTCCGACATCTCCCATGCGTTCATAAACGAGGCCCAGATTGTAGAGGATGTCTTTCTTCGTGCCGTCCATGCCCGGGATTTCCGCCGCCGCGTCGTTCAAGGTTTTCGCGGCCATATCGAGCATGTTGCGCTCGGTGTAGCATTTGCCGAGCATGTTGAGCGCTTTGGTGCGGGTGTTGGGATTGGACCGCGCTTTTTGCAGTTCGGGAATGGCCTCTTGATAGTGCCCGGCGAGCACCAATTGCTCACCCAGTTCGAAGCGGTATTGCAGGTCGGTGGGGTTGCGTTCCACCCGTTTGCGGGCTTCTCCCAGCATTTGCTCGGCCCGGTGGCGGCGCAGTTCGTCCAATTCCGCCCGCCTCACGCCGGCCGCTTCATCCAGCGGTGAAAGGGACTCCAATTCTTTTTCTTTGTCCGCAATGACGCGGTTGATCCGCCGCATCTCGCAGTCGCTGATCTTGCGCAAGAGACCGGGATCGGTGTCGTTGGCCAGCGACGAAAGGTAACGGTAATACTCGGCCGCGCTCTCGTATTCTTCGCGGTTGAAATAAATATCCGCCAGCTTGCGCGCCGTCTCGCGGTCCGGATTACCCGCTTCATGCGCATCGTAAACAATTCGCGCCAAATCTTCGACCGACTCGATCGCGGTGACGACTTGTTCGTCAGCGCCCGCGGCCTGCCGCTGTTTGACCATGTCGGCAAAAGAGGAGCTTTCGATGCCTCCGCGCTTCATCGAGCGCCGGGCGGCGGCTTCCTTGGCTTTGTCGCGGGCGTCGAGATCGGACGGGGTTTTGCTGATGATCTCTTCGAAAACTTTCGCGGCTTCATCGTATTCCGCGATCCGCATCAAGTAATCGCCGAGCTCGTGACGGGCCTTCGTGTTTTTCTGGTCAAGAGCGATCGTCTCGAGGGCAAAGCGGGCGATGGACTCGAAGGCGCGAACGCGATCTTCGGCCGACGGCAATTGGCGGGCGGCGGCGGTTTTGTCCTCTCCGTCAGCCGCCGCGTCGTGCTCGCTTCGCAGCTTTTTGATATTCTCACGCTCTTTCGCCGCTGCCGACTCGGCGGCGTTGAAGAGGTCTTTGTTGCCCGCGGCGCTGGTGGGATCATTTTCCAGTGCTTTCTCCGCCTCGGCCAAGGCTCCCAGCCAATCGCCGGCTTCGATAAGCTTCTGGGCTTTGCTTTTGCCCAAGCTGATACCACCGCCGGAAAATTTCGAAAAAATCGATTTACCCCGCGCCCGGTTGATCTCGGCCTCGCGGAGAAGTTTGCGCCCGGCCAGAAATTCGGGCTCTTCGGCCACGAGCGGCATGAGGAGGGAAACAACCAGGTTGTGGTTGCTCAACTCGAGCGCGCTCAGGGCCTTCAGGAAAATCGAGCGCTTGGCAGGGAGGAGGTCTTTTTCGGTTTTCACGGCGAAACCATATTCTTTACCAGCTGAGCGGACGTTGCACAATGCGCTTCAAAGCGCCGGCGTATCCGGATAGCTGCCCAGAATCCGCGTGAAAGCACAGACCCCGGACAACTCCGCCAGTGCTTGGGCCACCTTGGCGTCTTCGACATGGCCGGCCAGATCGGCAAAAAAGTAGTATTCCCACGGGCGTCGTTTCGACGGACGGCTTTCGATGCGGGTGAGGCTGATGCCCGCTTTCTCGAACGGCTCGAGGGCCTTGGCCAGCGCGCCGGGCTGGTCTTGGACGGCAAACATGACCGACGTCTTGTCGTGTCCCGACGCCTGCGCGGCCTTTGGGCCGATGACAAAGAAGCGCGTCACGTTGCTCGTGGCGTCTTGGATCGCCGGGGCCAGCACCGGCAGCCCGAATTCCTCACCCGCCATGCCGCCGGCAATCGCCGCGGTGCCCCCCTCTTGGGCTGCCATCTCCGCGGCCCGCGCCGTGCTGGAGACTTCGACGCATTCCGCCGCCGGCAGATGCTCGGCCAACCAGCGGCGGCATTGGCCGAAGGGTTGCGGGTGGGAATAAATCTTCCGCACTTGGTCGAGCGGACCGCGGCCGAGCAAGTTCAGCTCCACCGGGAGCAAAATCTGCGCGCAAATCTGCGCGTTTGTATCCATGAAACGATCCAGCGTCGCGTTGACCGCGCCCTCGAGGGAGTTTTCGATCGGCACGACGCCGAACTGGGCCTGCCCACGCTCCACGGACTCGAAAACTTCACCGATGCTGCGCTGCGGCTGCAAGAGCACACCGCCCCCGAAATGCCGCGACGCCGCTTGATGACTGAACGTGGCCCGCGGGCCCAGGTAGGACACGGTGATCGTTTGCTCCAACGCGCGCATGGCCGACATGATCTCGCGGTAAATCGCCCGCACCGAAGCCTCGGGGAGCCGGCTGTGATTGGCCTCCGCCAGACGCCGCAGCAGCTGCTCCTCCCGGCCCGGCGCGTAATACGCATCGCCGGTTTTTTCCTTCAGCAAGCCGATCTCGCAAACCAGCTCCGCCCGCTCCCGCAGCAGAACGAGAATGCGGTCATCAACCTTGTCGATGGCCTCGCGCAGCTTTTCCAGCGTCATGGGACCTCCTCCGCCTCGGGTGCCGGCTCCACGTTTCCGCTGGCAGCTTCTCCGGAGGGCGCAGCTTGCGCGGCGCCTTCCTCCCGGGCCGGCGGTCCATCCAAGGGCAATGACGGCTGTTGGTCATCATCAGCCACCGGCAACTCGACCCGGCGCAGTTCGGCGCAGTTGGGCAACTCGTCGAGCGACTTCAGTCCGAAGTGTTCGAGGAAAAATTCCGTCGTGCCGTGCCACAACGGCCGGCCCGGCAATTCGGCGCGTCCCGTGATGCGGATCAGACCTCGCTCGAGCAGTGTCTGCATTACGCCATCCACACTCACGCCCCGCACGGCCTCGATGTCGGCCCGCGTGATCGGCTGGCGGTAGGCGACGATGGCGAGGGTTTCCAGCGCCGAGGGGCTCAAGCGCGCCGGGCGGTTTTCGGGAAAAAGCTGTCGCACCCACGGCGCGGCTTCCGGAGTGGTGACCACTTTCCAGCCGGCCGCACTCTCGACCAGGCGGAATCCGCGCTGCTGGTTCTCATACTCATCGCCCAGCTCCTGCATGGTTCGGGCAATCTCGTCGGGCTTGGTTTTGGCCAGAGCTGCCACGTCAAAGTCCTCCGGCGCCGCTTCCGCTGCCCCGCGCAAATACTTCACGCACTCGGCAGCGGACATCGGTTTGTCCGAGGCAAAAAGAAGAGCTTCAAGAACGCGGGAAAGTGGACTCATAAACATGGATCGGCGGGGTGGGAGAATTTGCCATTTGCGGCGGCGCATCAACCGCGAAATGCGGGTTAAAGCGGGTCTTCCATGAGCGATGGGCCGCGGCGGCGCAGCATGATTTCGCCGAAAGGCCCCTCCTGCGCCACCTGCACATGGCGCAAACGCACCAGCTCGAGCAGGGCGAGAAAGGTCGCCACGACTTCACCCTTCGTGTGCTGACCCTCGAAAAGTTCTTCGAAACGGAGCGATTCGGTCTCGGGAAGAACCTTGAGCAAATACTCGATCTTCTCCGAAACCGTGAAAGTATCGGCCTCGATCTCGCGCTCGGCCCCTTTCTTTTTCTCGAGCCGGTCGAGCACGCGCTGGAAGGCGGCGATGAGGTCGAGGGCTCCTACCTCTCCGGCCAGCAAGGTCGCGCCGCCATCGGTCGGCGGGGCCGTGGGCGAACGCCCGAAAAGTTTCACCGCAATCTCCTCGCGATTGCGCAGGTCGCCGGCGGCTTCCTTGAATTTCTTGTATTCGATGAGCTGGCGGATCAGCTCCCAACGCGGATCTTCCTCCTCGCCCTCCTCTTCGGCCGGCCCTTGCTGATCGACCGGCAGCAGCGTACGGCTCTTGATGTAGAGCAGGTTGGCCGCCATGACGATGAACTCGCCCGCGATCTCCACGTTAATCGATTCCATCGCCCCGAGATATTCGAGGTATTGCTTAGTGATGCGCCCGATCTCGATGTCGTAAATGTCCACCTCGTCCTTGCGCACGAGATAGAGCAGGAGATCGAGCGGACCCTCGAAAACGTCGAGTTTGACCTTGTAGGCCGCGTCCATGACGGCGGCCATTTACAAACCGCGTTTCACGCGTTCCTTGGCCAGCCCCGCTTTGTGCTTCTTGGAGGAAACCAAGCGGGTCTTCCGCTTGCGCAGCTGGCGGGCCAGCTTATTCATCACCAAATCGATGGCCGCGTAGAGATCGACCTCCCGATCCTCGGCGTGGATATCCGGGCCCGGCATGGCCAAGTGCACCTTCACCACGTAGTTGCTGCGCGTTTTCGACTCGTCGTGCAGCAGTACGACGTGGGCCGCCAAGATGCTGTCATTGTGGCTGTCGAGATACGCCAGTTTGTTCACCACATAAGAATTGATCGCTGCCGTGAGCGTGAGATGCCGGGGACTCAGATGAATATGCATACGTTTTTAATAAACCATCCCCCGCCCCCGCGGCCAATCCAAATGGACTGTCAGTTTTCCGGCGAAGCCCCCTCCGTCTGTACGGCGCCGGCTTCCAAGCGCGCCGCCTCTTCCAGCAGCGGCCCCGCCGCGGCGGCAAACTGCGCTTTGTTGCCCCGGCCTTTGATGGACAGGAAGGCATTCTGGTGAATCGTGCGCGCCGCGGCCGGATCTTTATAGTGGCGCAGCCAGATTTCCATCATGCGCAAATGCGGCACGACCTCCTCGGGATGCTCGGCGGCCAGCTCCGCGTAAGCCTCCAGCGCCCCCGCGTAATCCTCGGCCACCCTGCGTCCCTCGGGGATGCTGTACATCGGTTGCGGGCGCGCATGGCGTTCACCCGGCAGGAAAAGATTCGCCACCAAGTCACCGATCAACCCAGCGATCGGCTTGGCCATGATGATCGCCGCGACCAACAGCGCGGCATGCGACCACAAAAGCAGCAAAAACGCACCTGCTTGATCCTTGCTCTGCGCTTTCACGGCAAGCCCCCACCACAGGCCCAAACACAGCACGAGGCCTGCGCCACGCAAGATCAGACTGGTCATACGGCCACTATACGCCCCGCCCAGCGGACCGCGTCACGAAAATCCGATTGCCATGACCCCGCCGATTTGGTGCCGTGGCGGGTTCTATGCGTATCCGTGCTTTCCAAGGATTGATCCCGCGGGCCGATTTGGCCGCGGAACTGGCCTCACCTCCCTACGACGTGCTCAACACCGCCGAAGCGCGCGCCATCATTGCCGCGCAGCCGCACAGCTTCCTGCGCGTGGTGCGCTCCGAAGCCACCCTGCCCGAGGGTATCGATCCCTACAGCCGGGAAGTTTACGAACAGGCGCGCAAAAATTTCGATTTATTGCAAAAGGACGGCGAACTGGTCCGTGAAAACGCGCCACAGATTTACCTCTACCGCCAAGTGATGGGCGACCATGCGCAGATGGGCCTCACGGCCGTGTGCCATGCCGACGACTACGCCGCCGGCCTTATCAAGAAGCACGAAAAGACGCGGCCCGACAAAGAAGACGACCGCGTGCGGCTCAATACGGCTCTCTCCGCGCACATCGAGCCGGTCTTCCTCGCCTTCGACTCCACGCCAGAGATCAATGCTTTGATGAACCATGCCGCGCAGACCGCACCGCTCTTCGATTTCACCGCGCCGGACGGCATCCGTCACACGCTCTGGCGCATGCCCGACGCCGCTGCCGTCACCAAAGCCTTCGCCGCCGTGCCGCACAGCTACATCGCCGATGGACACCATCGCTCGGCCGGCGCCGCCCGGGTCGGCTTGGCCCGCCGTGAGGCCAACCCGCAACACATCGGCGAGGAAGACTACAACTGGTTTCCCGCCGTCCTCTTCCCGCAGGATCAGCTGAAAATCCTTCCCTACAACCGCCTCGTCGCCGATCTCCACGGCCTCCATCCCGAGGAGTTTCTCGTCCGTGTAGGCCACGCCTGCAGATTGTCGCCCACCGCCCCGGCGACGCCCGTCCGCCCCGGTCAGGTCTCGATGTATCTCGGCGGACATTGGCTCGGTTTGGAATTCGATATTCCGGCCGACTCCGATCCCGTGTCGCGCCTCGATGTGAGCCTGCTGCAGGACAAAATTCTCGCCCCGCTTCTCGGCATCGATGATCCGCGCACGAGCAAACGCATCGATTTCGTCGGCGGCATCCGCGGCACCGATTTTCTCCGCGCCGAGGTCGATGCCAAACGCGCCGCCGTCGCGTTCTCCATGCACCCGGTCACGATGCGTCAGTTGATGGATATCGCCGACGCCGGACAAATCATGCCGCCCAAGAGCACGTGGTTCGAACCGAAGCTCCGCTCCGGTCTCTTCATTCACACGTTCTGAGCCGCATCCCGGCAGCGGAACTCGTCTTGCGACGGCCGCTTCACCGCAAACGCCCGTAAGCGACCAAGCGGCCTTTCTTTTTGAACAGGCCGAGAAAGCCCCCGTGGCCGCCATACGGCACACGCGGCTGGAGCTTGTAAATGCCCACACCGCGCGAGCTCTGCGAGCCGGCCATGAGCAGTTCCCCGCGCGCGCCGCGTCCGAGATAAACCATCACATGGGTGACGGGAGGTTTACGCTCGGGCTTGTAGGTGTGCTCCCAGAACAGCAGATCGCCCGGTTGCAGACGCTTTGCCCACCAAGGCGTATCCGGCACGCCGCCGAAAAGTCCACCGACCCGCTTCACTTGGCCTCGTTGGCGCAGAAACTCATATTGAGCCGACGCCGTGCGTGGCAACTCGACTCCCCGCGTGGTGCGCAGCAAATAACGCGCGGCATTGGAGCAATCCATCTTCCAAACGGTCCCGTCACCCGGCGGCTGCCAAGCTCCCCCGTAACGTATGCCCAGTGCCTGCAAGGCCAGCGCTTCAGCTTGCAATTGCGTGGCAACACCGGACGCCGCGCCGACCGGCACCGCCCCCGCGATCAGCGCAGCCCATATGCAAAAGCGCATGGTCTAGATTAGAAACATCCCGCTTTTTTGTCCACCCGCACGCCATTGAGCTTTTCTCGCCAACCCGCTTTAATCGCAAGCCCTATGGAAACTGTCGTCATCGGCCACCGCAATCCCGACATGGACTCGATCTGCTCCGCCGTGGCCTATGCCGAGCTGAAGCGCCGCCTGGGAGTGGAAAATATCCGGGCGGCCCGCGCCGGTGCACTCAACGAACGCATCACCTTTGTCCTCGAAAAATTCGCCAGCCCCCAGCCCGATTTCCTCCCCGACGTGACCCCGCGCGTGCGCGATGCGATGGTGGCCATGCCGGTTTCCACCAGGGCAGAAAGCCCAGTGAACGAGGCGCTCGAATTGATGTCCGCCCGACGCCTGCGCGCGCTTCCGGTCGTCGATAGCGAAGGAAAATTCCGCGGCCTCCTCAGCGAAAACAAGTTGCTCGTCACGCTTTTTCCGCCGCTGGGCACTACGGATTCGTCGCGCGTCGTGGAAGCCTCGCTGACCAATATCGCCCGCACCTTCGGCGGCGAATCTCTCACCGGCGCCCTCTCCGTCGATGAGCAGCGATACGACCTGGTCGTCGCGGCAATGCGCTTCGAAACATTTGTCGAACGCCTCGACCATCACATTCCGGCCAACACGGTGCTCTTCATCGGCGATCGTGAGAATGTCCAGCGCGCCGCCCTGCAATGCGGTGTGCGCGCCATCGTGGTGACGACCAACACCGAGGTCTCCTCCGAGATCGTTGCCGAAGCAAGACGCTGCGGCACTTCCATCATCCGCTCTCCATGGGACACCGCGACTACGGTCTTCCACGCCCGCAGCGCCGTCGTGGCCGGGCGCGTACTCGAGGAGGGCGATCTGGTTTTTGACGGCGACCTGACCTTATCCCAAGCGCGCAAACAGGCGGTTCTGTCCCCGCAGTTTATCTACCCTGTGCTCGATGAAGCAGGACGTCTTGAAGGCGTCTTGTCGAAGAGCGATTTTCTCAAGCCCCCCGCGCGGCAGCTAATCCTCGTGGATCACAACGAGCTTTCCCAAGCTGTGCCCGGCGCCAGCGAATTGCCGATCGTGGAAATTCTCGACCATCATCGGCTCGGCAACTCGCACACGGATAAACCGATTTTGTTCATCAACCAGCCGGTCGGCTCGACCTGCACCCTCGTCGCCGACCTCTTCCAGCGCCACGGTCTGCAACCCGCGCGCCCCATCGCCGGACTGCTCATGTCGGGTATTATCGCCGATACGCTCAACGCCACTTCGCCCACCACGACCGAACTCGACCGGCGCTTGCTCGCGCAGTTGTCCGCATGGGCCGGGATTTTGCCGGCCGATCTGGCGGCGGAAATTTTCTCCGTTGGTTCGCCCCTGCTGACCCTGCCGCCGCGCGACGTGATCATGGCCGATGGCAAAGAATACGAGGAGCGCGGCGTGCGCTTCACCGTTTCGCAGATCGAAGAGATCACTTTCACGAACTTCGATGAGCGGCGGGAACAGTTGCTCGGAGCGCTAGCCGACCACGTCACGGCCAAAGGCCTCTACTTCGCCGCCCTGCTCGTGACCGATGTAAACAAACAAAACTCCTACCTCCTCGTCGCCGGCGCCCCGGAATTCATCAACACCATCACTTACCCCGAAGCCGCACCGCAGACGTGGTTTCTCGAGGGCATCGTCTCGCGCAAAAAACAGCTCCTGCCCTACCTCGCCGAGTGCCTGGCCCGGGCCCTTTGAGCCGGGGCTTCATGCACCGACGTTCCCATGTTAGGTTCGATACAGCCATGGAAAAATCACGCAGCCTGCGCCGCCTCGGAGCTCTGGTGCTGTTTTTCCTTATCCCGGCCGGTTGCGAGACCGTTCCTCTCGAGCCCTCGGAAAACTATTCCGGCAACACCATTGTGGTGAACGACTATGCCTCCTTCTACCGGCTCGGACCGCAACAAGCCGGCGGGGCCGATCGCAGCCTGCGCAAAGACGAGCGCGTGATGCGCCTGCGCAAAGAATTTGGCTACAGCCGCGTGCAATTGGAAGACGGCCAAGTCGGCTACATGGCCAACGAGGATCTCGTGGAAGCCCCGCCCGAACCCCGCACCAAACGCCTCAACCGCAAACGCCCTCGCAGTAGCGCATCATCCGCCGGTGAAGATTACACGGCGGAAAACTTCGACGACAGCAGTATCCCGTTGCCCGACCCGAGCCTCGATATCCTGCCGGAGGACGTGCCGCTCGAACCGCTGCCCCCGCCTCCATTCAAAATCACTCCGCCGGGATTGGCGCCGGAGCGCTGACCATCACTTCCGGCATCAGGGGAGATCGTCACGGCGCGGCGCAGTCTCTCTCAAGCGCCACCGACCACGTTTTTCACAAACTGCTCCTCGTCGTCGAGGAGACGGTTCCATTTCGCTCGGTAATCCGGATCATAGCGCTGATCCATCATCTCCGCCAACCGCGCCCTCCGCGCCACCACCTCGGCAATGATCGGGCGCATCTCGTCATGCGCATCGCGCAGCACGCGCATAGCCGCCGCCTCGCGATCCCACAGACCGCCGAATGATCCGGCGAACTCCACCGCCGACTGCGGTTCGTCCCGCTCACTCGGGTGGAAAATATCCTCACGCGGCGGACGTTCCCCCAGCAGCCGCGGCGCGATGTAGATATTTGCCATAATCGCCTCGCGGTACTTTTTCCGGGCCCCTTGGTCGTCTCCTTCCAAGCACAGCGTGAGCGCCCACGCAAAAGCCAGCCATGCATTTGTTATGTCGCTCGGATAGTTTTTCACGTAGTGACGGAAAAAGGCCGACGCCTCTTCGTTCTCGCCCGCCAGCAACAGGAACAGCGGAGTGAAAAAACGCGCGCCGAGGTGATCGGCCGGAGTGAGGCCCAGCAAACGCTGGCCGATCTCCGCCGCCTCCGCCGCCCGGCCGAGATGCCATTGGCAGAGCATCTGTCCGTGCAAGGCGCGCAGGAGCGGACGTGTGTCGCGGTCGATCCACCACTGCACACCGCGTTGCCGAAAGAGCGGGGCGTCGATCTGCTCGATCTCCGCCGCCATCTGCAGGCTTTTTTCGTAACGGCCGGCGTGGAATTCCATCTCGGCCAGTTCGACGCGCGCGGCCGTGTTTGCGGGATCCAGTTCGGCAGCCTTCTCCAGCGTCGCCCGCCGTTTGCCTGGCGAACGCAATCGCGGAAAATTGCGCACCAACCCCGCGGCCAGTGACGCGTTCGTGATCGCGGCTGGTCGCGACGCCGACACTCCGTCGGCCAGCTCCGTTTGCAGCCTCGCCTCGTGCGGCGGGGGCGCAACCATCTTCACCTTGGTCTTCCAGTCGCGGGCGAAATACTTCCAATCCTCAGCCACCCACTCCGGCGCCTTCCATACGAGCAGCTGGTCTGGCACGCCCACATCATCGAAAATCCGTGCCAACCATTCCTCTGCCATCATCTGGTCCAACTCGTGCACGATTTCCGGCGGGGCCAGCGGATCGAACTCTGGTCCGACCAAAAGCAGGATCGTCGGCAGGAAGAAATCCTCCTCCACCGGCAGCGGTTCCCGCAAATCGACCCAGCACAGCGACCATACCGCGGGATCTTTTTTGAGCGGACGGATCATGCCGCCGCACGCTCCCGCACCACGTCGCCCCAACCCACTGCAACACGCTGCTTGCGACCGAGGCGGTCGTGATAAAACACCTCCCCGTGCGCCATCCCATATTCGTGCACAAGGCGCGTCACCTTCACATCGAAGCAGCAATAGCGCGCCACCTCGAGCTTGCGGCCCTGACGCCACCACTTGATCGCATCCAAGCCGTCCGCCGTCTTGCCGCAGCCCAGCGTGGACTGGGCAACCGCATCCAAGCCGATACGGTGGCCGATTTTTTCCTCCAGCGACACCATCAGATCGAGCGTCGGCACGCTATGGGCCAAGTCCATGACCGTGTAGCCCATGAGCACTTCGTAGTCGAAATTGATCAAATTGAAACCGACCACCAGATCCGCCTGCTGGAGCTGCTTGATCAAGTCCTGCACCCGGTCCTCGCCATACACGGTGTATTGCCCCAGCCGCGTGCTGTAAGTCGCCCCCACCGTCATTCCCATGGCGGATTTTTTGTCCCAACCGCCCGCATCGTTGGCCGTGCGCTGCGTTTCCAGATCGAAGTAAACAATGTCATGCGACATAGCCCTGCATTAAAGCGTCCCGATGCGGCCGCGGCAATCGCCGCTTGAGCCCGCGCCCCCGCTGCGCTTAATTGGCCCTGCGCTACGCGCCCGTAGCTCAACCGGATAGAGTGTCGGCCTCCGAAGCCGAAGGTTGTGGGTTCGACTCCCGCCGGGCGCAGTTTTTCTCGGCCAGCAAACCGCCCGCGGGCTTTTATCTGCCGGCGCGGCCGGGGGGAGGGCCCATGATCTCGGCCGGGGCGCGGCCGGCACGGAGGAGCGCGACCATGCGCTGCATGGCGGGCGCGGAGTGGTTGAAAAAGCGTTTGTAGGCGCGGCAGAGGTAGTTCAATCCCCCTTCGCCATCCGGGGTACGGAGAAACCGGTGCTTCGGGCACTCGCCGTGGCAAAGGTGGCGCACTTCACACTCGCGGCAGTAACGCGGCAGGGTGTCCGCCTTGGCCCGGCCGAACTCACGCTGGAATTCCGACGAAACCATCTCCCCGAGCGAGTGGTTGAGAATGTTGCCGAGCTTGTAGTGCGGATACACGTAGTGGTCGCACGAGTAGACATCGCCGTTGTGCTCCATCGCCAAGGCGGTGCCGCATTTCTCGCTGAAGACGCAAAGCCCGCCGCGGTGCGGTCCACCCATCCAGTTACCCAGCGTGACATCGAAGATTTGTACGAACGTTTTCCCCACATCGCGGCGGATCCACTCGTCGAAGATCGCGCAGAGAAATTCCCCGTATTGCTTCGGCTCCACACTCCAATCGGTGACCGGCAGGCGGCGATGATCTTCCTCGTCGGCGCGGGGCGGCAGGGCGAGGTCGAGTCCGAGCTTGGTGGCTTCCGCATCGGCCAAGCGCTCGACCAGCGGAATGAATTGCAGGAAGCCGGAACCGATCTCGCGCAAAAACCGGTAAACCTCCAACGCATGCCGAGCATTGGCCCGGTTGACCACCGTAAGCGTGTTGAATTCGACCCGGTGCTTCTTCAGCAAACGCAGCCCACGGATGACTTTGTCATAAGAATCGCGTCCCTGCTTGTCCACGCGGTAGGCATTGTGCAGTCGCGCCGGGCCGTCGATGCTGAGGCCGACGAGAAAACTCTCCGTGCGCAGGAATTCGCACCACTCGTCGTCGAGCATGGTGCCGTTGGTCTGGATGGCATTGTGGATCTTTTTGCCACCGGCGTATTGTCGCTGCATCGCGACGACCTTGCGGAAAAACTTCACTCCCAGCAACGTCGGCTCCCCGCCCTGCCAGGCGAAAGACACCTCCGGCACGTCCTGACTCCCGATGTATTGCCGCACGTAGGTCTCGAGGACCTCGTCGGACATTTTGAAATTTTCGTTTGTGGGAAAAAGCTTCTCTTTCTCGAGATAGAAGCAGTATTTGCAGTCGAGGTTGCAGATCGGCCCGATGGGCTTGGTCATCACATGGAAAGCGCGGATCGGCGCTTGACCGGGCAACTGGGCGGCGATCTCCATGGATCCAATACATTAGCACCGCCGCCAAGATGCTGCCGAGAGAGTAATCGTCAGGGACTCCCTCTCTGCCCACCCACCGCCCCTCTCACGAGGCCGACGGAAGATGCCGGTAGGGTTGCTCGATATAGGGCTGATTCCACCCACCGGGCTCATCGTCGGTCGCGGGCTCGGCGGAAGGCATGACCATGACCAAAACGCGATGCTTGCGATCAAAGTTAACCGGTCGGGCCAAGCGCACCGTCCCCTGCTCGTCGACTTCCGCTTCGAGAGTTTGGATCATGCGGCAAGTTACGCGCGAAGGTCGGGGTGTCAAACGGGCCGGCGTCGGCTTAAAACTTCACACCCAAGCCCAGAAAGAAGTTATGGCTGAGCACTTGGGGGTTGGCCGCGGCGGCGCTGTAGGAAAAGAACGCCTCCCAGCGATCCCCCAAGCGCGCCCCCAAGCCCGCGCCGGCGTAGAGAAAATCCCGCATGGGGGGCGCCGCCTCGTAGCTGAAAGGTGCGGCATTTCCACCGCCCACCAAAGACGTATTGATGTTGTAGGCGTTCTGCAAAAATTCATGCTGCCAACTG
>JBIJDZ010000101.1:0-4598 GCA_044343805.1 Chthoniobacterales bacterium | reverse complement strand
CCCTCGACCAGCGCGGCTACCTCCAGCTCCTCGAAAAATCCCGCCGCCTCTATGACACGGGCTTCACCAAGCTCGCCGCCGAACCTTTCAGTTCGCTCACGGATATGATCCGCATCCTGCCCGATCTCGTCCGCCTCCGCGGCGACCGCACCGTTTACGACCTCGTCTGCCACCACCTGCGCGATCCATCCCTGCGCATGTTCTTCAGCATCCAACCCCTCCTCGTCGGCGGCAATCCATTCGACACCTCCTGCCTCTACTCCCTCATCCACTACCTCGAACGCGAATGGGGCGTGTGGTTCCCCCTCGGGGGCACCGGCGCTCTCGTCGAATCACTCCTCGCTCTTGGACAACGCCACGGCATCAAATTCCGCAACGATGCCACCGTCGAGGAAATCATCATCCGCGATGGACGCGCCACTGGCGTCCTCCTCGCCGACGGCGATCAAATCGAAGCCGAACTCGTCGTCGCCAACGTCGACCCGCCCACCGTCTACCGCAATTTCGTCCCCGCCCAACACCGCCGCACGTGGACCGATGCCAAACTCACCGGTCGCAAATATTCCATGGGCCTCTTCGTCCTCTACTTCGCCACCAACCGCCGCTACGAAGACATCGCTCACCACACCATCCTCTTTGGCCCCCGCTACCGCGGACTCCTCGACGACATTTTCAAGCGCGGCATCGTCGCCGATGACTTCAGCCTCTACCTGCACCGCCCCACAGCTACCGACCCATCCATGGCCCCCGACGGACACGACACCTTCTACGTCCTCTCCCCTGTTCCCAATCTTCAGCACGCCATCGACTGGGGCACTAACGGCCCGAGGTACGGCCAGCGTATCCTCGACCATCTCCAAAAAACTCTTCTTCCCGGCCTCAGCGAGCACCTTGTCTCACAGTTCCACATTGCCCCGCCCTATTTCCGCGACACCCTCCTCACCACCTACGGCACCGGCTTCTCCATCGCCCCGATCATCACGCAATCCGCTTGGTTCCGCTTTCACAACGAGAGTGAAGACGTTCCCGGCCTCTATTTCGTCGGTGCCGGCACCCACCCCGGCGCCGGCATGCCCGGTGTCCTCAGCTCCGCCAAGGTCGTCGAAAACCTCCTCCGCCGCGCCGCATGACCGTTACCCCGGAGCAACTTCTCGCGCGCGCGGGCAAAAGTTTCCACCTTGCCGGCAAATTCCTCCCACCCAACCGTCGCGCCGCCGCCACCCAACTCTACGCCTTCTGCCGGGGCCTCGATGACCTCGCCGACGAAACCGGTGACGCCGCACAAATCGAAGCGATCGCCATCGCCCTCGAAAAAAACGACTATTCGCACCGCCTCGCCGCCCTCTACCTCACCCTTGAAGCCGCAGATGCCGCCCCCGCCATAGCCCTCGCCCTCGCCCTCCGCGAAGATACCGGTTCGACCCTTATCTCCGACGAATGCGCTCTCCTTCGCTACTGCCACGGTGTCGCTGGCACCGTCGGACTCATGATGGCCCGTGTTCTGGGTGCCACCGATCCCTCCGCAGCGTGGCACGCTATCGATCTTGGGATCGCCCTTCAGTTGACCAATATCGCCCGAGACATCCGCGAAGATGCCGACCGCGGTCGCCGCTATCTTCCGGCCAGTTGGCTGGACCTATCCCCGGCAGTGATCCACCAGTCACCGCTCGAAGTTCACCATGCCGCGCTACGCTGCCTCTCCTTGGCCGAACCCTACTACTCCAGCGGCCTCGCCGGCCTGACGTATCTGCCGCCCGAATCACGTCGCGGCATCCTCATTGCCGCCAAAGTTTACCGCGAAATCGGCGAGGAACTGCGCCGACAAGGTCCATGCCCAAATGCAGACCGCATCATCGTGCCCGCATGGCGCAAGGCCGCCGTCGTCGCTCGAGCTTTTACGACGCCCTCTCCATGGACTACACCCGTTTCTCCGCATGACAAAACGCTCCACCGCCACCTCGACGGACTCGTCGGCATCCACGCATGACCCGCGAGTACGACATTGCCTTTGCCGGTTCCGGCCTCGCCGCGATGAGCCTCGCCGTTCGTCTCATCGAACTCCCCGATCCTCCGCGCATAATCCTCATCGACCCCCGCAAAGAATTTCCTCACGACCGCACCTGGTGTCATTGGCCACAGCACGAGACCCCTTTTGACGCCGCCATTACTCACCGTTGGCCTCAATGGAAGGTTTCCGACTCCCACCAATCCACCACCGTTCATTCCGCAAACACTCCCTACGTCCGTATCCCCTCCGACCGATTAAATCGAATCGCATTGGAAAAACTGTCGACCTCCCCACACGTTACTCTTCTCCGCGGAACTTCCGTCCAAGCGATAGCAAGCAATTCCGGAGACACCACCCTCCACCTTTCCGACGGACAACAAATCACCGCCGTTTGGACCTTCGATAGCCGCCCGAATCCAAAAGCCCGAACCCCTTGGCGCCAAATCTTCCGCGGGCTCGAACTTCATTCCTCCTCCGCGCATCTCGACACGACGATTGTCACCCTCATGGATTTCCAGTCCGCCGATCCCGGCGGCATCCACTTTTTCTACGTTCTCCCCCTCGACCAACACACCGCCCTCATCGAAGATACTTGGCTCGTCCCCGACGGTCAAAACCCCATCCTGACCGACGAAGCCATCATGAAATACGCGCGAAACCGCCTCTCCCTCGGCGGGTGGCAGATCCTCCACCGGGAAGAAGGCTGCCTCCCCATGGGACTGATTTCCTCTGAACTCCGCAAGCCCTCTGAGACTCGAACAAAAAACCGCGTCATCCCATGGGGCACCCCAGCCGGTGCCATCCGCGCCTCCTCCGGTTACGCCTTTTCCCGCATCCAACGCGCCAGCGAATCCATGTCACGCTACTGGTCGCAACATCACCGCCCCTCTCCCAACCCTCTCCACGAATCAAAACTCCTTGCTTGGATGGACCGAGTCTTTCTCCGCGTCATGGAACACCACCCCGAGCGCGTTCCCGAACTTTTCCTCCGCATGTTCCAACGCGTCCCACCCGAGGCCCTCGTCCGCTTCCTTGAGTCCGACCCACGCCCCGCCGATATTCTTCACCTGATGCGCGCGCTGCCCCCCGCTCCATTCCTCGCCGCCGCCTTGCGATGAGCACGTGGTTGCCAACCCTCCAACGACGCCACACGCTTTTCGTGGTTTTCTTGCTCGCTCTCGCCCTGGTCGTTTCTCCCTTTACCCCGTCTCTGCCGCTCTCTTGGCAGTTGTCCATCCTCGCAACCGCTGTCGTCATTTTTGGACTCCCCCACGGCGCGCTCGACCTTGCGCTCGTCCAAGGTGCATCCCGCGGATCAAGGCGCACGCTCGCCGCAGCCGTTGCTGTTTACCTTCTGGTTAGCGCCGCCATCCTCGGTATGTGGCTCACCGTGCCCGTTGCGGCACTCGTCGGTTTTCTCGCCATCGCGGTCATTCATTTCGGACTCGGCGATACCGAAGATCTGCACGGAGTCCAACGCGCCGTGGAAGTCATCGCCCGCGGCGGTTTCGCCGGTATCGCGCCCATCTTCTTTCACCCGCAAACCACCCGCGACCTGTTCGCCCTCCTCGTCGGGCCTGACTCCACCGCCTCCCTCGACAAAACTCTCACCATTATGACCCAACCCGCTACTTACCTCTGGGCCGGGTGCCTTGGCGCCGCCACGCTCTGGCGCCTGATCCGACGCGCCCAAGGCTCGCTCCCCGCTACCGCCGAGCTCCTGCTCACCTGCTCCATCTTCGCCGTCTTCCATCCGCTCGGCGCCTTCATCATTTATTTCTGCTTCGTCCACTCCATTCGGCATGTAGCCGATCTTGGCGCGGCGCGCTTTCCAGATTCCGCCGCCCATGCCCGCAGCTGGTTACTGCTGGAGAGCCTTCCTTTCACGATCGCCACCGTCATAGTCGGCACCACAGCATGGTTTCTCTTCGGCCAACCGAACAACTTCGACGAAACCATGATGCGCGTCATTTTCTGGGGATTAAGTGCTCTCACCGTGCCGCACATGATCATTACCGCGTGGTGGCATGGGCATGGCGACCCGCAACCCGGAGACCTTTTCTCCAGCCGTGCGAAAAGAAAACCCCGTTTCTAAGCAGACGGCACGGCCACTGGAGGCCACCGCAAAATTATTGCTCGATCAGTTGCCAAAACTCCGGTGTGCCACGCACCATCGTGTAAACAGGGTCATTGGCTAAGGCCATTTTGGCTTGCACGCCGCCTATCTGGATGGCCTTGCGGGCAGTCTCGATAAAGGCATTGGTATCGCGGTTGACAAATTCGAATCGCGCCAATGCAAGCAAGACATTCGGGTCATTCGTCGCGATAGCGGCCAGCTTGCGGGCCGGCGCCAGCCCCGCCTGCCACTGCCCGTTGTTTGAGCAGAAATCGACGGCAAATTTTAGGAACTCCGGACTGTCGCCGAAAGCTTTCCCCGACTCTTCCAGCAACAGCTTGGCTTGTTCTGTTTGGCCTGTCTCAGTGTAGAGACGCAGTAGATTAGAAACAGCATCGGCATTTTGTGGGTTCGCCGACAACTCCCTTTGCAGAGCATTGATTTCGCGATCGGCTTCGCGCAAACGAGCAACCC
>JBIJDZ010000100.1:0-4617 GCA_044343805.1 Chthoniobacterales bacterium | reverse complement strand
CGAAAGTCGTCTCGCCGACCAGCAGCGCCCGGCCGGAATCTTTCAGCGCACCCGCCACAATCTCCGCTCCGCTGGCACTCGAACCGTTGATCAAGACCGCCACCGGATAAGCACGCGGCTTGCGGCCCTTGCCCGGGGCAAGATAGCGACGCGCCGCCGAGGGGGAGCGACCTTCTGTATACGCCACCAGATCACCGCCCGGCATGAATTCCCCCGCCACGTCAACCGCGCTGCCGAGCAAGCCGCCCGGATTGAACCGCAGATCCAGCACCAGCGCATCCATACCCTCCTTTTCCAGACCGTCGAGGGCGCGCGCAAATTCCTTGCCGGTGGGCTCGCTGAACTGCGTCACCCGCACGTAGCCGATGCGCGGACCATCCCCTTCGAGGATTTTTGCCCCGCGCACACTCGGAACCTTGATAATTTCCCGTTGGACCTCGAACGTCAGCGGCTCTTTCTCCGTCTGGCGCCCAACAACCAACTTCACCATCGTCCCCGGCTCGCCGCGCAGTTTGTTGACCGCATCGCGCAAACTCAACTTCTCGGCCGATTGACCGTCGATCTCCAACAGCACGTCGCCCGGCAACAGGCCTGCCCGAAAACCCGGCGTGCCCTCCATCGGCGCCACCACGGTCAAACGCTCGTTTTTCACTCCCACCACCACACCGAGACCGCCGAACTCGCTCTTGGTATCCTCCTGCATCCCCTTGAAATCATTCGGATCCATGAAATCACTGTGCGGGTCCAGCTCGGCCAGCATCCCGCGCAAAGCACTGTAGGTCAGCTTCTCGTATTCGGTCTTGTCCTCATCCACATAATCCTGCCTCACCAACTCCATCGCCCGGGCCAGCGTTTTCATCTCGCGGTAAGGCGACACATCCTCGTCCTCTTGCGCATGGGCCGACATCCCCGCAGACAGCAGGATTGTCATGAGAATGATCGAAAATCGCATCCCTCCTCCTATCATGCCCCCCCGGCCGCCGCAAATCCGGCGCTTGGCCGGAGACGGACGCCGCCGCATTATCCCGCCATGCGCATCGGCGTGGCCCTTGGATCAAACCTCGGCGACCGTGTGGAAAATCTCCGCCTCGGCCGCGATCTCCTCGTGTCCTTGCACGAGCGCTCCGACTGGCCTGCCGTCTCGCCGATTTACGAGACCGAACCGGTGGATTGCCCGACAGGTTCGGCCCCGTTTCTCAACGCCGTAGTGGAAATCGAATGCTCCCTCGATCCGGTCGAGTTGCTGGGAAAATTCACCGCTTTTGAAATCCGCCAAGGCCGCCCGGCCACCCGCGACAAAAACGCCCCGCGGCAACTCGACCTCGACATTCTTTATGCGGGAGATCTCCGCCGCTCCTCCCCGACCCTCACCATTCCGCACCCGCGACTGGGCGAAAGGCGTTTCGTGCTCCAACCTCTCGCCGATATCCGCCCATCGCTGCGACTCCCCGGTTGCGACAAAACCATCGCCGAACTGCTCGACTCTTTGTCCGCCGACGCCTCCGTGAAAGTTTTCCTCCGCAACTGGTGAATCATCCGCGGGCTTGCTGCTGCAGGCAATCGGCGCAAAAATTGATTTGCGCTAACATGGAGTCACTCGTCACACGCTTCCGGCAACGCAAAACTTCCGGACAAAAAATTTCCTCCCTCACGGCTTACGACTACCCGACGGCACGACTGGTGGATGAAGCCGGCGTCGACCTCATCCTCGTCGGCGACTCGCTGGGCATGGTAGTTCTCGGTTACCCGGACACCACCTCCGTGACTCTCGACGACATGGTTCGGCACACCGGCGCCGTCGCGCGTGGCGTCAAACACACACCGGTCATCACCGACCTTCCCATCCACACTTATGACACGCCGGAGCAGGCGTTGGACAGCGCGCGGCTCATGATCGAAGCCGGCGCCCACGGCGTGAAAATCGAAGGCGGCGAGTCGGTGATGCCGCAAATGAAAGCCCTCACCACTGCCGGCATTCCCGTGCTGGCTCATCTCGGAATGCTGCCCCAGCAGATTCGCCAAGAAGGGGGATACAAAGTCAAAGGGCGCTCGGCCCGGGAGGCGGATCAATTGCTGCGCGATGCCGCGGCAGTGCAGGCCGCCGGCGCATTTGCCGTCGTGCTGGAAATCGTCACGCAAGAACTGGCCACCCGCATGACGGCCGCACTGCAAATCCCCACCATCGGAATCGGCAGCGGGGACGGTTGTGACGGACAAATTCTTGTCCTGCACGACTTGGTCGGACTCTACCCGTGGTTCCGCCCGAAATTTGTCACCCCGCGCGCCGATCTCGCCGCTTCCCTCAGCCAAGCTGTGCGCGAATACACGCAGGGCATCCGCGGCAACTTGGACATGACACCTCCCTGACCCCATGCAACCCGACCTTCTCCCGCTTTTTCTCGGCACAGCTTACGCCTGTCTGGGACTGTCCGGGTTGCGGTTGGCCCGCCTCGATGGTGCCGGCTATGGATGGGTGAGGTTATGCATCGCCGGCCTTATGGGCGCGCTGCTGGAGTGGTATGCGATTTATGAAGCGGCCTTTCTCGAGCCTCAGCCGAACGACTTGATCGGCTCGCTGCTGGCCCTCGCCACTCTCGGGGCTTTCCTGGAGTTCTCCCGCAAGACCGTCTCCCGACGCTTCCAACTCAAGCCTTGGGCGCAAGTATTCTCCGGTCTCGTGATCGCGGCGGCGGGAACCTTCGCCGTTACCCTCGCCGCCGGAGGAATCTACGAGCGTTTTGTGGTCACCCAGCAATCGGTCGGACTCACCCTGGCGGGACTCTCGCTCTTGGTCATCATGCCTTGTCGCCTCCGTGGGGCGGCCTGGGCGCGCGGAGCAGGGCTTGCCATGTTGGCGGGAGTTCTGGCCGCTTCTGCAACTCCTGGCGTATGGCCCTTTATTGCCGGCGTGGGGATCGCCTCTCTCCTCCTGCGCATCGTGTACGTCGTTCGCCACAAACAAACCGCGCGTCCCTATGGCATCTGGGCCGCGCTGGAATACATCATACTGGCGGCACTTCTCCTCTTCGCTGCAGCCAGCGCCCACCAACGCGGCGAGAGGACCATGGAATTGGAGGAGCGGCAACTGCTCTCGATCACGCAAGCAGCCGCGGCCGCGTTTGCTCCCGACAATGTTGATTCGCTGACGGGAAGTTCCGCCGATGAAAACAACCAAGCCTACGAGATGACCAAACGTCGTTTGCTGACGATTCAGCAGATAGCCCGCGCCACCACGGACACCCAACGCGGAAGCCGCTTCGCCTATTTGATGGCCAAGCGAGACGGCAACGTCATTTTTCTCGCCGACCAACCCGACGATCCCGTCAATCCCGTCGCTCCCGGTGATGTTTATCACGAAGCCAGCGGGCAGCTCCGCCAAAGCCTGATCGATGGCACGCCATTTATCGAGGGACCCCTCCCCGATCGCTACGGGATCTGGGTCTCCGCCTTTGCCCCGGTGCGCAACGCCTCGGGTGAACTTCTGGCCATGCTCGGCATCGATTTCGATGCCGGCGACTGGGCAAAAATCGAAGAACGGGCACGGCTCTCCAGCATCCTCAACTGGACCCTCATCACCGTCATCGCCCTTTCGGTTTTCGCCACAGTGGGCATAGGCCTCGAAACGCAGCAGCAACTCCGCCAATCGGAACAAATGTTCCGCATCGCCGCCGACTATACGGCCACGTGGGAGTATTGGGTCAGCCCCCGAGGTAAAATGCGTCACACCTCGCCGGCTTGCGAGAAGATCACCGGCTACAAGCCTGCCGTTTTGCAAAACCACCCGCGACGCCTGCTCAAAATCGTGCATCGAGACGATCGGCGGCGCGTGGCCGATCACCTGCGCTCCTGCTCTTCCGACGCCCCGGCCTGCGAATTCGACTACAAAATCGTCCGCAAGGACGGCTCCGTCGCTTGGATCAGCCATTCCTGCCAGCCGGTCTATGACGCCGACGGACGCTGGAACGGACGGCGCGCCAGCAACCGCGATATCACCGCGCTGCGTCAGACGGAGTTGACTTTGGCCCGCCAAGATCGCCTCCAAGCGGGATGCCATCAAGCGCTGCGCCGTCTGCTCGGACTCGACGGGGAAAAATATGTGCGCGACGCCCTCGACTATGCCGCTCAGGCCGGGAACTGCTCCTGTGCGGTAATTTTCCGCCTGGCCGAAAATCGAACACTCTCTTTGCTCGAGTCGTCGCCCCGCACGAGTGCCTGCAACTTGGCATGGGAAAGCATTCGAGATGTCGCGTTGCCGATCCTTTCCATCGGTGAGGTTTACGAATTGCTCCCCCGCGAGACGCAATCGCTTGCTGCTCCGATGAAGGGAGCGCACCTTGCCATCCTGCCCCTGCTCGACCGCGGCGACCTGTGGGGAATCGCCGTTTTTGCCGCACCGCCGGAACGTGAACCCTGGTCGAGAGCCGAAATCACCACGCTGGCCACGCTGGCCAGCGGCTTCTCTCTTGCTTTGACCGCACGGTCTTAAATTTTCAGCGAACGCAAAGCCGCCAGAGCGCTTTTGGCATTGTCCACGCGCAAAATCAGCAAACCGCGCAGATCGCCGGGATGACTCGCGAGGTAGGCATAGTCGATATTGATTCTCTTTTTGGCCAAACC
>JBIJDZ010000123.1:0-2554 GCA_044343805.1 Chthoniobacterales bacterium | reverse complement strand
TTTTACGCGCCTGACTTTTTCCTGACCGACCCCGCGCCGTGGCGGGTTTATCCGCAGGGCGCCGCGGTGTCTCCCGACGGGCTCGCCCATCACCTCGGGACGGGGGAAACAGCGCGTGTGTGGAAAAAATTCGACGAAGCCGCCTTCGCCTCGGCGTTTTCCAAAGTGCAGTCCTCCTTGCAGCACGGTGAGCTGCGCAAAGCCGTCCCGGCCGTTTTCGAGCACAGCGCGGGTCCTCTCACCATTTCGGAGCGGGAGCGGGCGTTGCGGGCGCTGGCCAACTTGCCGACCGGTCTCATGCCCTACGGTTTCTGGGATCAGCACGGCGGCCTCCTCGGCGCCTCGCCAGAGTTGCTCTTCGAAGACGATGGCGTGGAGGTCCACACGATGGCCGTGGCGGGCACGGCCGGGGCCGATACCGCACCGGATGCGATTTTGGAAAACCCCAAGGAACTCTCCGAGCATCGCGTAGTGCTTGATGATCTCGCAACCCAGCTTTCTCCGTTGGGCCGCATCATCCGCGGCGCCACCCGGCTCTGGCGCATCGGCATTCTTTCGCATCTGCGCACCGATCTGCGGGTGGTCCACTCCTCGGCCTTGGAATTCGACGACTTGGTCGGCCTTCTCCATCCGACACCGGCCGTCGGCACCGCCCCGCGCGGACTTTGGCGGCTATGGATCCCGCGTCTGGACAGCGAGCTGCGCGGACACTTTGCCGCGCCCTTTGGTTTGCTGCTGCCGGGAGGTCAGGCGCGATGCCTGGTGGCCATTCGCCATGTCCAATGGAATCAAAAGGAAGCCCGCTGCGGCGCGGGCTGCGGTCTGGTCACCGGCAGCGACCTTACCCGTGAGACCGCGGAATTGCGCCTGAAACTTGCCGCCACCCGTGGCAACCTCGGGCTTTGAACTCGACCGACGTCAACCGCGTTCTCGCGACGGAGACCCTGCTCGCCCTGCACGCGGCCGGAGTCCGCACGATCTGCGTTTGCCCGGGCGGACGCAATGCCCCGCTGGTCATGGCCTGCGCGGCGGCGCGGGACTCGTTCGACATCATTTCGTTTTACGAGGAACGCAGCGCGGGCTTTTTCGCGGTGGGGCGCATCCGCCGCGATCATGCACCGGTCGCGGTCATCACGACTTCCGGCACAGCGGCCGCCGAGCTGTTGCCGGCCATGCTCGAAGCACATTACAGCGGCCTGCCACTCATCGCCGTCACGGCCGACCGTCCCCGGCATCTGCGCGGCACGGGTGCCCCGCAGACCATCGATCAACCGCCGCTCTTTGCCAGCTGCCTCCCCGCGTTGATCGATGCCGATGCGCCCGGTCAAATCGGCGTTCTGCCCGCGATCAACGGTCCGGTGCACCTCAATATTTGCTTGGGCGAACCATTATTGGACGGGACGTTCGAACTGCCGGAACTCGGACAACCACCGGCACGGCGCGCTCCCGCACCGTGGATGGACGAGGCGGCAACGCGGGCGGCTTGCGATGACTTTTTCCGCAGCGTGCGGAATCCGCTGGTCATGGTGTCCTCTCTCGACCATGGCGACGCCAAGGCTTTGGCCCCATGGCTCGCTTCCTTGGAATGTCCGCTTTATCTCGAGACGGTTTCGCAACTGCGCAGCCGCAAAAATCTCCAGGAATTCAGCCTGCATTCCGGTGAGCGGATTTTGCTCACGCCGGAATGCGGGCGGGCGATCGACGGCATTTTGCGCATCGGGGGCGTGCCGACGCCCAGTTTCTGGCGCGGGGCGGAGGCCGGTGAGCGTCCGGTCCTCCACATTTCACGGCTGCCTTTTCCCGGCATGGGACGGGTGTCAACCGTCGTGCCAATCCCACATTTTCTGGCGTTGGCCGATCGCTACACGATCCCCGGAGGAAAGAATGAACCGCTTTTCGACCGCGACCGGAAAGCTGCCGCGGCTTGGGCCAGCATGCTTCGCGCTGAACCTCACAGCGAGGCCGCTTTGGTAAAAATGCTGGCGGACAAACTGTCTCCCGACGCCCGAGTATTTCTGGGCAACAGCTTGCCCATTCGCGAGTGGGATCTGGTGGCGCCGCGGCACGCGGATGACCGAATCTACTATGCCAACCGCGGTGTCAACGGGATCGACGGGTTGGTCTCGAGCGCGTTGGGTCTCGCCGGCACGGATCGTCCGGCGGCAGGCGTCCTGGGTGACCTTTCCGCGATGTATGATCTGGCCGGCCTCTGGCCGGCGACGCAACTGCCCGCAGGGGACTTCACCTTGGCCGTGATCAACAATGGTGGCGGCATGATTTTCGACCGCATGTTCAAGCACCCCGCTTTTCTCAACCCGCATGCTCTGCAACTGCGCGGTTGGGCGGAGATGTTCGGTTGGCCTTACGGAGTGGTGCGCTCGGCCCACGATCCTTGGCCTCCGGGATCTCCGCGCTTGATCGAAGTGATTCCCGACGCCGACGCCACGCATCGCTTGGCCGAATGCAGCGCGTCCCTTTGGCGGTGAAATTGTATCGGAGCGCCGGCGGGAGATGCCTAATCTTGCTGATTCATGCGTAAAACAGCTCTCATCGG
>JBIJDZ010000013.1:0-35082 GCA_044343805.1 Chthoniobacterales bacterium | reverse complement strand
TTTTTGGCTTGTCGAAAAAGACCCGGTCTATCGTGCCTCGGAAATCGCCGGGCTCGGCCGCTACGGCCGATACGACGAAACCATCCGCTCCGTGGCAACTCGTCATGGCGTTGATCCCCTGCTGGTCAAAGCTGTCATCTGGCAAGAGAGCCGCTTTCACCCGCACAAACTCGGCGGCCACGGGGAACGCGGGCTTATGCAGGTAACCGAGCCGGCCGCCCAGGATTGGGTGAAAGCCAATGGTGTCGAAACCTTTGTTCCCGAAGACCTGCTCGACCCGAAAACCAACATCGAGGTCGGCACGTGGTATCTCGCGCAGGCGCTCAAGCATTGGTCCGCGCAGGAAGATCCGCTCCCGTTTGCCTTGGGCGAATACAATGCGGGACGAAGCCGGGTCAAGCGCTGGTCGGGGGGCGCCCAAATGACCGCCGGCGAATTGAATGCGGCGATGGATATTGCCAGCACGCGCGCTTACGTGGCCGCGGTGCGGCAGCGCTACGATTACTACAAGTCGCGCGGCGACTCGCTCTCCGCACCCTGAACTTCCGCTCCGGCCACCCCTGCCGGCGAAACGTTAGGAGCCGGCGGCTCGGCTTCGGTCACAGCGGGGATTTGTTCCTCCGATTTTTTCGGGGGATTTTTCGGAAGAGGAACGGATTCCAAACGGTTGTCGCCGTATTCGATGACATAACCCTCGTGCGTCAGCCAGAGGAGATCCTGCACGACAACCTCGCGCGCTATCTCCTCGGGCGACTTGGCGACAGGCTCGGCCGTTTCCGCAACCATGAGAGTCTCCGGGGTCCCAGGCGAAGCGGTTGATTCCGCCGGTTCGGCCGGCGGAACCGGAGTTTTCTTCGGCAAGGGCGCGAGCAGATCGAGCAATTGATGACGACGGATATTTTTCTTCGCGCGGATCGTTTCGATGATTTTACGGAGGGAATCGCTCACGGCCACCGCGGCCAGATCGAGGTGACGAGGACGCGCGGCGGAAACGAAAGTCGTGCGGTTGGCACTTTTGTGAAACCGGAGTCCGGCGGCGGAAAGGGCACGGCTCAGACCTTGGGCCAAACGCAAGGGGAAGCGGAATTCCTCATCGCGGGCGTAGTTGAGCAGCGGCGCCAAGGCCGGGTCCACTTTGGCCGTGCGCGGGTCACCGGGCACGCTGCAGGTGCCGACAAATTCGACCAGCGCAGAAGCTTGATGCGCGATAAAATGCTTTTCCACCGCCGCCAGCCCGTCCAGCCGCTCGGGATTTTCGCCATCTTTGGGATAATACTCGACGGCTTTGGAAGCAGCCGCGCGCCACTTCTCGATGACCTCGGGATCGCGTTCCATTTTCAGGCGGGAGCGGAACTGCTCGAAGTCCATGCGACCGAATTTTTCGCGGTGGAGTTCGCGCAAGCGGCGTTCGTAATCGTGAAGGTTGGGCGGTCCGAGCAATGTTCCGGACATGCCGCAGACGGCGACCACACTGAAGTTGCCCTTGGGCGGCTCCACTTCGACATTTTCGACGCGGTAAAAATTCTCCAAGTCTTGGCGCAGGATATGACGCACCGCGTTTTCCATCGTCATCCATACGCTGCGGTCGGCGGTGACCACATAAAACGGACCCTCGGGCTGCTTCGGCGCCGAGGTCAGATCCAAATTGTAGGAGGCCGGGTTGCGCAAGAGGATACGCGCGATGTCGAAAAGGCTGAACGTTTTGCCGGTCTGGCGGACTTGCTTGACGACAGTCTCCACCGCCGGCTCCGTCGCGGTGAAGGCGATCCGCAACCAGGGAAAAGGATTCGGAGGCGGCGCGGGCTTCTCCTCCCGGCGCGGACCGTGAAAATCGGGACGCGGCTTGCCCCCGCGCAAAGGCCCGCGCTCACGACCGGACACCTGGCCGCGCATGGGGCCGTTCGGCCGCTGACGTCGGTCGTCGCGACGCGGGGGACGAGACTCGGTCCATTCTTTGCGGGGCGCTGGCTCGCCGGCTGTGGGGGCCGATGGAGACTTCGCTTTGGCCCAAGCCGGGCCGAAATCGAAGGCGCTGAGATCCAGCGACGGAGCTTTTTCTGACATGATTGGCGGGGCGGTGCTGGCAGCCGGGCGGGAAACCTTACTCCGTGATGATATCCTTGTAGGTCATGCCCGACGGGATCATGGGAAGGACGTGCTCCGTGTAAGGTGTCATGACGTCGAGCACATAAACGCCCTTGGCATCGATGAGACGTTGCAGAGCGGGCAGGAGATCCTTTTTGTGGATGACGCGTTCGCACGGAACGCCGAAACCTTGGCACAAGGCCACGTAATCGGGATAAATCCGCGACGTGTCCTCCGGATCGCCGAGGAAGGTGTGGCCGCGGTTGCTTTCGTAAAAACGGTCTTCCCATTGCACCACCATGCCGAGGTGCTGATTGTTGAGAATGATGGCCTTGGCGGCGATTTTTTCGATGTGGGCGGTGGCCAGCTCCTGCACGTTCATGAGGAAGGAGCCGTCGCCGTCGATGTCGATCACTTCGACGTCCGGGCGCCCGACTTTGGCGCCCATCGCCGCGGGATAGCCGAAGCCCATCGCGCCGAGACCGGCCGACGTGATGAAGGTGCGCGGTTTATCGAAGTCGTAAAACTGCCCGGCCCACATCTGGTGCTGTCCCACACCGGTGGTGAGGATCGCCTGGCCTTTGGTCAGCTTGTACAGCTGCTCGATGACGTATTGTGGCTGGATCGCGTCCTCGGTGTCGGTGTAGCGCAGGGGATACGCTTTTTTCCACGCCTGGATTTTGTCATACCACGGCTTGAGACGGTCGAATTTTTCTCCCTTCACACGCTCGAATCCCTCCTTGGCAAGGAGCTCGTTGGCGCGCTGGAGCGCATATTTCACATCACTGAGAATCGGCAGGGCGACGACTTTGTTTTTGTTCAGCTCCGAATCGTCGATATCGATGTGGACGATCGTGCCGTGCTCGGCGAATTTTTCGACTTTGCCGGTCACGCGGTCATCGAAGCGCACCCCGATGGCAAGGAGCAAGTCGGCCTCGTTCACGGCGTTGTTGGCATAAACCGTGCCGTGCATACCGAGCCATTTGAGCGAAAGCGGATGGGTCTCGGGAAACGAACCGATGCCCATGAGCGTCGTGGCCACGGGAATCTGGGTGCGCTCGACAAACTCGAGGAGGTCGGGCGCGGCGTCGGACGTGATGATGCCGCCTCCGCAATAAATCATCGGGTCGCTCGACTGCTTGATCAGCCGGATCATTTCCAGCAACTGCTCGTCGGTGGCACGTTGGTCGGTGCTGTAACCGCGCAACGTAATCGTCTCGGGGAAAACCGGCTCGATTTTCTGGTTCTGGATGTTTTTCGGAATGTCGATGAGCACCGGGCCGGGGCGTCCGCTGGTGGCGATGTGGAAGGCTTCCTTCACGATGCGCGGAATCTCATGGATGTCCCACACCAGGTAGCTGTGCTTCACGATCGGCAAGGTCATGCCGAAAAAGTCCGTCTCCTGGAACGCACCGCGTCCGATCATTTCCTGCGGCACCTGACCGGTCACCGCGATTACCGGCACAGAGTCCATGAACGCATCAGCCAGACCGGTCACGAGGTTGGTTGCGCCCGGGCCCGAGGTCGCCATACACAAGCCGGCTTTGCCGGTGGCGCGGGCGTAACCTTCCGCCGCGAAAACGCCGCCCTGTTCGTGACGCGGGAGGATCGTGCGGATCTGTTTCGAGCGGGTAAGCGCCTGATGGATCGGCATGCTGGCCCCGCCCGGATAGGCGAAAATGACATCCACGCCTTCCAGCTCGAGGCACTTCACAAGAAGTTCCGCGCCGTTCATCAGTTTGGCGTTGTGCTGGGCTGAAGCGGGTCCGCGGGCGGCGGCAGTGGCAATACTCATCCCGCGCTTATAGCGGACATCCCGCGCGGGCGCAACAACCACGGAGGGTTCCGTGCTTCGACAGAACTTCCGCCGCATGATAGAAAGCTCCATGCCTGAACATCTCTGGTGGATTCTCGCCCTGCTGATCGGAGGCCTCGCGGGCTTTGTGCTCGGCCACCGCCGCGCAATCGCCGCCGCCGCCGAAACCGCCGCCGCCCGCACGCGGGCCGATGAATACGAACGCCAAGTCCGCTACTTGGACGACGAGCGGCGGAAACTCATCGAACAAGCCCGAGCTTTCACAGCCGAGCTGGCCACCGAACGTCAACGCACAGCCGGAATGGAAGAAACGCGCACCGCCCTCAAATCAGAAATCGAAAATCTCGCGGCGTCCATCCTCGAGGACAAATCCCGCCGTTTCACCGAGCAGAACCGCTCCCAGATCGAGCAACTGCTCGGGCCGCTTTCCGAGCGACTCAAGGAGTTCCGCACGCGGGTGGACGAAGTTTACGGCGAGGAAAGCAAAGCCCGCCATGCGCTCAAAGAAGAGGTGCGGCTCCTGCGGGATCTCAACCAGACAGTTTCCCGCGAGGCTGGCAACCTCGCCCAAGCGCTCAAAGGCCAAGCCAAGACCCGGGGAAACTGGGGCGAGATGATCCTCGAGTCGGTGCTGGAAAAAGCCGGTCTCGTCCGCGGCCAGCACTTCCACACCCAAGTCTCCGAGACCTCGGCCGAGGGCCGGCGTCTGCAACCCGATGTCGTGCTCGATCTGCCGGGCGGACGCCAAATCATCATCGACGCCAAAGTTTCTCTCAACGCCTACGAGCGCCAATGCAACGCCCAGAACGACACCGAACGCGCGGCCGCCGCCAAGGAACACGCAGAGTCTCTGCGCCGCCACATTGACCAACTCTCGGCCAAAGACTACGCGGCCCTGCCGGGCTTCAACTCCCCTGACTTCGTGTTTTTGTTCGTCCCGGTTGAACCGGCTCTCCATGCGGCTCTGGAAACCGCTCCGGATCTCGTCGATCTCGCACTCAAAAAAAATATCGTCCTCATCACCTCTCCGAGTGTGGTCGCCACCGCCCGCCTTGTCGCCCAGCTCTGGCAACAGGACAGCCAGAATCGCTTCGCCCGCGAAATCGCGGAACAGGGCGGCAAACTTTATGACAAATTTGTGGCCTTTTGCCGCGACCTCGAGACGATCGGGCTGCGCATCCGTCAGACGCAGGAAAGCTACGACGACGCGATGAACAAGCTGCGCGAGGGGCGGGGCAACCTCCTGCGCCAGACCGAAAAACTGCGCGCCCTCGGCGCCAAAACGACGGCCCAACCGCCGGCCCTCCTCGCCGGCGCCGGGGACGAAACAAACGAGCCCTCGGCTTGATTTACCGCGACAGGTCGCTCTGCCGCAGCAGACGGAACTTGCGGCCTTCGAGCACCGCGCTGGCGCATTCGAGGTCGTCCGTATGGATCGCGACCAGCGGACGGCCGCGCGGCCGCACGAGCAGCGTGTAGCTGAACAAAATATTCACCTCGGCTTCGAGCAGCGCGGCGAGCAACCGCGGCAAATCGGCCGCACCCTCCTCCAATTCCGCCACCGCGACCTCGCAAGCGCCGAAGGCAATGTCATTGCGGTCGAACAATTCCTCGAGCAGCTCCGGGTCGCTCACGATCATGCGGGCGATCGATGTTTCGGAGGAGTCCTGGATACTCAGCGCCAGCACGATGACCCGCGCCTCGTTGAGCATTTTCACCACCTCCATGAGCGCGCCGACGCGGTTGGCCAGAAACACGGAGTATTGGCGCACGGCACGGCCGTGAAGTTTTTCAGTGGTCTCGGTGGTCATGGGACAAACTTACTTGAAAAGATACAGGAGGCAAAACTCGCCTGCGGCTCCATCGGCCGAACCGACTTGGACGTAATACTCGCCCGTCGCGGGTGCGGTCAGTCCCGCCGCCGCCAGACCCGGTTCCGTGTGCTCGAGCGTTTCGACCGGTTGGCCCTTGGCGTCGAACAAGGAAACTTTCACCTCTTTGACCTCGGGGGTGGCCGCGGTGCAGAACCAATAGTGGTTGCCGGCAAAAAGATTCACGGCCAGACGCGCCGGCTTGCCACCCTCGAGGCGGCCGCTCCACACGCGATCCCGCAACTTGAAACCGTCGTTGGCCAGGGCCCCGACCAAATCGTGCAATCGCACACGCAGCGCCGGTGTGCGATCGGTCTCGGCCGGCAAAGGCTCAGGTGCGGGCTGTTGCGCGACACACACTGCGTGCAGAAAGAGGCCGAAAATCAAAACGTACGCCCTCATGGCTGTTTGGTTTCCATTTCGCTGATGAGTTGACCGCTGCTTTGCTGGACGGCGAGCACCTGCTCCAGTCCGAACGGCTCGCTTTTCGTTGACGACATGGTTTGGCCGACGGCTTCCAGGGTGGCGTCGATTCGTGTGACAACGGGACCGCCGCGCGCCTTTTCCGGCAGTTTTTCCAGGCATGCCTGCAGATAGGCAACGAGCGCCGGTTGACGCAACAAGGCCGCGGATTTTTCCTCGCCGCTCAGCTCGGCCGCTCGGCTGCCGACCTGCAAGGCCCGCAGCCAGGCTCCCGCCGTGATGAGGGCGGAGAGCGCGTCGTCGCGCTGGCCCGACATGGCGCGACGCACTTCGTTCGTTGTCGCCTCGAGCTCTTCCCGCAGCGCGGTCCAATCATTCTTGTCGGCGAAGTCGCTGATGCTCTTGCCGCGGTTGAGCACGTCCTCACCCACGCCGAGGGCGCGCGAGAGCGTGATGATATCCTTGCCGATGTTCTTCACCTGCTGGCCGTCCTGCGCCTCGACCGCGACGTAGCCGTCGGTGACCAGCGCGCCCAAGTTGACCGCCGTTTGCGGACGCGACGGATAAGTGGTCGGCACGGGCTGGCGGTAGAAAGAAACCCAATCCGGCTTGCCGGCCTTGTCGATGGCCGCAAAAAACTCCGCCGGCGACGGCACCGTGATCCCTGTGACCCGCTCGGCGGCAGCCATCTGCTCCCCGGACAGCTTGGCTTGGGCCAAGGCTGCGCCCGAGAGCATCATGGCCATAAGTGCCGCGGCGCGATTCATGAGTGTTTAATAGAAACTTGCGCAGGGCCGACGGCGAGCCGGATCTTGCTGCTTCCCGCCACGGGACAACGGGCACAACAGCCATCGCCGCGTCCCGTCAAATGCCGCGCAAGCCGGCGCATAAGATAAAGCAGCGCACCGACCACGAACAAGGTGACAAAGAGTGCTTCCATCGCTTGCATCACCCCAACCAAAGCCTGCCCAACTGATACGTCAAGACGGCACCCACCCAAGCCAACGCCGTCATGTAAGCAAACGCGAAGACAGCCCAGCCCCAGTTCGACTCCTTGGCCATGACCGCGATCGTGGCCCCGCACTGCAGGCACAGCGCGAAAAAGACCATGATAGCCAGCGCCACCGGCACGGTGAAAACAGGTTGACCCGCGCGGGCGCCGTCCGCCCACAAGTCGCTCTTCAACGCCGCGCGCAAATCGCCCGAGGCCTCATCCACCTCGGACCCGATCCCGTAGATCGTGCCAAGGGTAGCGATGATGACCTCGCGCGCCGGGAAGCTGGCGAGCACACCGACGGTGATCTTCCAGTCGAATCCCGCCGGGGCAAAAATTGGCTGCACGGCGCGTCCCGCCCGAGCGAGATAACTTTGCTCGATGTAGGCCGCCTCCACCCGGCGATCGAGCAGGTCGTTGCCTGCGGCCGAGGCCACCACCTGCTCCTCCACGCGCTCCCGCACCGACTCGGGTCGCGGAAAATACACCAGTGCCCAGATCACTATCGTCATGGCCACGATAACCGTTCCCGCGCGCCCCAAGAACTCGCGGGCGCGCTCCCACATACGCCAGAAAATGTCCCGCAGACGCGGCCGACGGTAGGGAGGCATTTCCAGCAGGAACGGGAGCGGACGCGTGCGCAGCACAAACTTGTTCATCGCCCAAGCCACGGGCACCGCGACAGCCAGCCCGACAAAGTGCATGGCAAAGAGGGTGAATCCGGCGACCGTCGCGCCATAGGACGGCTCGATAAACGCCCCGATCAGCAGCGTGTAAACGGGCAAGCGCGCCGAGCAGCTCATCAAAGGCGAGACCAAGATCGTGGTCAGCCGGGCTTTCGGGTCCTCGATCGTCCGCGTGGCCAGAATGCCGGGGATGGCGCACGCATAACTCGAAAGCATCGGCACGAAGCTTTTCCCGTTCAGGCCGCACCAGCCGAACATTTTGTCCATGAGGAACGCCCCGCGCGCCATGTAGCCCGTATCCTCGAGCAACGCGATGAAGAGGAACAGAATGAGGATCTGCGGCAGAAAGACGAGGACGCCGCCCGCCCCGCCCAACACGCCGGCCACGACCAGACTTTGCAGCGTCGGCCAACCGGCCAGCGCGGGCGATACCAGTTCCTGCGTCCAAGCCACCCCGTCCTCGATCGCCATCATGAACGGCCCCGCCCACGAGTAAATCGACTGGAAAACGAGGAACATCATCGCGACAAAAATCACCAAGCCCCACACGCGGTGTGTGAGCACCGTATCAAGCCGCTCCGTCCACGTGCGCCGGCGCGTTTCCGGGAACCTCACCGCGCCGGCCGTGAGATGGCCGAGATGCTCGTAGCGCAGCAGGGCCTCGGCGGAGACCGGTTGGATGCCTGCCGCCGTGAGAATGTCGCGCGAGGCGGTCAACAGAGGCTCCGGATCGCTTCCCGCCGGCCAGCCGGCCCGCGCCAAAACGGAGCTGTGGCGGTCGAACAAAACACGCCGCAACTCGCCGGGTGCGAGCGCCAGTGCGCCTTCTTTTTCCAAGCCCGCACCGAGGTATTTCACCGCGCGACCGACCGCTTCGGGCCACGGCACCTGAGCCATGAGTGAACGATCCCACACGACCTGCAACGCCGCTTTTTCCAAAACCTCGATCCCCTTGCCTTCCGTGGCCACGGTGCGCACGACCGGCACACCGAGCCGGCGCGACAGCAAGGCCTCATCGACATGAATCCCCGCTTTCTCCGCCGCATCGGCCATGTTGAGCGCGATCACCATTGGCAAGCCGAGGTCCGCCACCTGCGAGGCAAGGAAAAGGTTGCGCACGACATTCGATGCATCGACCACGCAGATGACCGCATCGGGCGGCGGTTCTCCCGCCAGGTGTCCGGTCAGAAAATCCAACGCCACCCGCTCGTCGGGCGAGGATGCCGCCAGACTGTAAGCCCCGGGCAAATCGACCATCGTCACCACGTGCCCGGCGTATTCCCACGTGCCGTATTTTTTCTCCACTGTCACACCGGGGTAATTGCCGATCTTCTGCCGCGAACCGGTCAGCCGATTGAACAGCGTCGTCTTGCCGGTGTTGGGATTGCCGACCAAGGCTACCCGTAGAGTGTGACTCGTTGTCTCGGGGGAACTCATGCCGGGTTCGCCAAACGTATCACCGTCACGACGGCGGCGTCCGCCTTGCGCAGGCTCAAACGCATGTGGTTGAACTCGATCTCGACCGGATCGCCCAGCGGCGCGACCTGCAGCACTTCCACCTCTGTGCCGGGCAGCAGCCCCATCGCCAACAAATGTGGGAAGGCGGGATGATCGCTCCTCTCCAGCTGCACCCGGCCGCGTTCGCCAGGGCGAAGTTCGGACAAGGCGCAGCGCCCGCAGCTCATCGCGCCAAGCGTTGCTGCGCCTCTTGCATGGCACACACTTGCACGCAGCCCAGCATGCAGCGGCGCAGGGCCACACAGCCGTTCTGGCAGCGGACCATCACCGGATCACGACCCGATAACACCTCGACCTCGACCCCCTCATGGAAGCCGATCCGCCGCAAATGCACCGCCCACTCGCTCGTGTCGTCCACCGACACCACGCGGCTGCTGACGCATCGCGGGCTGCTCTCCAAACTGATAGTTTTGAGATTCGGCAAAGCCATTTCTTGTTGAGACTTAGTCTCAATCAAAGTCCGGCGCAAGTTGTTATCAGGCATCGGGCGCCTTTACGGCAACGGAAAGCGGGCGGTGAAGGCATGGACGCGCGCCTGCACCTTGGCCAACGCAGCCGGATCCTCCACCTTCTCCAAGGCGGCGTGGATCATGTCGGCGATTTCCATCATTTCCTCCTCTTTCATGCCGCGGGTGGTCATGGCGGGGGTGCCGATACGGATACCTCCGGTCTTGAGGATCGACTCCGTGTCGAAAGGAATGGCGTTTTTGTTCACCGTGATACCGGCATGGTCGAGGGCCTCCTGCGCTTGTTTGCCGTTGAGACCTTTTGGTCGCAGGTCGACGAGCAGCACATGGTTGTCCGTGCCGCCGGAGACGATGCAGTAACCGAGCATCGCCAGGCGGGCAGCCAGGGCTTTGGCGTTGGACACGACTTGCGCGGCGTATTCTTTGAACGACGGTTGCAGCGCCTCATGGAAACACACCGCCTTGGCGGCGATGACGTGCATGAGCGGTCCGCCCTGCACACCGGGGAAAACCTGCGCGTCGACGGCCTTGGCGTATTTTGCTTGGCAAAGGATGACACCCGAGCGCGGACCGCGCAGGCTCTTGTGCGTGGTGCTCGTCACGAAATCGGCATACGGCACAGGGCTCGGGTGCGCCCCGCCCGCGACCAGACCGGCGATGTGCGCCATATCGACAAAGAGCAACGCGCCCACGGAATCCGCGATCTGGCGCATGCGCTCGAAATCGATGATGCGCGGGTAGGCGGAAGCGCCGGCGGTGATCATTTTCGGCCGGCATTCCTGCGCGAGCTTGGCCAGCGCGTCGTAATCGATCGTCATGGTTTCCTGGCTCACCCCGTAGTGGACGACATCGTAAAGTTTGCCGGAAAAGTTCGCCTTGTGGCCGTGCGTGAGGTGGCCGCCATGGGCCAGATCCATCGTGAGAATGCGGTCGCCGACATTGATCGCGGCGAAGTAGACCGCAGTATTGGCCTGGCTGCCGCTGTGCGGTTGGACGTTGGCGTGCTCGGCACCGAAAAGTTCCTTGGCGCGTTCGATGGCGAGGGTTTCCACCACATCCACATGCTCGCACCCGCCATACCAGCGTCGGCCCGGATAGCCCTCGGCGTATTTGTTGGTCAGGGCTGAACCCTGCGCCTCGCGCACGGCCCGGCTGGTGAAGTTTTCCGAGGCGATCAGTTCGATGTTCTGGAACTGCCGGCGCTCCTCTTCGTGGATGGCCGCGGCGATGGCCGGATCGGCGGCCTCCAATGCGGGAAGGTCGGAGAGTTCGAAGTTAACGGGACGGGTTTCGGTAGTGTTCATAGTGGTTTTCTGGCCGGTGATAATTTCCATGACGCGGGGCAAAGCGCGTTTGATGTCACTCTTGCATCGTTCGTAAGTGTCGCGTGAGCCGCCGATGGGATCCGTTACGTCCGCGCGCCCGCCTTTGGCCGCATCGTCAAAGCGCAGCAGGCGCGCCTTCGCTTCCATCTCGGGAAACAACAGCAACAGCATGTCGAGATGATCACGCGTCATGGTGAAAATGTAATCGGCCCGCTCCAGCAGCTCGGCGCTGACTGGTTGACTGCGGATGCCGGAAATATCAACGCCCTCTTTTTTCAACACCTCGATCGCGTGGGCGCTCGGGGGCTGTCCGCGCCCCGCCCCGAGCCCCGCAGAGGAAACCTCCAACTCCACTTTGCCCTCGGCCATTTGGCGCAGCAGGCCCTCGGCCATGGGACTGCGGCAAATATTGCCGGTGCAGATGAAAAGGACGTTCTTCATGGAGAGATGCCCGCAGGCGTTCTTCCTCCCAGCGTAATAAAGACAACCCTCAAGTCAATCTGCCCACCATGGCTTGCCCGGGCGCCTATCCGAGGCTACCCTACTCCGTCATCGCAAGCCCTTTGAGCCAAGAGACCCCAAAAGAATCAGCGCCCCCGGCAGCCCGCACTGCTCTCATCGCCATCGGCGCCGGAGCTGTGGTCTTGATCATCGTTCTGCTCCTTGCTCTGCGCGGTGAAGGTGCCGGCGGTTTTACCGGCAGCGACACCGTGGAAAAAATCGCTCGGGCTTCTTGGCGGGTCACCCAGTTTGAACCCGTCAGCGCCCCCGCAGGCAAAGTCGGCGACTGGCTGCTCACCAAAGGCTTCGAGCGCTACCGCGTGCCCACCGGGTTGGAAAACTTGCCCGTGCAAGGTTGCGCCCTTACCGAATACGAGGATAAAACCGTCGTCGTCCTCCAGCTCGAAGGCGAGACACGGCGCGCCTGTATTTTCCTCGCCACCCCCGCCGGCATCGAGCTCGAGCCGGGTGTCTGGGAAATCTTCGCAGCTGACAGCAAACCAGTTTCCCTCGCGATGGCCGCCGAGTCGGCCCAAGGCGTTTGCTTCGTTATTTCCTCCCCCCAGGATGAAAGTTCCCTGCGCTCCTGGCTCGAGGCGCAGGGTGTTCGTCTGCGGTAGAGCCTTGCGCCCCCATCCAGCCTGTGCTGCGATGGTTCTCAGGCATGAAAAAAGTATTCACAACTTTCACTCTCCTGGCCCTCGTGGCTGTGACTTCCCCCGCCCAAAACGCCGACGCTCCGACCGGACCTTTCAAGCTTCCCGAGTTGCCCTACGCCTACGACGCGCTCGAGCCGCACATCGATGCCAAGACGATGGAAATCCATCACAACAAACATCACGCAGCTTACGTCAATAACGCCAACAAAGCTCTCAGCGGCCACCCCGACCTCGCCAAGATGTCCGTCTGGGACCTCATCGCCCACCTCGACGAAGTGCCCGACGAGATCCGTGCCACCCTGCGCAACAACGCCGGCGGCCACGCCAACCATTCCCTCTTCTGGCTCATGATGAAACCCAAAGGTGGCGGCCAGCCCTCCGGCGAATTGGCCAAGGCGATTGAAGACACCTTCGGCAGCTTCGACGAATTCCGGAAAAAGTTCACCGAAGCGGCCATGAAAGTCTTCGGCAGCGGCTGGGCCTGGCTCAGCCTCACCCCCGACGGCGAAATGGTCATCGAGACCACGCCGAACCAGGACAGCCCCATCATGAACGGAGGCCAACCTCTCCTCGGTCTCGACGTCTGGGAACACGCCTACTACCTCAAAAATCAAAACCGCCGGACTGACTACATCACCGCTTGGTGGAACGTCGTAAATTGGGACTACGTCTCGGAACGCTACGCCGAAGCCAAAAAGTAAAAGCAGCGGCACCATGCCGACGGGTGCATCCTCGAAATCGGGTTCTCGCCGTGATCGCGCGGCCGTCCTCTCGATCAGGCTCGTGCTGGGCGGGATCTTTCTCGCTGCGGGCTTATCGAAGGTCGGCCAACCGCTGCAGACGTTAGCCACGGTCCACTCTTATCAGATCATGCCACCCGACTGGGTGGCATCCACAGTGGCACACACGTTGCCTTGGATGGAAATTCTGCTCGGGCTCGCGCTTCTCGCAGGGCTATGGTGGCCGATTACGCTCGGATGGACCGCAGCCGTATTGGCCGTGTTCACCATGCTGACCGCGCAAGCGTGGTGGCGCGGACTACCGATCGACTGCGGCTGTCTCGACCTGAGCGCACTCCACCCAGCGCTGGCTGCACTGACCACTTCGGGTGCCGCGACGCTGCGCAATCTTGGGCTGCTGATAATGTGCGGGGCGCTGTTCTGGCTCAAGCGGCGGTGAATGCGGCGGCGACCTTCAGCGGAATCCCGGGGAGAAACCCATCCGCCGCCCAAATCCGCTCCCCCGCGGATCAACTGCGCAGCTGCGCGTAAAGCTCCTCATGCTCGGCGGCAGCGTCGGACCAAGTGCGGGTGGCGAGTGGAAAGAATGGCCGGCCGGCCAGATGGGTGCAAGCGTGGGCCCAATCGGCGGCAGTGGCGCTGACGGGCAACACGCAGAGGCCGGGGGACTGCAAATGGTCGGCGGCGCCGCATTGGTCGGAGAAAACAACGGGGATCCCGCAGGTAAGGGCTTCGGACAAGACCATGCCGAAGGGTTCATCTTTAGCCGGGTGGACGAGAACGTCGATCCGGCCGAAAAATTCTTGGGCATCGGCGCGTCCGAGCAAGGTTGCCCCTGGCGGGAGGGCGCGGACAATTTGGCCGGGCAAGGATTCGGCCGGGCAGCCGGCGATGAGCATGGTCCATCGTGAATCCTGCTGGCGGAGAAGGCGGAAAATTTCGAGGGCTTTGGACAGGCCTTTGCGTTTCCAGTCGCGGCCCATGAAGCCGAGTACGCGAGGTCGCCGCGCGGGGTCTTTCGCCACGGGCTGGAGATACGTGTAAGCGGGCGTGATAACCTTGGTGATTTTGGAGCCGAGGTGGGGGTATTCGCTCAGGGCGATGTCCTGCACCCGCTGCGCGCAGCTGACGAGGGCCTTGAGGTTGGGTCCGTGGAATTTTTGCTTCTCGATCGCGAGGTTTTTGCGCGCGCTGTAATCGAGGTATTTCCAAGGTTTCAAGCGGAGGCCATAGGCCGTGCAGGGTCCGTGCTCGGTGGAAACGTCCTGTTCGATCGTATTGTCGTGCGAGTGCGTAATATCGAAGCGCCGCCGGTTGTCCGGGTCGGCGAAAAATTCCGTCACGGCGTCACGGAAAACATAGCGGTCATGCCATCCGCGTTGGGCGGGCGCGGGGTGGAGCTTCACGACTTCGACACCGATTTCTGCCGCAAGCGCGACATCCACGGAGCGACACAGCGCGGTGACGCGGTGTCCGCGCACGACCATTTCGCGGGCGACTTCGAAGACATAACGCTCCATGCCGCCAACCGGGGCGAAAGATCGGACGATATAGAGAATATTCAACAACGAGGACGAGGGTTAAGTTGGCAGTTTTCCGTGCGGGCGAATTTTGTGTCGCGACAAACTCCAGGGACCTCAGAGTTTGATCGACTGGATCGCTTCGTCGAAGAGTTTGCAGTCGGCGGAACTGTAGATGGTGCGGGCCGCGCGGAGATGTTTGTCGGCAAGGCGTTGGTCGCCGGATTGCCGTGCGAGGACGGCTTGGGCGTAATACCAAGCAGGCGAGCTGCCGGCCGGGATGAACGATGCAGCAAGCTTACGGGCTTCGTCGTCATTCCCGAGCTGCACCAGACATGCGAACATTTTAAAGCGGACGAGTTCGTTGCGCGGTTGGCTGCGGGCGAGCGTGCGGAAAGTTTCCAGAGCCCCGTTATGATCGCCTTGGATGTATTGGACTTCGCCGAGGTTGAAGTAGGCGGGGGGGTAGTTGCGGTCGGATTCGAGGATGTTGAGAAAAATCTGCCGCGCCTCGCGGTAGCGCCCGAGCTTGGTGTAAATAGCGCCGCGCACGTTGAGAGCGGCCGGCTCCTCGGCCGCTCGGGGAGGCAGAGCCGCCAAGCGGTCGGCGGCGGCCTGGTATTCGCCAGCTTCGTAAAGATCGTTGACTTGCCGGAGAACCATGGCCGCCCGGCGCTGGGCAACAAGCGGATCATCAGCCGTCTGGGCGTGGGCGCCTAGAACCAGCACCACGAACAACAGCCCGATGGCCGCGGACTTCATTTTTCGTCCCCGATGAAAAGCCTTAGCGGATTTTCAATGGCCTCTTTGACCTTCACGAGGAAGGTCACAGCCTCTTTGCCGTCCACGACACGGTGGTCGTAGCTGAGAGCGATATACATCATCGGACGGATGACGACCTGTCCATCCACGGCGATGGGCCGCTCCTGGATTTTGTGCATACCGAGGATACCGCTCTGGGGCGGATTGAGGATCGGGGTGCTGAGGAGCGAGCCGTAAACGCCGCCGTTGGAGATGGTGAAGACGCCGCCCTGCAGATCTTCGATGGTGATGGCGCCATCGCGGGCCTTCTTGGCGTAGTAGGCGAGGTCGTTTTCCAGCTCAGCGAAGGTCTTGCGGTCGGCATCGCGGATGACAGGCACGATGAGGCCGCGCTCGGTGCCAACGGCGACACCGATGTCATAGAAATGGTTCTGCACGAGTTCGTCGCCGTCGATGCGCGAGTTGATCTGGGGCTCGCTTTTGAGGGCGTCCACAACGGCCTTGATGAAGAAAGACATGAAGCCGAGCTTGATGCCGTATTTGGCGGTGAAGGGCTCCTGCACGTCGGCCCGGAGCTTCATCACGGCGGCCATATCACACTCGTTGAAGGTGGTAAGGATGGCGGCGTTGCGTTGCGCGGCAACCAACTGGGTGGAAATCTTTTTGCGCAGCGGGGAAAGTTTCTTGCGGGTAACGCGGCGCTCGCCGGGCTCGATTTGCGCGGGGGCCGCCGGGGCCGTGAGTACAGGGGCCACGGGGGCGGGCTGTGCCGCAGGCTCAGCTGCAGGGGCCGGCGCAGAGGGCGCGGCGGGTGGGGCGGCGGCGGGCTCGGGAGCCTCCTCGATTTTACCGACAACTTCGCCGATTTTCACCTCTGTATCGGCCGGCACGCTGATGCGCACAAGACCGGAAGCTTGGGCGGCGACTTCGGTGGAAACTTTGTCGGTATCCAGCGTGAAAAGATTTTCGCCGGCGCGAACGTACTCGCCATCTTGTTTGTGCCAGATGGAGATGATCCCCGAAGAGATGGATTCGCCGACGGCGGGAACTTTGATTTCCGTGCTCATGAATGTGCTGATTTAGATTTCGAAGGCTTGGCTGACGAGTTCCGCCTGCTGCAGGCGGTGCAGGGCGAGGGCGCCGACCGCCGGGCTCGGGCTCTCGGGACGTCCGGCATAGTGGATATTGCACCCGAAGAGTTCGCGCAGGCGCATGGCCATGTACGACCACGCGCCCATGTTTTTCGGCTCCTCCTGACACCAGACGATGCGTTTGAGATTCGGGCAACCGTTGACGATGCGTTTGATTTTTTCCGTATGCAACGGATAGAGCTGCTCGACGCGCACGATGAGGGCGTTCTTCGCCTTGAGTTCTTCGCGCTTGGCCAGCAGATCGTAATAAACCTTGCCCGAGCAGAGGATGACGCGTTCGACCTTGGAAGGATCTTTCGGCAAAGGTTCAGCCAAAATCGCGTAGAATCGCCCCTTGATGAAATCGTCCTGCGTGGAAACGGCTTGCGGATGACGCAGCAGACTCTTCGGTGTCATTATGACGAGAGGCTTGCGGTAATCGCGGTGCATCTGGCGACGGAGCGCGTGGAAATATTGGGCCGGCGTGGTCAGGTTGCAGACCTGCATGTTGTTGTCCGCGCAGAGCTGCAGGAAACGCTCGAGGCGTCCGCTCGAATGCTCGGGTCCTTGTCCCTCGTAGCCGTGGGGCAGGAGCATGACGAGGGAGCTGGGGCGCTGCCACTTCGATTCGGCGGAGGAAATGAACTGGTCGATCATGACCTGGGCGCCATTGACGAAGTCGCCGAACTGCGCTTCCCACAAGCAGAGCATCTGCGGGAAATCGAGCGTGTAGCCGTAGTCGAAGCCGAGCACGGCCGCCTCACTGAGCAGGCTGTTGTAAACGCAGAGTTTGGCTTGTCCGGGCGCAAGGTGGTTGAGCGGGATGAAATCCTCGTGAGTCTTCGCATCGTGCAGCACGGCATGACGCTGGCTGAACGTGCCGCGGCGGCAGTCCTGCCCGGAGAGTCGCACCGGGGTACCTTCCAAAAGGAGCGAACCGAAGGCCAGAGCCTCCGAAAACGCCCAGTCGTAAGGTCCGCCCTCGCGGAGGATCTCGAGGCGCCGCTCGATGAGCATGCGCTTCACTTTGGGCAAAAGCGTGAGGTTGTCCGGCACGCGGCAAAGTCCTTCCACGATTTCGCGCAGCATCTCCGGCGTGATGCCGGTGCGCACAGGCTCGTAGGAGTAAGGTGGTTGGAAAACGGCGGTCGAGCCGGCCAGACTGCCGCCCTTCGGCCGCTGGCTCTCGGCTTTCTTGGCCGCATCGAACGCTTCCTCCAGCTCGCGCTCGCTCTCGGTTTTGATGGCGGTGGCTTCCTCGCGACTGACCGTCCCGAGGGCCGACAATTCTTTGACAAAGGTCTCGCTGGCCAGCGGGTGCTTCTGGATTTTGCCGTAGAGGTGCGGCTGCGTGAATGTCGGCTCATCACCTTCGTTGTGCCCGTGGCGGCGGTAGCAGAAAAGGTCGATGACCACGTCGCGGCCGAATTCCTGACGGAAATCGAGGGCGATCTGGGCCACCGTGGCCACGGCGAGAGGATCCTCGCCGTTCACGTGGAAAATGGGCGCCTCGATCATCTTGGCCACATCCGTCGGGTAAAGACTCGAGCGCGCATCCTGCGGGAGCGTGGTAAAGCCGATCTGGTTGTTGACGATGATATGCACCGTGCCGCCCGTACGGTAGCCGGGTAGCTGCGACATGTTGAAAACTTCGGCCACGATACCCTGGCCGGCGAAAGCGGCATCACCATGGATGAGCAACGGGAGAACTTTGTGGCGCGTCTCCGTGTCGCCGAGGATACGCTGGCGGGCGCGGGCCATGCCTTCGACGACGGGATCGACCGCTTCAAGGTGGCTCGGATTGGCGGCAAGACTGACGCCGACCTTGTAACCGGTTAAGGTGATGCGGTCGGTATGGTAGCCGAGGTGATACTTCACGTCGCCGTTGCCGCCGACGACTTCAGGAATAAAGTTTTCCGAAAATTCGTTGAAGATGAGCGTGAGCGGCTTGTTGAGGAAATTGGCCAGAACGTTGAGGCGCCCGCGGTGGGCCATGCCCATGACGATTTCCTCGACCGCGTGCATCTCGCAGCGCTGGAGGATCGTGTCGAGAATGACGAGGAGCGACTCCGCGCCCTCGAGCGAGAAGCGTTTCTGCCCGACGTAGCGGGTGTGGAGGAAATGCTCGAAGGTCTCGCCCTCGTAGAGTTGGCGCAGGACGGCTTTGTGCAAAGCGACGTCAGCGCGGTTGCCATTGCCGCGGTTTTCGATGCGTTCGCGAATCCAGTTGCGCATGCGTGGATCCTGGATGTGCATGAACTCCGCCCCGATCGTGTCGCAGTAGATCTCTCGCAGTTGCGCGATCATTTCGCGCAGGAGCATCGGCTGGCCATCGCGGAAATATTTCGATGAAACGGTGCGCTCAAGGTCGCTCTCGGTGAAACCGATCTGCTTGAGCGAGAGGAGAGGATTTTCCGGCGGTTCCGCCGCGAGCGGATCGAGGCGCGCGATCGTGTGGCCAAGGGTCCGGTAAGAATAAGCCAGAGAATCTGCCCGGCGTTCCCGCGCGGCATCCTCGGGCACGGCGGCCCGGGCTCCCTCGGCCAGTTCTTCCGATTGGGTCAGACCGAGTTCGAAGCCCTCGAAAAAAGCATTCCACTCCGGAGACACGGAAGAGGTATCCTGCTTCCAGCGGGCGTAGTTTTGCTCGAGCAACTCTTGGTTCCAGTTTCCCGACAGCGTTTGGCTCATGAATTTGGCAAGTTGCGACAGAATTGCCCGAACCGGCGCGCGTTGCAATACAGAGCGGCGGGAAAATGTATTTTGTCCCGCCGCCGTGCGTCCCCGCCTCTTGCCAGACCCGCCGAATCGGGGCATAAATACCGGTCCGCGCGCTCAGGGCAAGCGCGCGCCGTGCCATGATCAAAGTTGAAGGACTGACCAAAACCTATGCCGGCGTGACCGCCATCCGCGACCTGAGTTTCATGGTCGAGAAAGGAGAAATCGTCGGTTTCCTCGGCCCCAACGGGGCGGGCAAGAGCACGACGATGCGCATTCTCTCGTGCTTCCTGCCAGCCACCAGCGGGCGGGCCAGTGTGGCCGGATTCGACGTGGCCAGCCAATCGCGAGAGGTCCGGTCTCGCGTCGGCTACATGCCGGAAAATGTCGCGCTCTATCCCGAGATGCGCGTGCAGGAATATCTCGAATACCGCGCCGCGCTCAAAGGCATCCGCGGACGCACCAACCGCCAGCGCGTCAATGCGGTCAAAGAGCTATGCAACCTCCGCGACGTGGAGCGCAAGCTGATCGGCGCGCTTTCGAAGGGCTACCGCCAGCGCGTCGGGTTGGCCGATGCCCTCCTGCACGATCCCGACCTGCTCATCCTCGATGAGCCGACCATTGGTCTCGACCCGAACCAGATCCGCCAAGTCCGCCAACTCATCAAGGATCTCGGCAAACGCCACACGATCCTGCTCTCGACTCACATCCTGACCGAAGTCGAGATGACCTGCAGCCGCGTGCTCATCATCAACCGCGGACAGATTGCCGCCTCGGACACGCCGGAAAACCTCGCCGGGCGTGTGCGCACGGCGGGCGGTATTTGCGCGGAGGTCCACGCCGCAGCACCCGATTTGGTGGAAGCGCTCGGTGCGCTCGCCGGCGTGCGCAAAGTCGAAGTCACCCCGCTTGACGACGGCTGGCAGAGTTGCACCCTGCGCACCGATGCCGAGCACGATCCGCGCGAAGCCATCGCCCGGCTGGCCTCGGAGAAACACTGGCCCCTGCGCGAGCTGACCCGCGAGCAAGTCACCCTCGAACGCGTCTTCAGCGAAATCACCCAAGCCGGAGAATGGTGACACAACCATGACCTTCCTCACCCTGCTAAACCGCGAGATCCGCGCCTATTTCCTATCGCCCGTGGCGTGGGTTGTCCTGTTTTTCTTCCTGCTCCTGACGGGCTTCAACTTCTACGCCGGCGTGGCCGCGCTGAACCGCGGACCCAGCGAGGTCACGGTAGTCGAAGCCTTTTTCAACACCGTATTTTTCTGGTTCGGCTTCGTGCTGATTTTTCCGCTCATCACGATGAGGTTGTTCTCCGAGGAATACAAAATGGGGACGATCGAACCCCTCATGACCGCGCCAGTGCGCGATAGCCAGGTTGTGCTGGCGAAATACGGCGGGGCGCTTTTCTTTTACATCGTGCTCTGGTTGCCGAGCCTGCTCTACTTTCTCGCCTTCACCCGCATCACGCGTCTGGAAGCAGCCGGGGCGGCCGGGCCGTTCCTCGGCGCCTACGCGATGCTGCTGCTCATCGGCATGTTTTACCTCTCGGTCGGTTGCCTCGCCTCGGCCCTTACCCGCAACCAGATCGTTGCGGCCATCATGTCCTTCAGCGTGATCACGCTGCTTTTTTTCATGGGCCTGCTCACGTTTTTCGTGCTCAACGTCACGCCCGCATTGCGCGAACTGGCGGCCTATTTTTCGGCGATCGAGCATATGAGCGAAGCCTCGCGCGGCTTCTTCGACACGCGGCCGCTCGTCTTTTACCTCTCTCTGACGGCCGTCATGCTTTTCCTCACCTTCCACGTGTTCCAATCGCGCCGCTGGAGAAATTGACATGACCGCACCACAGGAATCATCGCGCCGCCGCGCCGGCATCCGCATCGGGGTCGCCGTGCAGATCCTTCTCGCCTGCGTGCTTCTGGGCGCCGCCAACTATGCCGGTTTCCACTATTACCTGCGCAGCGACTGGTCGCCCTCGCAGAAATACCAGCTCAGCGAGCAAACTCTCGGCGCGCTCAAGCAACTCCCCTCCCCAGCCACACTTTACGTTTTCTTTTCCCCCACTTCGGCCTCGCCCGGGTATGAAGTTTACGGCGACGTAGCCAACCTCCTCAAAGAGTACCAGTTCGCGGCCGGCGACAAGCTCACCGTCGAATACATCGACCCGATGCGCAACCTCGCCCGGGCCCGCGAACTGCAATCGAAGTTCCAGTTCGGTCCCGAGGAAAACCTCGTCATTGCGGAAATGGACGGACGCTCCAAGCAGATCAGCGCCGTCGATATGGCCGACTACGATCTGCTGCCGCAGTTGACCGGAGAGCCGCCGCGCGTGCAGGCCTTCAAAGGCGAGCTCGCCCTCACCAGCGCGCTGCTCCAACTTTCCGAACCCGTCGCCCGCACGGTTTATTTTTTGCAAGGCCAGGGCGAACCATCTGTCGGTGAGGACTCGCGGCTATCGCTGCTCGTCGAATACATCGGACGCCAGGGCGTGCGAGTCGACTCGCTCAACCTCGGGACTACTGGTGCTGTGCCCGAAAATGCCGGGGCGGTGATTATTGCCGGGGCACGCTATGATTTGCCCGAGGCGAGCATGGAATCCCTGCGGAAATATTGGGAAAAAGACGGGCGGCTCATGGTCCTGCTCAATCCCGACGCCGAGATGCCGATGCTGCGGGAATTTCTGGCGTCGTACGGCGTGATCGCGCGCAACGACCGCGTGCTGCGCACGATCCGGCTCGGTTTCGCCACCGGCATCCTGCGCGATGTGGCCGGGCAATTCTCCACCGACAACCGTATCACCCGCCGTCTCGCCGGGGCCGAAGCCATGCTGCCCGGCGGGACCAGTTCGCTCATGCTCGAAGACAAAACACCCGGCTCCGTCGTCGAGCCGATGCTCGTCGCCGAAGATCCCTTCTGGGGCGAAACCGAATTCGTCACCGACGAAAACAAAGGCGTGCGCTTCGAGGAGGAAACCGACACTGCCGCACCGCTCGTTCTTGCCGCCATGGTCGAGCGCGGCGGCGTGGCCGATGAGAAAGTCGACGTCAGTTCGTCGCGCCTCATCGTCGTGGCCAACAGCGAATTCATCACCGACGGATCCATGACCGAACCGAATCTCGATTTTGTCCTCAGTTCGCTTAATTGGCTGCTCGACCGCGGGCATCTCGCAGGCATCGCTCCCAAGGCCGTGCGCTCTTTCAATCTCAACCTGACCGACCTCGAGACCAGCCGCCTCGCGCTGTACACGATCATTGTCATTCCCGGCTTCGCCGCGCTGGCCGGGCTCATCGTCTGGTGGCGTCGTCGCCGTTGAACCGTGAATCCGCGCGCCACCCTCATCCTGCTGGTCATCACGCTGTTCGTTCTCGGCGGCCTGTTCTATCTGCGGCAAGCCGTCGCGCCGACCCGCAACCAAGCAGAGCTGGAACGCTACGCCGCCGTCTTTGATCCGGAAGAGATCACGCAGATCGAACTCACCCGCAGCGGCGAAAAAATCACCCTGCGGCGGGAAAACATGGAGTGGCGGCTCAAGGTGCCGGTCGGCGACCGCGCCGATGCCAATGCGGTGGACCGCTTGCTCATGGCGGCCCGGTTCCTCGAAGTGCGTGACCGCGAAGCCGCCAAAGACCCCGCCGCCGTGCCTGAAAGGGGACTCACCACACCGCGCGTACGGATCGACCTCCGCGGCAAAAACGACCTCCGCATCGACCTGGGATCGAACACGGCCCTGCCCTCGCAAATTTTCGCGCGCGTCGCCGGTCACCCCTACGTCCTGCGCGTGCCCGACACGATCGTCGAGCTCGCCACCGCACCGGCCGGAAGTTTCCGCGACGCCCGTTTGACCAACCTCGTGGCCGATGACATCGAAAAATTCACCGTGCGGCGCGCTGATGGTGAGATGACCGTGCGGCGCGAGCGCGGACGCTGGATGATCGAAAAACCTGTCCGTGCCCCGGCCGATCTTCAGGCGGTGCGAGCCTTTCTCGAAGCTCTGCTTGGTTTGCGAATCACCGCTTTCCAAGCCTCCCCCGCCGCCATCGACGCGCCGGGCGCATTGGCCGCACAAACCGCCGCCATCAGCATGACCCAACGCGGTGGCGGCGAAAATCTCGATCTGGAAATCACGCGAGGCTCCGACACGGCGGCGGAAAACGTCACCGCCCGGTTCGCTCCGCGCGGCGGGGCACTCACGGTCGATGCCGCCGCCCTGTCACTCTTCGACGTCTCGCCCGAATCGCTGCGCGACCGCTCCCTCGGCTACGTCGATGCCGACACGGTCGACCGTATCGTCATCGAGACCGCCGGCGACAAACTCCTGCTGCAACGGGCGGATGGCGGGTGGAGCGCGGCGGAGGCGGCCCACACCTTCACCGCCGGCCAAGTGAACCACCTGATCGATGCGTTCAACAACACGCGCATTGTTTCCTTCCGCGCTACCATGCCGCCGGGCGATGCCGGATTGGAGCCACCCGCAAGGCGTCTGGCCTTCTACGCTTGGCTCTCGGAAAACACCGCGGAGGAAGCCGCTGGCGGACACCCCATCGCCTCGGTGGACTTGGGCAAGCCCGATGCGGAAGGAAACATCTTCGCCCGCAGCGGATCCGAGGGCGAAATTGTCACGATTCCCTCCGCGCTGGAGGAAGTATTGATGGAGTTGACCGATGCTATGCCGCCTGCATCCAGCGGCGGCAGCGCTCCGCCAGAAAATCAATCCAACGCGGATTCTCGTTGAGGCAGGGAATAAGCCGCAGGTGCTCGCCGCCCGCTTCCTCGAACGTTTCTTTGCACCCCTCGGCGATCTCCTCGAGTGTTTCGAGGCAGTCGGTCACAAAAGACGGACAAATCACGAGCAGCTTCTTTTTGCCCTCGTGGCCGAGGCGCTCGACCGTCACGTCGGTCTGTGGCGTGAGCCACGGGTCACGGCCGAGCCGCGACTGGAAAGCGAGCACGGTTTTTTCCTTCGGTAGGCCGAGGCGCTCGATGAGGAGTTCCATCGTGCGGACGCATTGATGGCGGTAACATGTGGCGTGGGCCGGATGCGGACAATGACAGCAATCGGGCACCGTGAGACAGTGAGCGTGCGAAGGATCACTTTTCCGCAAGTGTCGCTCGGGCACGCCGTGGTAGCTGAAGACGAGCATGTCAAAGTCTTCCTGTAAATGGGGTGCCGTCGCCTCGGCCAAGGCTTCGATGTAGTCGGGATCATTGTAAAACGGCTGCAGGAGCGTGACTTTCATCGAGGGTTTTTGTTTGGCGACTTCCTCCATCGCCTGCACGACCGCCGTCTCGTAGCTCGACATCGCGTAGTGTGGGTACAGCGGCACGAGAAAAAGTTCCTCCACGCCGTCGGCGACGATTTGCTTCATCACCTCGGGCACGGACGGCTCGCCGTAACGCATGGCCAGATGCACGGGCACGTCCACCTTGGCCGCCAGCAGATCGCGCTGCCGCCGGCTGGTCACGATCAGCGGAGATCCCTCGTCGGTCCAGACAGTGGCATAGGCCGCGGCGCTTTTGCGCGGACGGAACGGGAGAATGAAAAGATTCAGCACGATGGCGCGCAGGATCGGGTTTACGTCGAGAACGCGGCCATCAGACAAGAATTCGCGCAGGTAGCTGCGCACATCGGAAGTTTTCGTCGATTTGGGCGAACCGAGGTTGAGGAGGAGGATGGCTTTTTTGCTCACGATACGGATGGAGGTTGTGGTGCGGATAGTTTTTCTGCGAGCCGCAACCCGTTTTGGATGCATTGTCCCGCGGCGATTCCCCCGCGGTAGTTTCCGGCAAGATGCAGACCAGGCCACGCGGCTTCCAGTCTTTCCATCGCGGCGAGGATTTTACCGTAACCTATGTTGTATTGCGGTATGGCGCGAGGCCAGCGGATGATTTTGGCGAAAACCGGCTCACCGCTCAGCCCGAGCAAGTCGCGCAAATCAGAGCAAACGTCATCGACCAACGCATCGTCTCCCGTTTCCGCGATACGCGGTTGGCGGGCGCCGCCCACGAAATTGGTGAGCAGCACATGACCTTCCGGGGCGCGTCCGGGAAAGAGGCTGGAGGAGAAAATGGTGCCGAGTATACGCCGCTGCTCGGCCGCCGGCACGAGCATGCCGAAACCGTCGAGAGGATGTTCCAACTCGTCGCGGCGGAAGCCCAGCGCCACCACCGTAACCGGCGGGTAAGGGATCTCCCGCAAAACTCCGAGTGCTCCGCGCAAGTCATCCGCCCATGGCAAGCTCTCAACGGCAAAGGCTGGCACGGTGGAAACAACCACATCGCAGCGCAGCTCGCGGTCACTTCCTCCTTCGCTCCATCTTGCGTGCCAACGCCCGTCCGCCTCGCGGCGGAGGTTATTCACGCGCACGCCGAGATGCAGACGCTCACCGAGTATTGCGGCGACCCGCTCGGGCAGTTCGCCCATGCCGCGGCGGAAGGAGATCATTTTTTGCGGAGGACCCGAGCGGCGCAGACGCAAGGCGCCGCGGATAAACGAGCCGTGGGTGCGCTCGAGATTCCACAATTTCGGGAAAGCATGCCGCGCGGAGAGTTTTTCGGGGTTGCCCGCGTAGATTCCCGCCACGAACGGCTCGATGGCGTAGGCCAGCACTTCGGGGCCGAGGCGACGACGCACAAGATCGGCCAGCGATTCGTCCTCCGCCTGGCCGCGCGGGATGAACGGCTCGGTCAGCACGCGCAATTTGCCGGTCAGCGAAAAAAGCGTCGTCGAGAAGGCCCCGACCGGACTCGACGGCAACGCCACCGCGCAACCTTCACGCACGAGAAAACGCTTCTTGGCCAGCGGGGAAACGAGGGCATCGGTCAAACCGACTTCGCGCAATAATTCATCCACGGCAGGATCGTTCGTCATCATCGAATTCGGCCCGTGTTCGACGAGGAATCCTGCCACCTGCCCGGTTTGCACCGCGCCGCCCGGTCGCGACGAAGACTCGAGCACGGTCACGGCCACGCCGCGTTGCATGAGAGCGAACGCGGTCGACAGTCCGGTCAACCCGGCACCGATGACCAAGACATGACGTTGGCCGGGCATCTTCAAATTGTTTTCGAGTGACGCCCCTCGGTCGCCGCAGTGTAGGCATCGAAACACATGGCGATATTGCGGATGAAGAGACGACCGTCTTCGGTGACGCGGATCGCGTGATCATCCAGCTCGACCAAACGGTCGGGGACAAACTCCGCGAGCCTGGCGAGGTTCGGGGCAAATTTCTCGGCGAAACGGATGCCGAACTCGGCCTCGACCGCCGCGAATTCCAAAGAAAAATCACACATCAGTCGCATGATGACATGGCGGTGGAGCACATCGTCATCGGTCAACTCGAGCCCGCGCTCCACCGGCAAACGCCTTTCGGCCAGGGAGGCATAATATTTTTCCAAGGTTTTGTGATTCTGGCGGTAGGTGCGGGCGGTCTGGGAAACGGACGAGACGCCGAAACCGCGGATCTCGACCCCGCCGCGCGTGCTGTAGCCTTGGAAGTTACGTTGCAGCGTGCGCGTCTGCAGCGCGCGCACCAGTTCATCGGCGGGCTTGGCAAAGTGATCCATGCCGATGAAGACGTAACCGGACGCGGTGAGCGTCTCGATGACGAGCTTAAGCATGGCGAGCTTGTCTCCGGGGTCGGGCAACTGCGCCCGCTCGAGGATTTTTTGCGACGGAACCATCCACGGCACATGCGCGTAACTGAAGACAGCGAAACGGTCGGGATCATAAGCAAGCACGCGCCGCAAGGTCTCGGCGTAGGTTTCGGGAGTTTGGCCGGGCAAACCGTAAATGAGGTCCACGTTGACTGATTCGAAGCCTTCCTCGCGCAACCACGCGAACGCGCGTTGATTACATTCCTCCGGCTGCACACGGTGCACTGCTTTTTGCACCTCGGTGTTCACATCTTGGATACCGAAAGAGGCGCGGCGCATCCCGATGTCGCGGAAAGCCCGCACGTGATCCCGGGTGAGCGGACGCGGGTCCAGCTCGACCGAGTATTCGGCATCATCCGCGAAGACGAAATGTTTGCGCAGCATCCCTCCGAGGCGCGAGATTTGCGCCGGGCTGAGAAAGTTCGGCGTGCCGCCGCCGAAGTGAAGCTGCACGACGCGGCGCTCGCGCAAGCCGTCGCCGGGAAACAAGGCGATCTCGCGCTCCAGCGCATCGAGATAAAGATCGGCGCGCGACGTTTCGGCGGTGATGACTTTGTTGCAGCCGCAGAACCAACACAGGCTCTCGCAGAACGGCAGATGAAAATAGAGCGACAGACCGCCCGCTTCGGCCCGCGCGGCATCGATCAAACGCGCGGCATCGGCATCCTCACGGAATTGCAGCGCCGTCGGGTAGGACGTGTAGCGCGGCCCCGGACGGTTGTGCTTGCGCACCAAGTCGAGATCAACGGGCAGCGACGGCATCGTTGTCTTTCGTGAAACTTTGCACCGCTGCGACCACCGCACCCACGGATTCGAGGCGCGCAGCCGGACGGATGCCGTGACCGAGATTAAAAATGTGGCCGTGAAAAGGGGCCATGTCGGCGAGCACTGCGCGGGCCGCCGCGGCGGCCTTGTCCGGCGCACCTTCGAGCACCGCCGGATCGAGATTGCCCTGCAGCGCGATCTCGCGCCCGAGCGCGCGGCGCACTTCGCCGAGCTTTGTACCCCAGTCGAGGGAAAGCACGGTCGCCCCGGTCGAGACCAAAGACGCCGCGTCGCGGTTGCGGCCGCGCGCAAAAAAAATGACGGGCACTTTCGGCCGGAGACGCTTCACCACTTCGCGCACCCAGCGCAGTGACCATTCCTCGTAGTCTTGGCACCATGTCGCCCAAGAATCGAAAATCTGGATGGCGTCCGCACCCGCTTCGATCTGCCCGCGAAAGTAATCGGCCAGCACCTCGGTGAGCATCTCCAGCAAGCGCACGAGTACGGGATCGCGCCGCGCGGCCATGGCCCGCACGATCGCGCCGTCTTCCGAAGATCCGCCCTCGATCATGTAAGCCGCGAGCGTCCAAGGTGATCCGCCGAACCCGAGCAACGCGTGTGCAGAACCCAAGACCGCGCGCGTTTTTCGCAAAGCTTGATAAACGTAATCTAGCCGCTGCGCCGCACCCTCGGAAGAAAGCCGCGCAAGGTCGGCGGCGCTCCTCACGGAGAATTCCATCCTCACCCCGCGCCCTTCCCGGAAGGCGAAGGGCTGCCCCAAGGCACCGGGGACGACCAGAATATCGCTGAAAATGATCGCCGCATCGAAACCGTAACGATGAATCGGCTGCATGGTCACTTCAGTCGCCAAGTCCGGCGTGCGGACCATTTCGTGAAAAGTGTATTTTTGTTTAAGACCTTGATATTCAGGTAAATAGCGACCAGCTTGCCGCATCATCCAGACGGGCGGACGATCCACCGTCTGACAGCGGCTGGCGGCAAGGAAACGTTCACGTCCGGTCATGGGCAAAAGCGCGGGAAAAAGCACCGCGAACGGATAACTTTGCAGGGAAACGCTCCCGCCTCAAGCCCTTGCCTCAACGGTTGGGCAATTTCCTTGACCTGAAGCAGTGAGGACGGCTTAGTAAATTTCATCAAGTAACCGGTGGTCCGGTCGCCACTCCAAGACCGGGCTCCAAGGCCACCTCTTTTTCATGTTCAGAAAGCTTTTCGGGTTAATTTCCAACGACATCGGTATCGACCTCGGCACCGCCAACACTCTAGTCTATGTGCGCGACCAAGGTGTCGTCCTTCGTGAGCCTTCTGTCGTCGCCGTGCAGGCTGGCACCAACAAGGTTCTCGCCGTCGGCAACGAAGCCAAGCGCATGCTCGGCCGCACCCCGGGCAACATTGTCGCCATCCGACCGCTCAAAGACGGGGTGATCGCCGACTTCGAAATCACCGAGGCCATGCTGGCCCACCTCATCAGCAAAGCCCACGGTGGCCGCCGCATGGTGCGCCCGCGCGTCGTCATTGCCGTTCCGTCCGGCATTACCGAAGTAGAGAAAAGAGCCGTCAAGGATTCAGCCACCCATGCCGGAGCGCGGGAAGTTTATCTGATTGAAGAACCTATGGCCGCCGCCATCGGGGTCGGACTGCCGATTCAAGAGGCCGCTGGAAGCATGATTATCGACATTGGAGGCGGCACGACCGAGGTGGCACTCATTTCACTCTCGGGCATCGTGTACAGCCGCAGCGTGCGGGTGGCCGGCGACGAGCTCGACGAGGCCATAGTCCAATACATCAAACGCAACTTCAATCTGGCCATCGGCGAACGCACCGCCGAAGAAATCAAAATCAAACTGGGCTCGGCCATCAAGCTGCCCAAGGAAACTTCCATGGAAGTCAAAGGCCGCGACCTCGTCGCGGGGCTTCCCAAAACCATCACCCTCACCACGCAGGAAGTGCGCGAAGCCCTCACCGAGCCGCTCAACAGCATCGTCGATGCCGTCCGCACGACCCTTGAACGCTGCCCGCCCGAACTTTCCTCCGACCTTGTGGATCGCGGCATGGTGCTTGCCGGCGGCGGAGCTTTGCTGCGCGGGCTCGACGAATTGCTGCGGCAAGAGACAGGCCTGCCGGTGCACATCGCCGATGACCCGTTGAGTGCCGTGGCCGAAGGAACCGGTCGCGCCTTGAACGAGATCGAGGTGCTGCGCTCAATCGCCCAGACCGGCTCGCGGGGATCTGCGTCGCCCAGCTGATCTCCGCCCTTGAACCGATGACCACTGAGGTCACAACATAATGAACAAGCTTCATTTGATCCTGCTCGCCGGGGCATTGCTCATCGCCGTGGTTTTTTTGAGTTTCTCGACCGAACGCATGGCCTCTTGGCAGAGCGGTTTCCTCAATGTCTCGACCCCGGCGCTGCAAGCCGGCTCGGCCTTGAGCAGCAAAATTTCCGCTCTGGGCAGAGGCCTCAAGACGCTCGATGAACTGGAAGCGGAGAACTCGGCGTTGCTCGCCCAGAACAAACAACTCAGCGCGGCCAACGAGCTGCTCGGCGGCCTCGAGGCGGAAAATAAACGCTTGCGGGCTGCCCTCGATTACCGCGAACGCTCCGCCTTCAATCTGGTGCCGGCGGAAGTCATCAGCCGTGACACCGAGGGCTGGTGGAGCACATTGAAAATCAACCGCGGCTTCAGCGCCCAAGTCGCCCCGGCCCAGCCGGTGCTCAGCGCCTCGGGTCTGATCGGACGCACCACAACCGTAGCCAAGGATCTGTCCGTCGTCATGCTCCTGACCGACGAGAATTGCAAGGTGGCCGCGCGGGTCGAAGGCACCAACGAGCAAGGCATCCTCAGCGGACGCCGCGCGGCCGGTTCCGCCACCCCCGAACTCGTCCTCAATTTCCTCAACCGCAACGCGAACCTGCAGCCCGGCATGAAAGTCTTCACGGCCGGCGTGAGCGGTGCGGTTTTCCCGGCGGGTATCCCGCTCGGGGTCATCAAGGAATTCCGCCCGCGCGAACTCGACGGCCAAGCCATAGTCGAACCCGCGGCGGATTTCTCCCAACTGGACGACGTTTTCGTCGTCCTCGGAGTCCAATGATCCGCGTCATTGTCCTCGTGGCCGCCATCTATCTGGGCGTAATCGCCCAGGAGTTCCTTCCGGAGGCGTCATTCTTCGGCGGCGCCCGCCTGCTCGTCGTGCCGGCGGTCTTTTGCCTCGGAGCGCTTGCGTTGCCGTTTCCCGCCGTGCTCGGTCTGGCTCTTTACACCGGACTGGTGAGCGATCTGGCCGCGCTGCACGTGGCGGGTGAGCAGGTTGAAATCGGCCTCGGCTGGTCTATGGTCTTCTATATTTTCGTGGGTTCGGTGCTGCAAATCATGCGGATGGTGTCACCCCGGGGACGGTGGGAAATTCACTGCCTTGCGGCCGGTGCGGTCACGCTGCTGCTCGTGTTGCTGCAGTATCTCATGGTTTGCCTGCGGCGGGAGGAATTCTTACTCAACAGCACCGTCGTGCTGCAAATCATCGGTCCGGCCCTCATCGCGCTTTTCGTGGCGCCGGTTCTCTACGTTTTTTTCCAACTTCTGCCGGAGGGCGCTCGGGCCGAGCCACGACGACAGAGAAGGTTGACCCCATGATCCGGAGATCACACGAGTTTCGTATCGCGGTGCTTGCCTCGATCGCGGTGGCCTGTTTTCTGATGCTGCTCGGACGACTCTGGTATGTGCAGGTGGCTCGCGGTTCGGAATACACCTCGCGCATCCGCAACAACTCGCAGGTCAATGTGCGCCTGCCGGCCGTGCGCGGCGAAATCACCGACCGCCAAGGGATTCCCCTCGCCCAGAACCGGGCCAGCAACGCGGTGGAGTTTTACCTGCCGGACATCGTGCGTGACTACCGCGCGCGCTTCGGCACTGTTCCCCGCTACAATTATCGCACGACGGTCGCGGGCATGATGACCGAGAAGAACGAGCCGGACATCGTGAAGATTGTGGATGAGCTCATTATTCCGCAACTCGCCAAGCTCGGTCTGGCCCGCGCCTACAATCCGCGGCAGCTGCGGATGCATTTCCGCAACAACACCGAGGTGCCCTTCACCTACATGGAGGACCTTGATTTCGAGACCATGGCACGGTTGTCCGAGCACGATGTCGAGCTGCCGGGCGTCAATGTCACGGTGCGGCCGGTGCGGCGCTATGTTTACGGCGCGCTGGGGGCGCATCTCCTCGGCTATGTCGGTCCACCCAAGGAAATTGATAAGGAAGAGGCCTCGCAATTCAACTTTTACCAACCGGACACCGAGGGCAAAGCGCAGATCGAACTGTTCTACAACGACGATCTCCGCGGCTCTCCGGGAGCGCGCATTCTCCAACGCAACGCCAAGGGTGTGATTGAGGGCGAGGTCGGTCTCGAGCCGGCCAAACAAGGCAGCAATGTCCAGCTGACCATCGACGCGCGTATTCAATACATCACGGAGAAAGCATTACGGGCCGTCGGCCGCGCTGCCGCGGTCGTGGTCGACCCGAACAACGGCGACATCCTCGCCATGGCGAGCGTCCCCTCCTACGACCCGAACATTTTCATCCCGGCCATCCCCGCCGCCGCATGGAGCGAACTCACCCAGGACCCGACCGATCCGCTCATCAATCGTGCCACCAGCGCCTATGCTCCCGGCTCGACCTACAAAATTCCCACCGCTCTGGCCGGGTTGCGCGCCGGGTTGGAAGACCGCCGTTTCACCTGCACCGGCGTCGTCACCTACGGCAACACGCCGATGAAGTGCTGGATCGCCGACAAAAACGGCTCCCATGGCACCATCGATCTCGAGTCCGCCATCCGCGTCTCGTGCAACGCGTTCTTTTACCAATACGGCAACGCCGCCGGCATCGATAACATTGTCGCCGTCGGCAACATGCTCGGCTTCGGGCAAAAAAGCGGGCTGCCGCTCAGCGGCGATGCCGCCGGTATCCTCCCCGGCCCCGAGTGGATGCGCGCCAATTATCCGCGCGAGCGCTGGTCCAGCGGACAAACCGCCAATGCCTCGATCGGGCAGGGTTACGTGCTGACCACCCCGCTGCAGATGGCCATGGCCACCGCGACCGTGGCCAACGGAGGCACCAGTTATTACCCGCGCTTGGTGGACAAGGTGGTTGCCCAAGACGGCACCACGGTCCGCCAGGAACCGATCAAACTCCGCGCCAACCTCGTCGAAAGCGGATTCACTCCCGAGGAAATCGAACGCGTCCGCCGCGGCATGTGGGATGTGGTCAATCGGGGCGGTGGTACCGCCGCCTCGGCCCGCATCAAAAATTACGAGGTGGCGGGCAAAACCGGAACCGCCCAATTCTGGCGCGGGCGCGTCAAAGACAACCACACGTGGTTCATCGCGTTCGCTCCCTACGAAAAGCCCCGCTACGCCGTGGCGGTGATCGTGCAGGGCGCCCAATCCGGCGGTGGCGTGGCCGCCCCGATCGCCGCGAAAATCCTCGCCGACATTTTCAAAATGGAAGAGGGCGAGGCGGTCGAAGTCGCCGCGCTCGAGCCGGCCAAAGGCAGCTTCCAATTTGTCTCGAGCGTGGACTTCGGACGCCCCATCCCCGCCGCCTTGGCCGATGCGCCGCCGGAAGAAGCCGCCATGGATGCCCCCCCGGCCGACCCGACAGAATTTGCCCCGCCGCAAGAACGTCCGGCAGAGAAGAAAAAAGGACTTTTCCAACGACTCTTCGGCGGTCGCAAAAAAGAAAATTAACCATTTTCCCCAACCCACACCTCACTTCGTTATGATTGAAAAATTCAAAAAATTCCTAGGCTTAGCCACGACCCCCGGCGGCGCCCGTCTCATTGTCAACGCCGAGAAACTCGAGAAACGCGTGGCCGTGCTCGAGGACGGCCAGCTCGAAGAATACAATGTCGAGCGCGTCTCCGACCGCAACATCGCCGGCTCGATTTACAAGGGCCGCGTGAAGAACATCGAGCAAGGCCTCAAAGCCATGTTCGTCGATATCGGCTTCGAGAAAAATGCCTTCCTCCATTTCTGGGATGCCATCCCCGCCGCGCTCGACAGCGGCATCGAAGAGGTCCGGCGCAACACGGGAAAAAAGATCCCCAAGAAAATCACGGCCAAAGATATCCCGACCATCTATCCGCCGGGGTCGGACATCATGGTCCAGGTCAGCAAGGGTCCCATTGGCACGAAGGGGCCCCGCATCACGACGAATATCAGCATGCCCGGGCGCTATCTCGTCCTCATGCCCTACAGCCCGCAATGTGGCATTTCGCGCAAGATCGACGATCCGAAGGAACGTGAGCGCCTGCGCAAAATCCTCAATGAACTGGAAATTCCCGAAGGCATGGGCGTCATCATCCGCACCGTAGGGGCCGGCCAACGCTCCCGCTTTTTCGTGAGGGATTTGCACCTGCTCCTCGAACAATGGTCCGAGATCGAGAAGAACATGGAGTCGCAGCGTTCACCCTTCCAACTCTTCGAGGAACCGGATCTGGTGGAACGCACGGTGCGCGACTTTCTCACCGAGGAAGTCGAAGCCGTCATTTGCGACGACCTCCAATCGGTCGAGCGCATGCAGGAACTCGTCGGGCAAGTCTCCCCGCGTTCGAAGAAACGCATCCAGTTTTACAACGAGGAACAGCACATCTTCGACAAATACGGCGTCAACAAACAGATCGAGAAAGCTTTCCACCGCCAGGTCTGGCTCAAGTGCGGCGGCTATATCGTCATCGATGAGACCGAAGCGCTCATCTCCGTGGATGTCAACACCGGTCGCAACAAAGGCGGCAAGGACGTGGAGAAGACCATTCTGCAGACCAATCTTGAGGCGGCGGACGAAATCGCGCGTCAGATGCGCCTGCGCAACATCGGCGGCCTCATCGTGGCCGATTTTATCGATATGAAGTCGCGCAAGGACCAGCAGGCCGTTTACCAGCGCATGCGGCAGCGCCTCAAACGCGACAAGGCCCGCACCCACGTGCTGCCGATCTCGCAGCTCGGGCTCATGGAAATGACCCGCCAGCGCGCCGCCGAAAGCATGCGCATGTCGCAATTCGACCCCTGCCCGTATTGCGAAGGCCGCGGCCTCATCAAAAACACCATGACGATGTCGGTCGAGCTCCAGCGCGCGCTCCACGCGGTGATGCGCAAACACATCGACACCATCCACGAAATCAAAGTCATCGTGAACCCCGACCTGCTCCAGCGCCTGCGCACCGAGGACGAAGAGCTACTCGTCGATATCGAACGCCGTTACGGTGGACGCCTCTCGTTCAAGCCCGACCCGACGATGCACCGGGAAAAATTCACCATCACCGATGCCAACACCGGCGAGGAAGTGAAGGTCTGATCCTGCAAACGGCCGGATTTTAGCGAGCCGCGGCCAAGCCGGCCTCGATCACATCGAGGCCTTCGTTGAGCTGGGCGGC
>JBIJDZ010000099.1:0-4704 GCA_044343805.1 Chthoniobacterales bacterium | reverse complement strand
TCGGCCTCTACGATGCCCGCAACCGGGTTTATTCCGCGGAGCTGGGGAGATTTCTGCAGACGGATCCGATTCGGTTCTCCGCCGGGGATGGGAATTTGTATCGGTATGTGGGCAATAATGCGGTTAATCTTGCGGACCCTCTCGGACTTTGGGGAATCGGTTGGGGCGACGGCCAAGGGAATGTGTCGTGGAATATCGGCTGGGGTGATCCATCGTTGTTGTTCACGCCTGATTCGGGAATGGACGTGAGCATGGCGGCAGCCGCGACGCTTGATGGAATAAATCCCTTCGGTAATCCGCTCGCCGACATTGGAGCATATGACGAGTGCGACCCGGCATTCCGGGCGAGCAGAATACTGGGAGGCATTGCTGCGTTAGCATACACAGGTCGGCTCTACACTCCGCCTGCAACACTTTACCATCACACGAGCGCAGCTGGTGCGGCGGGAATTGCGGCCACTGGTGGAATTCGAGCATCCGCGACAGGCATCGGAGGAATGGGAACTTACCTGAGCAGTTCGCCATCTGCCGCAATCGCCACATTGCAGGGAGCAGGAGCAACAGGAGCGGTCGTCCCTGTTGCAGCGGCTGGACTGCGAGTAACTCCTACTATCGTTCCCGGCAGTTTTGTAGTGCGAGGGGCATCAGTCCTTGTCCCATGAGTTACTGGCAAGGTTTTGCAATCAGCTTAGTGCCCGGAATTGTCCTTGGCGTCGCGGTGCAACTGTTACTGTGGAAAAATGGGGATACCGCAATCAGCGAAGCTCTCTTCAAGTATCCAGCTGCATGGATCGTTTATCTCATTGTCGGCGGTGTAATCGCGGAAAGAGCGATGCGCTTTTTCAAAAAGCAACGTTAACAGTGAATCCACGTCCTCGCGCTGGCGCGTGTAGCGACGAACGCCAAACCCTCGCGTAAACTCCGGTGGTCCGCTCCGTCACGCTGCCTGCGAAATTGGGCGGAGAGTGCGGCTGTCGCCGTAGAATGGAAACGCCCCCGCAGGAGTCGCGCCGTCGCTCCCTCCCTGGACGTTCAACGGCGGTCGCTAGTCTGGCCCGTCACGTCATCTGCGCGCCCCGGCTCGTTCCTCGCACGGGTCGGCACATGCCGCGCCGGTCCAGCCGCTTCCTTGGGTGTGCCGCAGCCGCAGACCCCTTGCGAAGCGCTGCGGGGCGGGCTCGTGCGCGAGGCTACGGTGGGGCGGGGGGCAGTCATAGGGGTCAGTCATGATTTATTGACATTTTTCGGGCAAAGGCAAAGGGGTCAGCCCTTACCTATTGACATTCCTGCCGTTCTCAGGCCACCCGACCACCTACACCACCCGCGCCGGACAACTGCGCACCTCGGTCTTCGACAGCCGCGACCGTGAAATCCAAACCCTTTGGAGCGATGACACTCCCGACATCACCCGCACCTTCGACGCCGCCGGGCGTGTGTTGAACGAGGACAACGGCGCGGTAGCTCTCACCTACACCTACAATCCCGCCAACCAAATTCTGAGCGAAACGACCCAGCTCTCCGGCCAGCCCGCGCGTACGGTTGGCTACGGCTACGATGCCGGCGGACGTCTGGCTGCCACGACCTACCCCGACGGCAATGTGGTGACGCAAACCTACACACCACGCGGCCAAATCGCCGGCATCGCCCTTGATGGCGGCTCAGTGGCATCATATGAATACAACTCCGTGGGAGCCACCACCGCCAAAACCTACGAAAACGGCCTGAGCGCGCTCTACCGCTACGACGCAGCCGCGCGGCTGCAAGCGATGCGAGGAACTGTACCCGTGACCTATAGCCTGAATGCCGTCGGCCAGCGGACCGGGCGCCACGATGCGGCGTTTGGTCCCGAGAGCTACGCCTACGATGCCATCGATCAAGTCATTGGAGCGAACTACGGCGGGGTGCGCAGCGAAGGATTTGCCTACGATGCGATGGGCAACCGGCAAAGCGCCAGTGACACCGCCGCGGGAATAACGGCCTACACCGTGCGCGCCGACAACACCTACGCCACGGTGGGCGGGGTTCTGGCGGCCCACGACGGCAACGGAAACATGACCGACTTGGGCGAGGGCACGAAGGGCGAATACGACGCGCAAAATCGCTTGGTGCGGGCCGAGCGAAACGGGACGGTGACCGAGTTCGAGTACGACGGGTTCAACCGTTGCCTGCAACGGCGCACGACGAGGGCGGGAGGGGGTGCGGAAAGTCTGCGCTTGGTCTATGCGGGATGGGACCTGATTGAAGAGCGGGACGGGGAGGGAGCGCTCACGGCGCAATACGTGCACGGAGTGCAGACCGACGACATCGTGGCCAAGAGCGCGACCAGCGGCACGGTGTATTATCACCGGGACGGGCTGGGCAGCACGGTGGCGTTGAGTGATGCGACCGGGCAGATTGTCGAGCGTTACCGCTATGATGTGTTCGGCAGGGTGGAGATACGCAGCGCCACGGGAGAGAGCCTGCCGGTGTCGCTGTTTGGTAACAGGTTTCTTTTTACCGGCCGTGAGTGGCTCTCAGAAGTCGGCCTCTACGACTACCGTAACCGGTTCTATTCCGCGGAGCTGGGGAGATTTCTGCAGACGGATCCGATTCGGTTCTCCGCCGGGGATGGGAATTTGTATCGGTATGTGGGGAATAATGCGGTGAACTCGGTTGATCCTTGGGGGTTGTGTGCCGGAGATGCAACCTCTGGAATGGACTGGTTTCAAGGCGGGTTAGATGCGGTCGGTGTGTTTGATCCCTTTGGTATAGCCGATGGCTTGAATGCTGTACTTTACCTTGGGCGTGGTCAGTACGGGAACGCGTTAATCAGTGCGGCGGGCATAATTCCGTACATCGGGGATGTCGCCAAAGCCGGCAAGTATGGAGTCAAGGCCGCAAAGACAGAAGTGACGGTTATCGGGCGAGTTAAAGACCTTCAGAATCTTGGTGCAGGCGAGAGGTCGTTGCTGGATCGACTGCCCGACTTGGGAAGTCCGAAATTGAATTGGAAGCAAAACTCGGGAGTGCTTCGCCAGGAGATGAATCGCGGACTACCAATTCGTGACGCATCAGTCGGTGACACGAGCGGCCAGTTCCTGAACGCAGAGCGATACTTGCTCCGAGATCGCGGATGGACGTTCGATGGCAACACGAGTCTCTGGATGCCGCCAACCCCCTAGCTATGGCCGAGAATCATGTTACTGACAGGGCACTTCTCCATTTTGCTGATGAAGTGAAAGCCCGTTTTGGCTTCCTTGAAACCTTCGGTTTTCGGTGTGCGCGATCCGATGCAACCTTAGTGCGGTTCGAGTCACCAAAGCTTGCCGTCAGCATTTTTCACGGTCGGCAGTCATACGAGATCAGCCTTGAAATTGAGAATGCGCAGGGATCGGAAACCCACTCTTTTTCCGAAATTCTGCGTCTCGTTCATAACGAACGGGCGGAGCAATACCGGGATTATGCGACTCACACCGTAGAAGGTGTGGCCGAAGGCGTTAGGCAATTAGCCGAGCTTTTTCAGAAGTGCGTTAATGCTGGCATTTTGGGCGACAGCGAACTTTTTTCCCGCCTCAAGTTACAACGCGAGGAGTGGGCTAGAAATTACGCTCTCGAAACGCAGTTGGAGCAGGTGCGTAAAAAATCCGAATCTGCATGGGCAGAAAAAAACTTCGAGAAAGTGGTTCAAGTCCTTGCCCCTTTGCAAGAGCACCTGAATCCTTCCGACCTTAAAAAACTCGAATACGCCAAGAAGCACTCCAACGCTGCATCGTGATCCAACGCCGAGCCGCTGTCGCGAGTAGCGACGTCCGCCAACCCTCGTCAACCGCCGATGAACCGCTCCGTCACGCTGCCTGCTGATGGGGGCGGAGTGCGGCTTCGCCGATGGATGGAAGCGCCCCCGCAGGCATCGCGCCGTCGCTCGCGCCTTGGTTGTTCAACGGCGGTCGCTAGTCTGGCCCGTCACGTCATCTGCTCGTGGCGGCTCGTTCCTCGCACACCCCGGCACATGCCGCGCCGGTCCAGCCGCTTCCTTGGGTGTGCCGGCGACCGCCCGTCGGCTGCTCCCTCTGCCACCAGTCGCTCCGCTCCTTTTCGCTTCGCTCATGCCAGCCGCAGCCGCAAACCCTTCCGCTACGCTCCAGGGCGGGCTGGTCCGCGAGGCTGCGGTGGGGCGGCGGCGCCGTAAGTGTTGGATTAAAGGATGCCCCATCCTCGCCTCGCTCTTCGAGCGGGCGGGGGGTTGGCTTCTTGGTGGTTCCAACGTCAACCGTGTTATCGACGCGCCATGAGCAACCCTGTCCTTGCACCGTGGCGGTTCGTCCTCGTCGCAAGCTCCTGCGGGCGATCCGCCACCGTGCGGCGTCCCCCCAATATGTGCCGCTTCATGTTCCGGGTGCCCGCAAAGCCGGGCATCCTCACATCGAGCGGAACCCGAGTCGCTACCCCCGGCGGGCACGCTCCACGCCAGGCAGTCGCTTCGCTTTTGTGCCTGTCATGGAATCGTGCTTGCCTACCCCTGCGCGGCCTCCGCTCCTTCGTCGCTGCGGCCGCGCCAAGAAATAAGTGTTCGGTCGGCAGGCAAGGCCCGGAGGCGAGGAGAGCCTTGCCCGCCGCCGAAGGTGGGAACAGCCGAAGGGGTCAGTCCCATAACTTATAATTGACAGATTCGGTATGTGAGCTATTGAGCGAGGGTGGCTAGGAAGTTGCGGCTGGAGTTTGAGG